>CAUQSD010000123.1:0-2737 GCA_963520685.1 uncultured Kingella sp. | reverse complement strand
GCAGGTGGATTTTCAGGCTGCCTGCATCGGGCAGCTCGTTGAGAAACTGGCGGCAGTGTCCGCAGGGGGTGTAGTTCACGACAATGTCGGTAATACGCGCCGCACCGCGCATCCATGCGTGGGACACCGCGCTCTGCTCGGCGTGGACGGTCTGCCCGATGGCGGCGGTGGCGCATTCCTGATTCGCGCCCAGATAGAAATTGCCCTCCGCGTCAATCGCAACCGCGCCCACTTTGAATTGCGATACCGGCACAACCGCAAATCCGGCGGCCTGCGGCAGCAGCGACAGGGCAAGTGCAACAAGGTCGCCGTTGAAGGACTGGACAAGTTCTGCGGTTTGGGAATGCGGGATATGGCTTTGTGTCATGGCGAAATTCCGTGGGGAAAAAGAAAAATTCGGTTCGGAGTCGGGGGTGTTTGCCCACACGACGGCGTTTTCAGGCTGCTGTAAACCGTGCCGATTGTACCAAACCCAATCCGCCGGTTTTGCTTTTATAGTCGATTAAAATTGCAATGATACGGCGTTGGCTCGCCTTGACGTACTACCTGTACGCCTTGCGGCTCGCCGCCTTGTCTCATTTTTATTTTAATCGGCTATATACGGTCGCCCAAAATAAGAATAATGCCGCATTGCCCCGCCTCTGCCGTTTCAGGCAGCCTGAAAAACTGCCGCATCTTTAATTAATGTTAAAGACAGCAAACTGTAAGCTTTAGTAAACTCTCCAATTTGCCAATAACATAAAAGGACAAACCATGTCTGAGAACATCACCGCAACCACAGACAACACCGCCAGCCAGCGTTATTTCACCATCTGGCGGTGGCATTTTTATGCAGGCATTTTCGTTGCGCCGCTGCTGATGGTCTTGGCCATCACCGGCTTGGCCATGATTTTCTTCGCCCACACCGAAGGCAAAGATGGGGAATATGTATACGTTGCCCCCGCAGCACAGGTGCAGCCGCTGTCGCAATAGGCGCAGGCTGCTTTGAACAAGGTGGACGCGCAAAACGGCAAAGTGATGCAGTATCTCGTGCCGCGCGCGCCCGATATGGCGGCAATTTTCCGCGTGGACAACGCCGAAGGCAAAGCAACTATGGTAGCGGTGAACCCATACACTGCCGAAGTAGTGAAAACCTATCCGCGCAGACAAGGCATCTATCATCTGATGGATGAAATCCACGGCGATATGCTGATGGGCACGGCGGGCGATTACCTTTTGGAAACTGCCGCCGCGCTGACCGTGCTGATGATTCTCACCGGCTGGTATCTCTGGTGGACGACACGCCGCCGCAGCGTGGTAAAAATGCTGTTGCCCGGCAGAACAAAAGAAGGCCGCTCCCTGTGGCGCAGCCTGCACGGCATGTTCGGCACTTACGTTTCGCTGATGCTGCTGGTGTTCTGTATCTCCGGCATGGCTTGGGCCGGCATTTGGGGCGGCAAAATGGTACAGTCATGGTCGCAGTTCCCGGCCGGCAAATGGGGCGTTGAACCGAATCCCGAATCCACCATTCCCACGCACGGCGATTTGAACGACGGCAAAACCAAAGACATCCCTTGGGCGTTGGAACTCACCCCGATGCCCGTTTCCGGCACGACTTTGGGCGAAGACGGCATCAAAGCCGGCGAACCGCTCACTTTTGAAACGATTGACCGTTTTGCCCGCGAAAAAGGCTTTACCGACCGCTACCAAATCTATTTCCCCAAAGGCGAAAAAGGCGTTTGGACGATTAACCTCGACTCGATGAGCTACGACAGCCCGAGCCCCACGGCCGACCGCACCATGCACATCGACCAATATTCCGGCAAAGTGCTGGCCGACATCAAATTTGACGACTACAACTGGTTCGGCAAATTCATGGCCGTCAGCATTGCCTTCCACATCGGCACGATGGGCGTTTGGAGCATTGCGCTGAACGTGGTGTTCTGCCTGCTGGTGATTTTCCTGTGCATCAGCGGTTATGTGATGTGGTGGAAACGCCGCCCAAGCGGCTCTGCCCTGTGTCCGCCCGCGCAAGGCAAAACCCTGCCGCAATGGACGGCGGCGGCTGTCGGCCTGTTTGTCGTGGCGCTGATTTTCCCGACGGCGGCAGCGGCCATTGTGCTGGTGGCGCTGCTAGACTGGCTGCTGGTGTCGCACATCGGCTTCTTCAAGAAATTGCTGAAATAAAATTTGGGGCTGACGTAGATTAGCCCTAAATTCCACACCAATCCCGAAGGATTTTTAGCTGTCGGGACGGTGTGCCGAAGTTAAACCGAAATTCGCATTCTTTCAAGAACAGCGGGAAAGATTTGCGATCAATTCCGTTGTATTTGCGTAAGACGCGTTTCGCCTGATTCCAAAAGTTTTCAATGCCGTTAATGTGGTTCTGGCGGTCTGCAAATTCCTTGGAATGGTTGATGCGGTAATGGATAAAACCGCTCACATCCAACTTGTCGTAGCTGCTCAGACTATCGGTATAAACAATACTGTCTGGCATGATTTTCCTTTTGATGACAGGGAGTAACGTTTCAGACCTGGCATTATCCACCACAACGGTATAGACCCGTCCGTTGCGTTTCAGAATGCCGAAGACAACCACTTTTCCTGCCGCACCGCGACCGCGTCTGCCTTTACGCCGTCCGCCGAAATAGCTTTCGTCCAACTCGACAGAGCCCTCGAAAACCTCATCGGCAGCCAAGGCCAGATAATGGCTGATGACCATACGGATTTTGCGGTAGAACAGAATAGCGGAGTTGGG
>CAUQSD010000122.1:0-2805 GCA_963520685.1 uncultured Kingella sp. | reverse complement strand
ACGCCCGATTTGACGATGCGCTACTGTCCTATTTTGATTTTAATTGACTATATTTTAATCCACTATAAAATCGCAATGATACGGCGTTGGCTCACCTTGACGTACTACCTGTACGCCTTGCGACTCGCCGCCTTGTCTCATTTTTATTTTAATCCACTATACTTTCTGCATAGACTGGCATATGCGTGTGGCAAGTTCTGTGATGCCGGCTGCAAAAAGAGCGTGTGGAATCGGGTGTATCGGCTTGCTAATCTTGCGTTGCTGTGGTTTAATGTTATGGTATAACAAATGAAAGGTAATCTATGAAACCGAACATTCATCCCGAAAATTATCGCACCGTATTGTTTTACGACAGCGGTGCCGACGAAGGCTGGCTTATCCGTTCCTGCGCCCCCACCAGCAGCACGATGAAGTGGAGAGACGGCAACGAATATCCTGTATTTCTGTTGGATACTTCTTCCGCTTCGCATCCTGCCTACACCGGCAAACAGCGCGAACACAGTAAGGTTGGGCGTTCGAGTACGTTTGCGCAGCGTTATGGCAATATGTTGTCCGTGTTTAAAAAGGATAAATAGCGCACAAAAGCAGCCTGAAAACTGGAATCCTGTTTCAGGTTATAGTCGATTAAAATAAAAATGAGACAAGGCGGCGAGCCGCAAGGCGTACAGGTAGTACGTCAAGGCGAGCCAACGCCGTATCATTGCAATTTTAATCGACTATACTTTTTTTCGGAGGTCATAGCCGTGTAAACAGTTTTGTTTGAACAAGCACTGTTTGCCAAACTTAATCTGATTCGGAAAACAATTCAGGCAGCCTGAAAACATAGGTTCAGGCTGCCTGAATGGCGTTTGGGAGAACGGGCTGTTTATTCGCCGTCGTTGAGTGCGTTGATGCTGTATCCGCCGTCTACATAGGTGATTTCGCCGGTGATGCCGGATGCCAAGTCGGACAGCAGGAATGCTGCGGCATTGCCGACTTCTTCGGTGGTTACGTTGCGGCGCAGCGGATTTTGCGCGGCAACATGGGCCAGCAGTTTGTGGAAATCGGCGATGCCCGAGGCGGCCAGCGTTTTGATGGGACCGGCGGAAATGCCGTTTACGCGGATGCCTTCTTTGCCCAGGCAGGACGCGGTGAAGCGGATGCCTGCTTCCAAACTGGCTTTTGCCATGCCCATCACGTTGTAGTTCGGGATTGCGCGTACCGCACCCAGATAGGTGAGTGTGAGAATGGCGGCATTGCGCCCCTGCATCATCGGGCGGGCGGCTTTTGCCAACGCGGGCAGGCTATATGCGGAAACTTCGTGCGCGATGTTGAATGCTTCGCGGGTGATGCTGTCCAAAAAATCGCCGCCCAGCGATTCTTTGGGAGCAAAGGCGATGGCGTGTACCAAGCCGTCCAAGCCGTCCCAATGTTTGCCCAAATCGGTGAAGGTTTGGGCAATTTCGTCATCGTTCTGCACATCGCAGCGGAACACGAGCTCGGAGCCGAATTCGGCGGCGAGTTTGCGGACGCGTTCTTCCAGTTTGTCCACCACGTAGGTGAAGGCGAGTTCCGCGCCCTGTTGGCGGCAGGCTTTGGCGATGCCGTATGCGATGGAGCGATCGGAAATCATGCCTGTAATCAAGATTTTTTTGCCTTGCAAAAATGCCATTTTTTTATCCTTAAATGCTGTATTTTGCCGCTGCCGGGCGGCAGGCAGCCTGAAATCCAAAGCCGTGCATTATAACGGTTTTTGTGTTTTCAGGCAGCCTGAAAACCGGTGGGGTTATTCCATCGGCTGGTCGGTGAGGATGTCTCGATAAGACACGTAAACCAGCAGTAGGCTGGCGATGAATACTGACAGAATCAGCAGAACCGAGCCTATGGTAAGCAGGATTGTGGCAGTTACCTTGCCTACTGCTTGGGCGATAAGTGCGAAGATGAGTCCGCCCGAAATAACCAAACCGAAGAGGATGAGTGCGAACATTATTGAAGTAACCGTTATTGGGAGGATGTTCTTAATGACGGCAGAAAAGCTGGTTTTAATGGCGGCAATGGCCGGTATGTCGTGCAGCATAATCAACGGCAGGGTAAACCACAGCATGGTGTTGACCGACATTTCTAGTATGATTTGGATAGTTATTCTTTTGGTTTCAATAGATTGAATTTCCAGAAGAGACAAGCTTGTTTTGATGGGAAAGAGTTGGTTTATCAGGAAGATAATCGCCAATCCGATAACCGTCGTAAGCGCAACGAGTATGCACAATTGAGAGGTATTGCGGCGGAAGCCCTCAAAAAGCTGCGAAACTTCCATCTCCCCCGTTTCTGCCTGTGCTGCTGCTGCTGTGATGATGCCTGCCCCCAGCAGTGTTGCCAAACAACCGATTATGATATTGGATGCTGTTTCCAAGCCGATTGCGCTAAGGCCTGCGTTCACGATGCCCAATATCAATATGTTTAGGAATCCCAGCAGCAGGAAGTTGCCTAGTGCCTGTTTCAATAGCAGCCATGCCTGTTTTATCCAAGCCATGCCTCTGCCTGCGGGACAGTTTTGCGGTGTATCCAGCAGGTTGAGCTCTGCTTCGTATTCGTTATCGGGATGGTTGCCGTATTCGTCCATTTTTGTGTCCTTACGTTGTGGGGGAAGGGGGAATCCTGTCAATGGTTGTTTTGTTTAATTATTTATTTAAGGGGCTGTACTAGATTAGCCCTAAATTCCACACCAATCCCGCAAGATTTTTAGCTGCCAGGACGGTGTGCCGAAGTTAAATCGAAATTCGCATTCTTTCAAGAACAGCGGGAAAGATTTGCGATCAATTCCGTTGT
>CAUQSD010000121.1:0-2932 GCA_963520685.1 uncultured Kingella sp. | reverse complement strand
AATATAGTCGATTAAAATAAAAATGAGACAAGGCGGCGAGCCGCAAGGCGTACAGATAGTACGTCAAGGCGAGCCAACGCCGTATCATTGCAATTTTAATCGACTATAAAACAGGCAGCCTGAAAACATTCTTTCAGGCTGCCTTTGCCGGATAGGTTATGCGTTTTCCAAGGCTTTCTGTTCCGCTTTGTATGCGGCGCGCATTTCGCGGTCGCGCTTGGTGGCTTGGCGCAGCATCACATAATTGGCGGCAATCACCAGCGTGCCGATTGTGCCGATGAACAGGGTTGCCAGCACGTTCATTTGCGGATCAAGCCCCAAGCGGATTTTGGAGAAAATCACCTGCGGCAGGGTGGAAGAGCCGGGTCCGGACAGAAATGAAGTTACCACCACATCGTCCAACGACAGCGTAATGCCCAGCAGAAAGCCCGACACAATCGCAGGCGCAATCAGCGGCAGGGTGATGACGAAAAAAATCTTCATCGGACGCGCGCCCAAATCCATTGCCGCTTCTTCAAGCGACTGGTCAAGCTCCGCCAGCCGCGAGCGGATAACCACGGTTACATAGGCCATACACAGTGTGGCGTGTCCCAAGAATATGGTAAAGAAGCCCCTGTCCAGCCATGCGATTTCACTATGGAAGATGCCTTGCAGCATGGACTGCACTTGGATAATCAGCAGCAGGATGGACAAGCCCGTAATCACATCGGGCATCACCATCGGCTCGGCAGACAGGCCTGCAAACAGCGTGCTGCCGCGAAAACGCTTGATGCGCGCCATTGCATAGCCCGCCATCGTGCCCAACACCACTGCCGCCAGCGAGGCGCACACGGCGATTTTCAACGACAGCCATGCCGCGTTGAGAATCTGGTCGTTTTGCAGCAGCTTGGCATACCACTTGGTTGAAAAGCCGCCCCACACCGTAACCAGCTTGGAACTGTTGAACGAAAATATCACCAGCACCGCCAGCGGGGCATAGAGAAACACCAGCCCCAAACCCAGCATGATTTTCAAAAACGGCGAAATTCTGCTGCTGTTCATGCTTTTGCTCCTTTGCCCTTGTCTGCACGGTTGCCCAAATACTGCATCACGGCAACGGGCAACACCAGCACCGACACCATCACCACGGCAATCGCCGCCGCCAGCGGCCAGTTCGCCTGGTCGGAGAACGCCTGCCACAGCACTTTGCCAATCATCAGGTTATCCGGCCCGCCGACCAGTTCGGGAATCACATATTCGCCCATAGACGGGATGAACACCAACATGCAGCCTGAAATGATGCCGGTTTTAGACATCGGCAGCGTAATCGTCAGGAAGGCTTTAACCGGATGCGCACCCAAATCGGCGGCGGCTTCCAGCAGGCGGCCGTCCAGCTTGGCAAGCTGGGTATAGAGCGGCAACACCATGAACGGCAGGTAGGTATAGGTCATCACCAGCACCAGCGAGAAGCTGTTATAGAAGAGTTCCAGCGGCTCTTTGATGATGCCCAGCTGCATCAGATAATTGTTGATGATGCCTTTGGTAGACAGCAGCCCCATCCATGCATAAACGCGCAGCAGGAACGATGTCCAGAAGGGCAGCATAATGGCGAGCAGCAGTGTGTTGCGGATGGCAGGCTTGGCACGCGCAATGGCATACGCCATCGGATATCCCGCCAGCAGACAGATGAGTGTGGTGGTCAGCGCGGTTTTGATGGAAAGCCAGTAGGTCAGCACATAAATATTGATGTCGGACGAATCCGAAAAGGTAACGAGCGACCACACGGACGACCAAAAACCCGTGAAGATTTCCTGATAGTTTTTGGTAAAAAGCTGCAACGCGCCTTTTTCGTCAAACAGCGGCGTGAACGGCGGGATGGTGTAGGTTTGGTCGGCAAAGCTGATTTTGAAGACAATCACAAAAGTTGCCAGCACCAACACGGAGAGCCATACGAACGGCACGCCGATGACGAAGCGTGCTCCGGGGCGCATACGGCGTTTGATGTTTACAGAAGACATTTTCAGGCTGCCTTATATCAGCGGGTGAGCGGGGTGGGCTGGTTTTCAGGCCAGTCCAGATACACTTCGTCGCCCCAAGTTGGCGGGTCGATATTGCGTACATACCAGTATGGCGCGGGCACTTGGCTTTTGATGATGCGGCCGTTTTCCATCTGCACATGGTAAATCGCAAAGCTGCCCAGATAGGCGATTTCCTTCACTTTGCCGCGCGCCCAGTTGTGCGTATCGCGGTGGGCAGGTTTTTCCTTATGCAAGTCTATGTCTTCGGGGCGGATGGAAATCCAGACGGTTTGCCCGTCTTCCGCTTCGAATTTTTGGTCGGTATAAACCTTGGCGGGCAGTTCGGGGCAGTCTATCAGTGCGTGCGCTTCGTCTTTGTGGACGAGTTTCCCTTCAAAGATATTGGTTTCGCCGATGAATTCGGCGGTGAAGCGGCTGTTGGGGTAGTCGTACACGTCGGCGGGGCTGCCCACCTGCATCAGTTCGCCGTGCGACATAATCGCCACGCGGCTGGCCATGGTCATGGCTTCTTCTTGGTCGTGGGTAACCATGATGCAGGTTACGCCTACTTTTTCCAGCGTGTTCACCAGCTCAAACTGGGTCTGCTGGCGCAGTTTTTTATCCAATGCACCCAAGGGTTCGTCCAGCAGCAGGAGTTTGGGGCGTTTGGCGAGCGAGCGTGCAAGTGCCACGCGCTGCTGCTGCCCGCCGGAAAGCTGGTGCGGCTTGCGTTTGGCAAACTGCGGCATCTGCACGAGGCGCAGCATTTCCTCCACGCGTGCGTTGATTTCGTCTTTTGGAAGTTTGTCTTGTTTCAGACCGAATGCGATGTTCTGTTCCACGGTCATGTGCGGAAACAGGGCATAGCTTTGGAACATCATGTTGATGGGGCGGTCATACGGGGCGAGTTTGGTGATGTCTTGCCCGTCTAGAAT
>CAUQSD010000120.1:0-3061 GCA_963520685.1 uncultured Kingella sp. | reverse complement strand
TGGTTAGACCTTCAAAGTTGAGTATTGTACTATTTTGTTTTTAATTTACTATAACAAATCTTTACGGCATATACAACAGGCAGAGACCTTTGAAAAACCTCAGATTTGAGTACGGTTCAGAGCAGCATGGCAAAGCGCGCAGATTAATGAAGCGTTAGAGAAGCGCATTGCGAATATAGTCGATTCAAATTGCAATGATACGGCGTTGGCTCGCCTTGACGTACTACCTGTACGCCTTGCGGCTCGCCGCCTTGTCTCATTTTTATTTTAATCGACTATAAATGTGCCAAAGATGTGGATTTTGCAAAGGTCTCTGCCTGCGCGGTTTCAGGCTGCCTGTCAGAATGTTGTGCCGTTGAAGGTTTTTCTGCGCTTCCAGAAACGCCGTTGCGGGTGTTTGCCAATGGTGAGGCGGCCGGCTTCGCAGACGATTTCAAGGCCGTTCAGGCTGCCTGAAAACAGGGCGGTGCGCAGTGGGGCGAACCATGTGTGTTCCCACTGTTCCAACAGGGCTTGGTAGTGCCATATGTCGCCGGTGTCGGCGCAGGCGGTGAAGTCGCTGCGGAAGACGAGGGTGCGCTCGGGGTTGGTTTCGGCAGTGCGGCAGGCTGCCTGCCATTCTGCCCAACCGCCGTCTGCCTGCTGCCAAGGGCGGCTGCTTTGGGCGTGCCATTCTGTGCTGCCGCAGCCTGAAAGGGCATAGGGGGCAGCCTGAAACGGCTGCGGCGGGGGGGCGTTCCACAGCCATAGGCCGTTGGCGGGCGGTTGGTCTGCGGCTTCGCGTTTTGCGTTGTGCGGGTGGTTGTGCAGCCACATTTGGATTTCGGTGGTGAGGCGCAGCCATTCGCGGGTGTCTGCGCCGTGCGCGGTTTGCGTGCCGTCAAGCTGGCCGCATACGTTCCAGATGCTGTCTGCCTGCCATTGCGGGGGGGCGGGCAGTTCCAGTGTCCACAAGTCGGGGCGTAGGGGGCGGAAGGTGTAGCGGTTCTCATAGAAGGCGGTGAGTTCGGCGCACCATGCTTGGGCTTCGTCTGCGCGGATGTCGTGCAGGGCGAGCATGTCTGCGCTGTTCATGCCCATGCGCTGCCATACGGGGCTGGCGTAAATCTGGTTTTCAGGCAGCGTCAGGCGGTCGCAGCAATAGGATTGGTACAACGCGCCGCGCGACAGGGGGGCAGCCTGAAAGCGGCCGTAGCGCAGAAAATCGTTGAGGGCGGGGACGGCAAGCGGCGGCACGGATTCGTGCGGACGGCGCAGCAGGGCGGGGAGGACGAGGGTGAACATGGCTGGCGGTTTGCGTGCGTGATAAAGGGCGGGATTTTACCGCAAGCGGGCTTGGGCGGCTTTCAGGCTGCCTGAAAGCGTGTGGGCAGAGGCATAAATGTTCCTACAAAAAAGGTGGTCTGCTATAAAATCGCGCGTTTTGCACAACACGAATCGCTTGTAATCCATGAAACGGAATTGGGAACGCACCGGCCTTGCCGCCACGGGGTTGTTTTTGACGCTGCTTGCCGCCGCGCTTTCGGGCAGGCAGCCGCTGCCGCATCGGCAAAACCGCCCGCAGCGGCAGGCAGAGGCACGGCTTTCGGAGGCTTGGCGCAAAAGCGGCGCACCCGGCGCGCATACGGTGGAAACCGTGCTGCCGCTGCCGGAGATAAAGCCCGTGCCGCCTGCGAGCTATTGGTATGACGAAGAAGTACAGACGGGCGACACGCTGGAAACCGTGCTGGCGCGCATGGGTGTGGGGCAGGAGGGCATCCGTGCCTTTGCCGCCGACAGCCCGATAGACCTGAAAAAACTGGAACTGCGCGCCGGCCAGATTATCAGCGCGAAAGTGGACGGCAATCAGGAAGTGGCCAACATCCAGTTTTTCAGCGAAAACAACGGCGGCGACCGCAGCCTGATTGCCATTGAACGCACGGCAGAGGGCAAATGGCGGCTGCACGAAAGCGGTGCGGACACGGTAACCATGCCGTCTTTGCGTGCGGCGGTGGTGTCCTCGTCCGTATCGGGTGCGTTGGCGCGGGCGGGGGTGCCGGTGGAAATCCGCACCGCGCTGAAAGAAATTTTTGCCGACAAGGCGAATCTGGACGCGCTGTTGGAAGGTTCGTCCATCCGCGTGTTGTATGAAAGCCTGTATTTCCGCGGACAGGAAGTCGCCACGGGCAACATTCTTGCCGCCGAAATCAGCACGGGCGGGCGGACGTATTACGCCTATTACTTTGAAAACGGCGACAGCGACAGCGGCGGCAACTATTATGATGAAAACGGCAACCCGCTCAAACAAGGCTTCGGCGGGCTGCCGATTGCGTATTACACGCGCATTTCCTCGCCATACGGCATCCGCGTCCACCCGATTACGCACACCGTGCGGATGCACACGGGGATAGACTACGCCGCACCGGCAGGCACGCGCGTACTCGCCCCCGCAGACGGCACGGTCAGCTTCCGCGGCTGGAAAGGCGGCTATGGCAACGCCGTGATGGTTATGCACGACAACGGCGTGGAAACGCTTTACGGACACCTGAGCGCGTTTGTGGAGGGCGTGGACGTGGGCACGCGCGTGGGCGCAGGCAGCGTCATCGCACTGGTCGGCTCAACGGGGCATTCCACCGGCCCGCACCTGCACTATGAAGTCCGCATCAACGGACAGCACGTGAACCCCGCCACGGTTGCCCTGCCCACGCCGCAGCTTTCCACGCGCGATTTGGCGGCTTTGAAAATCTATCGCGATAAGGTTGCCGACGTGATGGAAGCCGTGGAAGGGCTGCCCGTGATGGTGTCGCAGTCGGATTGAGTATTCAGGCAGCGTGATTCAAAAGACCGTTCTGCAAAGCAAACCGGCCATATCCCGTTGATTTCAATTCTCGCAAGGCATTGCGTATAATCCGCCCCTCTTGTTTCAGGCAGCCTGAAAACCATCCGTTTCAGGCTGCCTGAAAGCCATTTATCCAATCAGCCCCGCGATTACGGGCTACCTGAAAGAAGCAAACCATGAAAAAAGTCTTTATCCGCACCTTCGGCTGCCAAATGAACGAATACGACAGCGAAAAAATGCTCG
>CAUQSD010000119.1:0-3109 GCA_963520685.1 uncultured Kingella sp. | reverse complement strand
CCCGATTTGACGATGCGCTACTGTCCTATTTTGATTTTAATTGACTATAAAAATGAGACAAGGCGGCGAGCCGCAAGGCGTACAGGTAGTACGTCAAGGCGAGCCAACGCCGTATCATTGCAATTTTAATCGACCATAAAGGGTAGGCACATCAATATGCCGACACCCGCAGGGCGGACACTTGCTGCCCACGCATCCCACGTTCCGAAGGTAGCCTGAAACGGCAAGAGACCTTTGTAAAACCTCAGATTTGGGCACAGTTCAAAGCAATAGCATCGCATAATGCGCAGAGAATATTGAAATATTTTCAAGCATTAGAGAAGCGCATGGCGAAGAAATGGGCCAAAGATAAGGATTTTGCAAAAGTCTCGGCAAACCGCACAAACAACGATTGTTCCCCCCTAACGGTTTTTATGTACACCAACTGAAAACCCCGCATCCCAACCCGGAAAATTTGAAAACAATTATCATAAATATTCAAATAATTAGGCGCAAGTGCCGAAATTTACACATAAAAATTCGTGCAAACATCCGAATATTCCTTATAATCCGCCGCTTTTTTACCCGTTCTTAACGAAAGCACCATGAAACTTAATCCCGTTTTACTCGCATTACTCAGCATCGGCGCGGCACAGTTCGCACACGCCGATGAAACCGATGCTCCCGCAGCCGCCGAACCCGCAGCCGTGCAGACACAGGAGTTGCAAAACGTCTCCGTAACCGGCAAAGCGCAGCGTTCCTATTCCATCGCCAGCGACGGCAACATGCTCAACCGCGTCAATCTCGGCCTGTTCGGCAAAGCCAACGCCTTCACCGCACCGATTACCGTGGTCAATTACGACGAAAAATACCTCAACCGCGCCGAAGCCCGCACACTGGTGGATGCCGTTGCCAAACGCGACGCATCCACATGGCAGTTCGGCGGCGAATCCAACACGCTCACCGGGCTTTATTTCCGCGGCTACCAGCTTGACGCACGCCAGTTCAGCGTAAACGGCCTGGCAGGCATGTACGGCACACAGGGCACGGCAGGCGTGCACGTCGGCTCCGCCCAGCTCATCAAAGGCGCGTCCACCGCCGTGAACGGCATGGACCCCGAAGGCGCGGTTTCCGGCGCACTCAACATTGAAACCAAAAAAGCCGACGACGAAGGCAACCGCAGAATCGGCATCGCCTATTTCAGCAACAGCCGCGCCCAAGGCTCGGTAGACTTGGGGCAGCGCTTCGGCGAATCCAAACAATACGGCATCCGCGCCAACGCCAAACTGCGCCACGGCGACACCCCCCGCAGCGGCTATAAAGAAGACAGCAAAGAATTCGCCCTCAATGCCGATTATCGCGGCGAACAACTGCGCCTGTCGTTCGACAGCATTTACGCCAAACGCAAAACCAACGGCGGCCGCGCGCGCATGCAGGACATCCAAAACGCAGACGCACCGCTATACGGCGCACCCAAAGGCAAAACCAACCTGCTGCCCGCATGGAACTGGCAAAACACAGTCGGCGAAACCAATATGTTCACCTTTGAATACGACACCGACTACAACTTCCAAGTAACAGGCGGCATCGGCTACAACAAAGCCCGCTATTACGGCACACTCATCTCCCCCACCCTCTGCCGCAACGCCACCACCGCCTGCACCGCCGCCAACCGCTACTACACCGGCACGGCACGCCTCACCGACCAATATTTCCGCACCCTCAGCACGAACCTGTCCGCACGCGGCGAATTTGAAACCGGTCCGATAACGCACAATTGGAGCACCGCATACGACCGCGTCCAGCGCAAACGCTCCACCTGGCGCGGCACAGGCGCAGGCAGAAGCAGTGCTGCTATTGACACCGCCCGCGACATCGCCGCACAACTCGCCGCCTTCCGCCCGGACTACCCGCGCACCATTGAAACCGCACCCAATCTGGATGCCGTCATCAAAGTAAACAGCCTTGCCGTGTCCGACACCTTAGGCTTTGCAGACAACACATACCGCCTAACCATAGGCGGCCGCTTTCAGGCAGTTGAATACAAAGACAAGAAAGCAGACGAAAAAGGCCGTGCCAAACGGTTCAGCCCCATGCTGATGGCAGCCTGGGTGCCCAATTCCGACCTGGTTGTGTACGGCAACTACATGGAAGATTTGGAACCCGCCGACATCAAAACCGACGACGACGGCAACACCACCATGGCCAAACCCCGCGTCAGCCGCCAGTTTGAAATCGGCGTACGCAAAAACTGGGGCAACATCGTAACCACGCTCAACGCCTTCCAAATCAAACGCCCCGGCTACTGGCGCGGCCAAACCAACGCCAACGGCAGGCTGACCTACGGCAACAATTCCGACTTCGCCAAATACCGCGCACGCGGCGGCGCGGCGGGCGACGAACAGGGCGTGGAACGCAACCGCGGCGTGGAATTCAACATGTATGCCAACCTTGCCGACAAAACCCTGCGCCCCAGCTTCGGGCTGATGTACTTGGATTCCAAAGTGCGCAACTATCCCAACTCGCGCGACATGCTGGTAAACGGCGTGCAGGTCGCCAATCCCAAAGTTGTCGCCAAAGCAGGCATCGAATGGGATACCCCGTTTGCCCAAGGCCTGACGCTCACCGGCAACCTGCAATATTTCGGCAAGTCCTATCAGGATACGCAGAAAAAATACGCCTTCCCCTCCTACACACTGGTTGATTTGGGCGCACGCTATACCCGCAAACTCGGCGAAACGCAGCGCATCACCGTCAGCGGCGCAGTGGAAAACGTGTTCAACAAAGCCTATTGGCAGGTGCAGCGCGGACAGTTTGACCGCAGCTTCGCCGTGCTGGGCATGCCGCGCACATTCTGGCTAAAAATGGATTACGAGTTCTAATCCGCCGCACCACCGCACAGACAAAACAGCTTTCAGGCAGCCTGAAAGCTGTTTTTTGCGCCCGCAAGATAGGGCACTGGGGCGCGATGCAGAGGTCTTGGGATACCGGTTTCCCGTAGGGAGATACTGATTGCCCATGCGGTTTGCCGTTCGCTTTCAGGCTGCCTTTATGCCGTTATACGGCAACAATCTATTTATAGTAAATTAAAAACAAAATAGTACAATACTCAACTTTGAAGGTCTAACCA
>CAUQSD010000118.1:0-3169 GCA_963520685.1 uncultured Kingella sp. | reverse complement strand
AGATAGTACGTCAAGGCGAGCCAACGCCGTATCATTGCAATTTTAATCGACTATACTTGGGGCACTAAACATCACCCCAATGCATCATCAACCCTATCCGTCTCCACAATTCCCGTCAAAAATAAACAGATAGCCCGTCCCGCTACCGGAAAACCGCCTTTCAGGCAGCCTGAAATCGGTTACAATCGCGCCTTTGCCGAACACAACACGAGACACCGCCATGCTGGGCTTTTTCAACCGACTATTCAAATCAAAAACCGAAACCAAACCCGAAGCTGCACAGCCCGAAACCCCACCACAGGAAACACCTGCCGCCGATACGGCCCCACCGCCCGAAAACCAGACAGCGCAAACCGCCGACGAATCCGCCCCCACACCAGATGCGCCTTCCGAAACAGGCAGCCTGAAAACCGAAACCGCCATAGAAAGCGCACCACAGCCTGAAACCACCCCCACCCCCAACTGGGCAGCAGGCTCAACAGTGGCCGAAACCCGCGTTACTTGGGCAGCAGGCATCGCCAAACCAACACCCCAACCCGACACACCGCCCGCAACCGATGCAGGCAGCCTGAAAACCGAAACCACAGCCGACACAGCCCCCATCCGCACATGGGCAGGCACATGGGAAAACGATGCCGCCACCGCAGACAACCCGCCGACCGCCCAACCTGCCACGCCCGACAACCAACTCACCGACACAGCAGAAACACCCGCACAAGAAACCGAAGTTTCAGGCAGCCTGAAAACCGAAACCGATAGCGAAACCGCCGACATAACGGCAGCCGATACCGAAAGGCAGCCTGAAAGCAATACACCCGATTCAGCCCCCCCCCAAGACACCCCAGCCGCCAACCAACCCGCCAAAGCAGGCTGGGCCGCACGTCTCAAACAAGGCCTAACCAAATCGCGCGACCACATGGCCAAATCACTGGCCGGCGTATTCGGCGGCGGCAAAATAGACGAAGACCTATACGAAGAGCTCGAAACCGTACTGCTCACCAGCGACATGGGCATAGAAGCCACCGAACAGTTAATGGACGAAGTACGCCGCCGCGTCTCACTCAAAGGCCTCAAAGACGGCGCAGAGCTGCGCCAATCACTCAAAGACGCATTACACGAACACATCCGCCCGCTGGAGCAGCCGCTCGTCCTGCCCGATAGCGGCACACCTTTCGTCATCATGCTCGCCGGCATCAACGGCGCAGGCAAAACCACCAGCATCGGCAAGCTCGCCAAATATTTCCAATCGCAAGGCAAATCCGTCATCCTTGCCGCAGGCGACACCTTCCGCGCCGCTGCCCGCGAACAGTTGCAGGAATGGGGCGCACGCAACGGCGTAACCGTCATTTCTCAAGAAAAAGGCGATTCCGCCGCCGTGTGTTTTGACGCAGTGGAAGCCGCCAAAGCACGCGGCATAGACATCGTATTGGCCGATACCGCCGGCCGCCTGCCCACCCAGTTGCACCTGATGGAAGAAATCAAAAAAGTAAAACGCGTGCTGCAAAAATCACTGCCCGACGCACCGCACGAAATCATCGTTGTGCTGGATGCCAATATCGGCCAAAACGCAGTCGCCCAAGTAGCCGCCTTTGACGATGCACTCGGCGTAACAGGACTCATCGTTACCAAGCTGGACGGCACCGCCAAAGGCGGCGTACTGGCCGCACTGGCCTCCTCCCACGCCATCCCCGTACGCTTCATCGGCGTAGGCGAACAAATCGACGACCTGCGCCCGTTTGATGCAAAAGCATTTGCAGACGGACTGCTTGGCGATTAACCATCTGCCGCACAATAATCCGCAGACAAAAAACAGCCTGAAAACCATGTCATATGGCTTTCAGGCTGTTTAATTCCAAAGAGATAAAGCTACTTGCCCATATCCATATCGCTGGAACAGGTTTGATTATTTTCTGCGTTATTCTCCTGCTCACGGTTATTCTCTTTTGCCGCATCAGCGGTTTTTAGAGAAGCATTTTCCAATTTGCAAAGGTTGGCGTTACCGGCAACATTAATCGTTGCAGAATTATTTTTAATTCCAATATCAACATTGAAAAACCATCACGCCCCTGAGAGCGGTTATTCTCCCGATTACCAGTAACCTGCACATTATTCAGCTTGTTTTCGGGCTTCTGATGCTGTTCATGCTCTATCATGTAATCAACAGCAACCTTCCAGTTTGGCGTACCAAATCTGACAATATCTTTAAAGGTTAGTCTTCTTTCTTTATGGTACACACCATCGCCATCACGCTCTTTTGCAGGATTCCCTGCCACACGGCTATTACCAGTATTACCTTCTATTGTATAGATAATACCGTTTTCTACCCTCTTTACGATACCGATGTGATCGACCGTCCTCTTAGGATGGTTTTTGTGCTTAAAATTATAAAATATTGCATCACCCGGCTGGGGAATATAGCCAGATCCAGCACTATGCCATGTACCCATTCCTTCAAAAGCTTTTTTGCTATCTTCCGTTGCAGGAGAAAGCACACCAAGCATTTTTTGTGCAAGTGGGCGATTAAATGATTGTATATATAGAGCGTTATAAAATGTATTACACCATGATTCTCCTTGGCGCACTTTTGCTATATCTGCATATTTGTTAATGTTTCTTCCAGTTTCCTGATACCCCACCTCTTTCTCAGCATTAGCCAATATCTTTTGAATTAGCTGTTCTTTAATTTCTTGACGGTATTCAGCATCACTTCTAGCATTAATATTTCTGCTGGTACTATTACCCATGATAATCCCCTACTTTCTAAATTAACGATGTTTATTTAAAAGAATTTGCCTTTTACTACTAAGAGAAAAACCATTCCCATCCAAATTTCTGCACTCTATTCCATCTTTACCAACTCCTTTGCACATCCAACCATCACCTCGAACTACCTTGCCGGTAGTTAACAAAAAATAAGGGGCTGTACTAGATTAGCCCTAAATTCCACACCAATCCCGCAAGATTTTTAGCTGCCAGGACGGTGTGCCGAAGTTAAATCGAAATTCGCATTCTTTCAAGAATAGCGGGAAAGATTTGCGGTCGATTCCGTTGTATTTGCGCAAGACGCGTTTTGCCTGATTCCAAAAATTCTCAATGCCGTTGATGTGGTTCTGACGGTCGGCAAATTCCTTGGAATGGTTGATGCGGTAATGGATAAAACCGCTTACGT
>CAUQSD010000117.1:0-3202 GCA_963520685.1 uncultured Kingella sp. | reverse complement strand
GCTAAAAATGCTGCGGGAAAATCCTTTAAAATAAATTTTGCTTCCTAAGCCCCTTATAGATTTTCAGACAACCTTGGTTAAGCATTTCGGCATTTTGTTGGATTATGTCTACGAGCTAACCTAATCTACTCTTACCACATAGACCAAATAAAAGTAAATACTGCCCCCAAAAAGAGGCAGTACCACTAAATCAGAATCAAATAAGAAATAATTAAGGTTTCAACACACAGATATAAAATACCTGAATTCATAAAATAATATTCCTAGATACCACCTCCATTAAAAAGAAAAATACTAACTTAATCATCAAAATATCTTTTATATTCAAAAGAATAATAAGAAAATATTCACATATCCGACAAACAAACGTCAAGATTGAAACCACTGGAAAGTGAATAATCCACCTTAAACCCTTAACATAAAATAAAAGTTCATCATCACCCTTCTTTTTTAGACGAATTTCCCAGCCATGTTTTTTTCTATTAGCCATTCTTTATTTCTCCTGTCGAAAGATTTACAGGAGTCCATAATAAGCCATCTCAAATCATTCGTCAACTTCCTTAAATATTTATTATATATAAACCTGCCACATACCCCACACTCCTATCCCGTTTCCCCAGCAACTCCGGCTGGCAAATCTCCACCAGCGAGCAGGCTTTGCAGCGTTTGCCGTAGTCGGGCGGCGGGGTTTTGCCGCTGTTTAGGAGTTCGCGCACGGCGGCGATAGTGGCGAGTGTTTGGGCGCGCAGGTCGTCTGAAAACACGACGGGGACGCGGTGGCGGGTTTGCATATACCACAGCGCGCCCTCAGAGACGGTTTGCCCCGTCATTTCTTCCAAGCACAAACCTTGGGCGCAAAGCTGGATTTCGTCCATCGGGTCGGGTTTGGGCTTGCCGCGTTTGTATTCCACGGGTTTCAGACGGCCTGTTTTTGTTTCCACTTCCACCAAATCCAACACGCCGCTGATGCCCAGTTTCTCCGCCGACACATGCACCGTCCGCTCAAAGCGCACGCCCTTGCGCGTTTCCGGCTCGCCCGAATCCACCCGCTCATGCAGCACCTTGCCCTGCGCGGTCAAATAGTTCTCCGCCCACGCCTGCTCGTTATGAATCAACGCACATTGGCGCGGACAGAAGGCGTAGTGTTGCAGGGCGGAAAGGGGAAGCAGGCGCGTGTCCTGAATTCCCCTTGGACTTTCGGTTGAAAGTGCAGTCATTTTTTTAGATTTTTCTAGAAGTTAAAAACCATCAAGGATTTCTGGTTTCAATACCGCTCCACCTCCCGTAACTGTAAGTTTTTCTTCAGTTATATCTCCAATCAATCCATCAATGGATTTATTTTTTATTTTTTCTTCAATAATTTCTTTCAACTTACCATGCACTTTGGCGGAAGAATATTGCCCTGCTTTGCTGTTGTGTTCCCACCAGATAAGTTTCAGCACCTGCATGCTGCCTTCGGGGCGGGCGGATGATGCGTCTCCTTCAAAGAGTTTGGTGAGTACGGCTTTGATTTTTTCGGCATCGTCGTCTGAAAAGCCGGTGCGCTCGGCAAGCTGCGGCGACATTGCGCCAAAGGCAACGTACACGCCGTTATCGACGCGGTGTTTCATGCCCATGGTGTCGGAGCTTTTTTTCGAGCCATCGCCTTCGCCGCTGACGCTTTTGGTGATCTGTGTGCTGGTGATGTTAATCGGCTCAACGCTGAATGCGGATTGAATAGTAACGGGGCCGCGCACAGCGATGGATATGCCGCTGCTGCCGTCGCCGCTGAATGCGAAAACTTGTCCGAAGCTGCGTACATCCAGCCATTTTTCGCAGGCTTTTTTGGCGGTGTCGTCTTTGTTGGCTTTTTTGGCGTTAAAGGCATCCGCACCCAAGCCGACATCTTTGTCTTTGGCGCGGTTGGCCAAGCTGGTCATGCCGTCGGTTTTCTTTTCGTCCGATTGCACAAAAATGCTCTCGCCGCTGTCTTGCAGGCGATCACGGATTTTACGTTTCAGGCACACGTCGGTCATTTCGCCAAAGCCTTGGAAATCAGCACGCGGGCGGTTGCCGTTTAAGGGGTCGCCGTTAGGATTGGCGTTGGTTACTTTCAGAATTAAGGCGAAGTCAATTTTTTTGGTTAAGCTCATTTTAGTTTTCCTTTAAATGGGTTATTCGTGGGTTTCGGTTACTTCTTGCTCGGGTTGGTTGGATTTGTTGCGATACGCCATTTTTTGGCTGTGGTATCCCAATAGGAACTCCGGTTCCAAAGGTTTGTCTAAATCGCATCCTTCCTGTTTCAAATCATCCAGCACGCATATAAGCTGATTAATTTCGTTTTCTCGATTGTTCAAAAAGCCTATCGGGCTGGTTAAAACAAATTTTTCCGAAATCCTAACTGGGTAGTCTTTACGCAATCGGTCTTTATACGGTTTCAGATTGGTTTCAAGCTGCTCCCAGGTATGAAACGGACGCATAACAAAACGCTGCATGTAGTTTTCTGCGTTGGTTGCACGGGTTTCGTTGGCTATTCTCAACGCGGTGCGTTCTAAGTGTTCGGCAACTGCCAGTAATCTACCAAATATATAATCGCGCGAGCGATTTTGGGTATCCAAGCTCATAGGGTAAGTTCTCCGTTGTGATAAATCGTGATGACGAGCGCGCCAGCCTTTGTATAGGGCGCAGGCGACGCCGATGTTTCTTTGCCATTCCCAGTTTTCGCAGCCATTAGGATTGCAGGCTGCCTGAAAACTCTTTTGTACCAAATCTTCGGGAATCGGCACGGATGTTCCGCCTGCGATAACGGGCAGAAGGCGGGCATAAAGTTGTTTTTTGAGCGTGTCGGACAGGGATTTGCCGTACACGGCTTCGGCAATGCTGTAAGGCGACGGCGGGACGAAACGCCATTGGGTGCGCTTGTCAGTTTTTTTACCATTTTGGACCTCAATGCTGTAACGCTGATACCAAGAAAAATCGTCAATCCATGCGTCTAAGTTGGCGAAATAATCAGCAGGTAGAAATTCTTGGTAATAGGTCAGTGCCATGCGTCCCGGTGTGGCAGAATCGAGCATAATCAGGGAGATTTGTTCGTGCTCTTTCAATTCCTTCCGATAGCCGTGCAATTTCTTTTTGATGATTTCTGCGGCA
Source organism: uncultured Kingella sp. (assembly GCA_963520685.1). GTDB lineage: Bacteria > Pseudomonadota > Gammaproteobacteria > Burkholderiales > Neisseriaceae > Kingella_B. The sequence goes on along the minus strand of CAUQSD010000117.1, from coordinate 73 downwards.
GAACGACCGATATTTACAGACCAATCGGGGGATGTTTCCGAATTTTCAGGTAGCCTTTGGGCGGTAATTTCAT
>CAUQSD010000116.1:0-3261 GCA_963520685.1 uncultured Kingella sp. | reverse complement strand
TTGAAGGTGGCCAACGGGTCGGCGATGAAGAGGATGTTCATGGGGTGTCCTTGTGTGGGTTGTCGGTTGGCGGGGGGCAGGCTGCCTTCGGGTGTGCGACGCGTGGGCAGCAAGTGCCCACCCTACGAATTGGCCGTTTTTATACACGTTAGCCATAGGGCAGCCTGAAAACATTCGGGTGCATAACCGATTGCGTAAAACGGATACGCGCGATGTTGGTTGCCGTAGGGTGGGCACTCGTTGCCCACGCGTTTTCAGGCTGCCTTCGGGTGTGCGACGCGTGGGCGGCAAGTGCCCACCCTGCAAAAACGGCAAAACAGTCCCATGTCTTATGCTTTTCAGGCTGCCTGAAACGGCTAGCAGTAGGAATCGGGTGTGGCATTGGGCATGAGAATCCATAGGATGAGATAAACCAGAATGCCCGGCACGGCCACGCTGCAACAGGAAATGATGACGAACAGGATGCGTGTCGTTGTGGGCGACCAGCCGAAATATTCGGCAATGCCGCCCATCACGCCGGCAATCATGCGGTGTTGGCGGGAGCGGTGCAGTTTGATGAGTTGCGGTTGGGACATGGCGGTCTCCTTTGGTGTGGTTGCGGTATTGTGCAGGCTGATTTTTCGTTTCCCAAAAGCAGCATGCACCGAATGCGGCGCTTTTTGCGCAACGGGCCGTCGTGCAACCAAATCATGCCGTACAGCAGATACAAGAACGTGGAAGCAAACGCATTGGCTTCGCGCATTTGCGCCAAGGCCTCCGGATTTTGCCACGACCAATACGCCCAATAAACGCCGTTCACGTACAGCCACAGCAGAAACAGCGCCAGCGGCAGCAGCTTCCAACGCCGCCGCACCACAATGCGCGTGCTGATGGGCGCGCAGAAATAAGTCCCCACGCTCAAACATCCATAATCGTGCAGCAAAATCAACGGCTTCATCGTGCAATGCCCTCCGCCGCCTATTCAGCCACCGCCAAATATTGCGGCGGCACGGCTTCCGTCAGCCAAACCTGATTGTCGCTCAAATAAAACGCCAATCCCGCCTTGTGCATGGCGGCGGCATCCACACGCAACACCACCGGTTTGCCGTGCCGCTGCCCCACGTTCACCGCCGTTTCCCGGTCGGCCGACAAATGCACATGATGGCGCGAACCTGCCTGCAAACCTTGCTGCATAATGCTGTCCAAAAAGCGCGTGGCCGTGCCGTGATACAGCACATCTGGCGGCATTTGGGGCGCAAGGTTCATGCTGACCTGCGCGGTGGAATGCCCTTGTGCGGCGCGGATTTGGCTGCCATCTTCGGACACGGTGAAGCGTTTTTTGCTGTTGTTGTCCACCGTTTCCTGCAATTCTTGTCGGCTGATGCTGCGGCCGTGTTTTTGTGCCTGCGCCAACAGCAAGTCAATCTCCACCCAGCCGTCCGAATCCAGCGTGATGCCGATGCTTTCGGGATGGTGGCGCAGGATGTGGCTCAAAAATTTGCTGATTTGCGGATGGTCGTTCATTTCATCGTTCTTTTTCATGGATATGCAAAATGTGCAGGCTGCTTTTTGGGTAACGCAAAAGCAGCCTGCACTTCCATCGGGCTTATTTCGCCAACGGTTTCAGCGTATAAACCAAATCTTCATCCTGCACTTTGAGCAGCAAATCAATATTGGGGTGCTTGCCCGGATTTTTCTGCGCGTCCAAAACGATTTCGTCAAACCACGCCAAACCCTGTTCGGCGGAATGGCGGTTCAGCACACCGTCAAACTCGGCGGCAAGGGCGTTATACACTTTTAGGCTGCCCAGTTTGCCTTCCACGGCGGGAATGGTGTGGACGATGCTGCCTGCGGCATCGCAGATGTTGATGCCGTCCAAATGCCCGATGTCGGGCAAGGCGGCCAGATTTTCTTGAAACGGCATGTTTTTCTTTCTGTTTTGCGGGGTGAATCGGGTTTCAGGCTGCCTGAAACGGGTTTACGCGCCGTGTTTGGTGCCGAAAATCTTGTCGCCCGCATCGCCCAAGCCGGGGATGATGTAGCCGTTTTCGTTCAGGTGCGAATCCAGCGCGGCGGCAAAAACCGGCACATCAGGATGGGCGGCATTCACGGCTTTCACGCCTTCGGGCGCGGCCACCAGCACCAAGGCCTTGATATTGCGGCAGCCTTTGCTTTTCAGCAAATCAATTGTCGCTACCATGGAGCCGCCTGTGGCCAGCATGGGGTCAATGATGAGGGCGGGGCGTTCGTCCATTTTGTCCACCAGTTTTTCAAAATAGGACACGGGTTGCAGGGTTTCTTCGTCCCGTTGCAGGCCGACTACGCTTACTTTGGCGCCGGGAATCAGGTCGAGCACGCCGTCCAGCATACCCAGTCCCGCCCGCAGAATCGGTACGACGGTTACGGTTTTGCCTTTGATGCGGTCGCCTTGGATTTTGCCGCACCAGCCGTCTATTTCGTATTTTTCGGTAACGAAATCGCGCGTGGCTTCATAAGTCATCAGGCGCGCCAGTTCTTTGGTGAGGGTGCGGAATTTGCCGGTGCTGCAATCGGCTTCGCGCATCAGGGTGAGTTTGTGGCGGACGAGGGGGTGGTCTATCACTTTCAGATTCATTTGCTTATCCTTCAATTGGGGGCGGTTTTCAGGCTGCCTGTCCTGCTTTGCTTGTGTTATGCCCAAACCAGCAGCGCATGGTTGCGCTTGCCGCGCTTGATAATCGTGTATTTGCCGAAGCGTTTGTGCGCGTCCGTTATCAGGTAGGCATTGTCGGGTTTTTCGGCGGGCGGATTGGGGTTGTTGGCTTCGGCGGGTGCGCCGTTAATCAGCACCGCTTTGCTGTTTACAAAGCCGCGCGCTTCTTTGTTGGACTGTGCCAAGCCTGTCCGCACCAGGGCTTCCACTGCGTTCAGGCTGCCTGAAACGTCAAATGCGGGCAGGCCGTCCAGCGCGAGTTGGGCATAATCCTGTTCGGTCAGGCTGCTTTCGTCGCCGGAAAACAGGCTGTGCGTGATGCGTTGCGCGGCTTCCAGTGCGGCTTCGCCGTGAATCAGGCGCGTCATTTCTTCGGCGAGGATGCGTTGCGCTTCGGGTTTCTTGCCGCTGGCTTTGTCGTCCGCTTCAATTTGGGCGATTTGTTCAATGCTCAGGAAGGTGAAGTATTTCAGGAATTTATACACGTCGGCATCGGCCACTTTGAGCCAGAATTGGTAGAACTGGTAGGGCGAGGTTTTTTTCGCGTCCAGCCACACTGCGCCGCCTTCGGTTTTGCCGAATTTGGTGCC
>CAUQSD010000115.1:0-3361 GCA_963520685.1 uncultured Kingella sp. | reverse complement strand
AATATTAAGCGGTATCTGCGAACAGTATTGTCTGATTACGCCCGATTTGACGATGTGCTACTGTCCTATTTTGATTTTAATTGACTATAGTACGTCAAGGCGAGCCAACGCCGTATCATTGCCATTTTAATCGACTATAAAAATTGATACGCAAATGTTGGTTGCTTAGGGCGGGTGCTTGTTGCCCTTGCGGTTTCAGGCTGCTTTCGGGGGGGCAACGCGCAGACAGCGAGTGCCCACCCTACAACAGCCGTGCGGTTTCAGGCTGCCTTATTTGAACCGCCATTCCGCGCTTATGCCGACGCTTCTCGGTCGTTGGTAGAGCGCGTCCAAGCGGTCGTTGGTGGAGATGAAGACGGCTTGGCGGCGGTTGGTGATGTTGTCGGCATAAAGGGAGACGCGGCCTTGTTTGAAATTGTAGGCGGCGTAGGCGTTGAGCTGGTGGTGGGCGCGGATTTTGCCGTTTTCGGCATTGTTGGCGGCAGAGTAGTAGCCGCCGGTCAGGCGCAGGTCGCCGCCGGCTTCCCAGCCTTGTTCGGACTGCCATTTTACGCCGAGGTTGGCGGTGTATTTGGGCGCGCGCCCCAAGCGGTTGCCTTCTATGCCGCTGCCGGGATAGCGTTTGATTTTGGTGTGCAGTAGTCCCAAGCCTGCGTTGAGTTTCAGGCTGCCTGTTGCCTGCCAGTCCGCGCCCAGTTCCGCGCCGTAGGTCTGCACTTTGTCGGCATTGCGGATAACGACTGAGTTTGTGCCGAGGTAGAACGGAAGCTGCATGTTTTTGTAATCGTTGTAAAACACATTGCTGCTTAGCTGCAAGCGGCGGTCTTGGCTGCGCCAGCGGCTGTACCATTCGTAGTTGTTTACGTATTCAGGCCGGTAGATGTAGCTGACGACGGGGCGGCCGAAGGTGATGCCTGCGCCGCCGGGGTTATAGCCGCGCGCGACTTTGATGCCGGTAATCCACTGGCCGGTCGGCTTGAAGGCTACGTCTATTTTGGGCAGGAATACGGTTTGGCCTTTGTTGAAGTCAAGCGCGAGCGCGCGGCTGCCGCCTTTGCGTTGGTGGGTTTCTTTTTCCACACGGGCGGCAAGGGTAATGTCCCACTGCGGATTGGGACTGAACGTGGTTTCGGCAAAGGCTGCCTGAACGCGGTTTTTGTCGTTGAAGGTGTTGTGTCCGCCCACGCTGCGGATGTCTACCCATTCGTCCTGCCTGCTTTGGAAATAATGAAGCCCTGCCAAGCCTTTCAGCCGCTCGGTTTTGTAAAACAGCACGGGTTCAACCTGCACTTCGCGGCCTTTCAATTCGGCGGGCACGCCCTGCGGGTTGCGTGCCATCGGCAGGTGCAGGCGTTCGTTGCGGTAACGGCTGTATACGATTTTGTTTTCAAGGCGCAGGCTGTCGTTGAAGCGGTAGGAAAAATCCCAAATGCCCGAAGTGGAACCCGTTACGAACACGGGTTTTTCTTTTAGGAAACGGCGGCTGGCGGTGTTGCCCATAATTTCGTTCTGCGGCGCGCGCGAACGGATGCGGTTTATCGTCAGGCGACTTTCCAAATCGGGCAGGTTTTCGGGGGTAAACAGCAGCTTGAAGCGGACGTTGGTGTTGTTTACGCGGCGCGGGTTGCCCACTGGGTCGTAATGCACAAACGGTTCGTAGCTCTCTCGCTGCTGCCGTTGTGCGCTCAGGCGGAAGGCTAAGTTGTCTTTCACTATCGGGCCGGACACCACACCGGCGATGTTGCGCGTTTTCTGATTGCCAACGCCCAAGCGCAGCGCGCCTTCCCATTCCTGTTTCGGGTCTTTGGAACGCATCACCACCGCACCGGCCACGGCATTCTGCCCGCGCACGTGGCTTTGCGGTCCGCGCAGAACCTCTACCTGCTGCATGTCCCATAGCGACTGTGTGCCGAAGGCGTATTCGTTATACGTTGCCGAACGCCCGTCTATGGAAAGGTTCAGGCGCGGACGCGTACCCGCAAAAAACGCCACCGCACCCACGGCGGGCCCCGAGCCGTCCACACCGCGCACGGTCGGCAAATCGTTGCCGCTGCCCAAATCCACGGTGTTTACCGTTTGTTTCAACAAATCGGTTGCCGAGAGCGCGTGTCCGCTAGGATCGATTTCGGGTGCGCTAAATACGCGGTTGGAAGTGGATGCTTCAAAACGGCTGCGGCGGATGCGCTCGCCCGTAACCGTAACCGTCTCCAATTCCTGCGTCTGCACCGCACTTTCGGACGGTGTTTGCGGCGCGGAGGCTGCGTCTTCGGCACAGGCAAACGGCGCGGCAAACGCAGCGGCAACAAGGATGGCTATGGTGCTTGGATGCGGACGGAGCATATTGTGTTTGGTTTTCATGGTTTTCTGTAAAGATGCGTTTTGATTCGTAAAGTATAAGGGGGTGGCCGCTATAAATGCAAGTTGTTCCTGTTTTCATTCTTGTGATAGGCAACCTAAACCGGTTTCGTTTTTCACACTACCGCTATCTTGTCCAGCCCAATCTGTATCCCACCCGCAAAGCCTGTTAAAATCCGACCTCGTTCCGAGGCAGCCTGAAACCCCCTTTTCAAGCCATTTCAGGCTGCCTTTCCTATGTTTTATCCCAAACCGGAAAACCCGATGAACGCATTATTACAAGACCTCCAAGCGCGCGGCCTCATCGCGCAAAGCACCGATATCCAAGAACTCTCCCAATTATTAGACCAAGAACGCATCACCCTCTATTGCGGCTTCGACCCCACCGCCGACAGCCTGCACATCGGCCACCTGCTGCCCGTGCTGGTGCTGCGCCGCTTCCAAAACGCAGGCCACACCCCAGTCGCCCTGGTGGGCGGCGCCACCGGCATGATTGGCGACCCCAGCTTCAAAGCCGCCGAACGCAGCCTGAACACGCCCGAAACCGTGGCCGGTTGGGTCGAAAGCATCCGCAACCAGCTCAAACCCTTCCTGAAATTCGACGGCGAAAACCCCGCCATTATGGCCAACAACGCCGACTGGTTCGGCAGCATGAACTGCCTCGACTTCCTGCGCGACATCGGCAAACACTTCTCCGTGAACGCCATGCTCGCCAAAGAATCCGTGAAACAGCGCATCGAACGCGAAGACCAAGGCATCTCGTTCACCGAATTTTCCTACGCCCTGCTGCAAGGCTATGATTTTGCCGAATTAAACAAACGCCACAACGTGCAACTGGAAATCGGCGGTTCCGACCAATGGGGCAACATCACCTGGGGTACGGAAACCACGCGCCGACTCAACGGCAAAACCGTGCACGGCATGACGCTGCCGCTGGTGACCAAATCGGACGGCACCAAATTCGGCAAAACCGAAGGCGGCGCAGTGTGGCTGGACGCGAAAAAAA
>CAUQSD010000114.1:0-3404 GCA_963520685.1 uncultured Kingella sp. | reverse complement strand
TCGCACCCGAGGCAGCCTGAACCCGCGTGGGCAACGAGTGTCCACCCTACGCAAATTTAGGCAGCCTGAACCCGCAAATCGCATAGGCACACCCCACAAAACCGGCATCGTGCCGTATCCATTCCTAATATACGTTTTACGTCCGTAAAACAACAAACAAAAAGGCAGCCTGAAACCCGTAATCTTGGGTTTCAGGCTGCCTTGTGCCGTTTCGGCAGGTTGAGGCCTTTGCAACATCCTCATCTTCGGCCCATTTCTTCGCCCTGCGCTTCTCTAACGCTTGAAAATATTCCAATATTATCTGCGCGTTTTGCAATGCTATTGCTTTGAACCGTGCTCAAATCTGGGGTTTTGTAAAGGTCTCGGATTATTTCGTCATGGTCAAATCCACGTCTTTGGTTTCATGGATGCTGAACAGAGCCAGCAGCGTCAGCGCGCAGTTGGCAGCCAGATACAGCCCCACGCCCAAAATGCCGTAATGCTCGTTCAGCTTGATGGCAACCAGCGTGGCAATTGTTGCGCCGACAATCGCCGACAGGTTATACGCCAGCGACGCACCCGAATAGCGCACCTCGGTGGGAAACAGTTCGGGCAGCAGAGCCGCCATCGGACCAAAAGTCATTCCCATCAGCACCATGCCGATAAGCAGAAACGCCAAAACGCTTGCCGGCGTGCCGTTGGTCAGAAACAGCGGCATGGCCAGCCCGAATACCAACATGGCAGCAGTAACCAGAATCAGATACAGGCGGCGGCCGATTTTGTCGGCGTGCAGCCCCGAAACGCTGGTGGAAATGCCGAACACCACCGCCGCAATCAGCAAAAAGCCCGTAAACGTGTTGGCAGGAATGCCCAGCCCCTTCGGATGCCCGAAGTCCGACAGTTCCGCAGGCGTTTTTGAATACACCTGCACAAACGCCGTCATGATGTAAAACAACACATAAGTTGCCACCATGATGAACGTGCCTTGCAGGATGGGCAGCCAATGCTTCGCAAACACCTCTTTCACCGGCGCGCCCTGCGTTTTGCCCTGCGCCTCCGCCTCGCGGTACACATGGCTCTCGTGCAGCGTCATCCGCATCCACAGCCCCACCAGCACCAGCACAAACGACAGCACAAACGGAATGCGCCAACCCCACTCCACCAGTTCCTTATGCCCGATGCTTTCGCTGATGACGAAGAACACGCCGTTGGCCATAAACAACCCGATGGGCGCGCCAAGCTGCGGGAACGTGCCAAACCACGCACGCTTGCCTTCCGGCGCGTTTTCCGTGGCGACCAAAGCCGCGCCGCCCCACTCGCCGCCTAACCCCAAGCCCTGTCCGACGCGGCAGAGGCACAGCAGCAGCGGTGCCCAAAAGCCGATTTGCTCATAGTTCGGCAGCAGCCCGATGGCAACCGTGGAAAGTCCCATTATTAAAAGCGAAGCGACCAAGGTTTTTTTGCGGCCGATTTTGTCGCCGAAATGCCCGAAGAGCGCGGAACCGATGGGGCGGGCAAAAAACGCCAGTGCCAGCGTGGAGAGCGACAGCAGAATGGCGACATTTTTGTCGCTTTTGTCAAAAAACTGCGTGTTGAACACCAAAACCGCCGCCGTGGCATAAATATAGTAATCGTAAAACTCGATTGCCGTGCCCACCATAGAAGCAATGGCGACTTTATAAGGGTTGTTGCGCAATTGCGTCTGCATTGTTGTTGCAGTCATGCTTATTTCCTCAAAAGGTTGGTTTTATTCAGACAGCAAAGATTCCTTTTGGGAAACGTATTTTCCGGTTCGGACGCGCACTTCGGATAAAGCCGCGCCCCGCTGTTGCCAACCGGACGGGCGAATATAAACAATTTTACAAACCCCGTCCAGCCGTTAAGCCGTGTAAATCTGTGCAACGGCAGAACCCGTGTTCCACATGGCAAAACAGCCTGTATCGGGCAAACGCAGCCCAATCTGTCAAACCCAACAATCTCCATCGGCGTAGGGCGGGCATTTGCTGCCCGCGCGTTATGCGTCCGAAGGCAGCCTGAAACCACGCAGGCACAAACGCCCGCCCCGCAAAAGACAGGCAGACGCAATGGCGGTTATCGGGAATTTCGCTATACAATGCCGCCTTTTGCATCCCAAAAACCACAAAGGAAACCCCGTGAAACCCCAAGCAAAATCCCTTCTTTTGGCCGCCCTTCTTGCCACCGCCGCGGCCGCCCACGCCGAAACCCGCGCCGTGATAGAAACCGGCGAAGGCAACATAGAACTGCGTCTGGACGAAAAGAAAGCCCCCAAAACCGTTGCCAACTTCGTCAAATACGCCAAAAAAGGTTTTTATAACGGCACGATATTCCACCGCGTAATAGACGGCTTCATGATACAGGGCGGCGGCTTCACCCCCGATATGCTGCAAAAAGACACCGATGCCCCCATCCCCAACGAAGCCGATAACGGCCTGAAAAACGAAACCGGCACCATCGCCATGGCACGCACTGCCGAGCCGCATTCCGCCAGCAGCCAGTTTTTTATCAACGTTGCCGACAACGCCCCGCTTGATTACACCGCCAAAACCCCCGAAGGCTGGGGCTATGCCGTGTTCGGCAGGGTGAGCGGCGGCATGGATGTGGTGGAGCGCATTGCCAAAACCCGCACCGGCTTCAAAGCGGGGCATCAGGACGTTCCGCTGAAACCCGTTGAAATCAAGCGCGTCCGCATCCTCAAATGATTTTTCAGGCTGCCTTTCCAATCCAACCATAAGGACAAACCCATGATTAGACTGCACACCAACTTCGGCGTAATCGGCATTGAGCTGGATTACAAAAATGCCCCCGAAACCGCCGCCAATTTTGAGCAATATGTGAAAGACGGTTTTTATAACGGCGTGATTTTCCACCGGGTAATCAAAGGCTTCATGATACAGGGCGGCGGCTTCACCCCCGACATGGAGCAAAAGGAAACCCGTGCGCCCATCAAAAACGAAGCGCATAACGGCCTGCAAAACGCCCGCTACACCATCGCCATGGCGCGCACGTCCGACCCGCATTCCGCCAGTGCGCAATTCTTCATCAACACCGCCGACAACCACGCGCTGGACTACCGCGCCAAAGAAATGTTCGGTCGCAAAGTGGTGCAGGAATGGGGCTATGCTGTGTTCGGCAAAGTGGTGGAAGGAACGGACGTGGTGGGCAAAATTGAAGGCGTTTCCACCTGCAGCCACGGCTTCCACAACGACGTGCCTGCCGAAACCGTGGTGATTGAAAAAGCCGAAATCGTGTAAAGCCGTCCGCACGGCAGAAAGGCAGCCTGAAAACTTTGGAAACAAGGTTTCAGGCTGCCTTTTATAGTGGATTAAAATAAAAATGAGACAAGGCGGCAAGCCGCAAGGCGTACAGGTATAGTAAATTAAAAACAAAATAGTACAATACTCAAC
>CAUQSD010000113.1:0-3425 GCA_963520685.1 uncultured Kingella sp. | reverse complement strand
GCATGGAATACGAGCCCGAACGCGGCATCCGCTGCACCATGTGTTTTGATATGCGGTTTGAACGCACTGCGCTTTATGCGCACGAACACGGTTTTAAGGTGATTTCCAGCAGCCTTGGTATTTCGCGCTGGAAAAACATGAATCAGATAAACGACTGCGGACACCGCGCGGCGGCGAAATATCCCGATATGGCGTATTGGGATTTTAACTGGCGCAAAGGCGGCGGTTCGGCGCGCATGATTGAAATCAGCAAGCGCGAGCATTTCTATCAGCAGGAATACTGCGGCTGTGCCTATTCGTTGCGCGACACGAATGCGTGGCGGCGCGAGAAGGGGCGCGGACCGATAAAAATCGGTGTGAAATATTACGGCGACGAAGATTGATTTTTCAGGCTGCCTGAAACGGGGAAACCGCGGTGGGGCAGCCTGAAATATATCTGCCGCAGATTGCGGTTTTAGGCAGCCTGAACACGGGATACGGTTTCAGGCTGCCTTTTTGCCGGTCAGACAACGTGGATTTGGGGAAAAGCGGCAAACGGTAGGACGGGTTATGGTTGGTCGGTACGCATATGAACCGATACGCACAACGCCGTTTTTTATAGGGGAGCATTTGCTGCCCGTGTGGTTCAGGCAGCCTGAAAAGCCATATAGCCGCCGGTTTTATAAGGCGGGATATGCCTACACGTTTTCTACTTGGCAACACAGACAAAACGCGTGGGCAGCGAGTGTCCACCCTACTTCTCGTGGATGCAGGGTTTCCGTTTTCAGGCTGCCCTGTGGCGGGCTCGCAATAAGGCGGCACACATGAATTGATATGCACAAAGTCGTTTCCGTGTGGATATTTGCTGCCCACGCGTTCCCCCCTTTGCCAAAGGCAGCCTGAAAAAAGTTGTTTTCCTATCCTGAAAGATGGTTACGAAATTTAACAAATAAATAGAAACTATTCCTATTTTTGTATCAGGCGGCTATAATTACGGTCTGTCTTGTTAAGGAATTGCAAAAATATGTGGGTTGCAATGTTAATCATGCTGCGCGAAGGCGTTGAAGCCGCGCTGATTGTCGGCATTGTGGCGGGCTTCCTGCGCCAGTCGGGGCATTCGCACCTGATGGGGAAAGTGTGGCTGGGCGTAATCTTGGCCGCGTTGTTATGCGCGGGTGTCGGCTACGGTATCCACCGACTGACCGGCGAAATCCCGCAGAAAGAGCAGGAATTCGTTGTCGGCATTATCGGGCTGGTTGCCGTTGCCATGCTGACCTATATGGTTATTTGGATGGGCAGGGCGGCCAAATCCATGAAAAGCAATCTGCAAGCCTCGGTTCAGGCTGCCTTGAACAGGGGCAGCGGGCAGGGCTGGGCCTTGGTGCTGATGGCATTTTTGGCGGTGCTGCGCGAAGGCTTGGAGAGCGTGTTCTTCCTGATTTCCGTGTTTGAGCAGGCACCCGATTCGCGGATGCCCGTTGGCGCGACCATCGGGCTGGCGGCGGCGGTGTTCATCGGCTGGCTGATTTACCAGTGCGGCGTGCGCATCAATCTGGGACGGTTTTTCAAAGTTACCGGCATATTCCTGATTTTTGTTGCCGCCGGTTTGTTTTCGGGCGCATTCCGCGCGCTGCACGAAGCGGGCGTGTGGAACATCGGGCAGAATGTGTTGGCCGATTTTTCGCACATCCTTCACGAAGGCAGTCCGCTGGGCGTGCTTTTGGCGGGCTTTTTGGGCTATACCGACCATCCCGTTGCCAGCGACGTGGTGCTGTATTTTCTGTATCTGATACCCGCGCTTTACTTTTTTCTCCGCAGCGGCAAGCCGCAGGCCAAAGCTGCCTAACTCCCGTTTATTTTTCTTAAAGGAATCAAATATGAAAGCAAAAACCTCTCTCCTTTCCGCTTCCATCCTGCTGGCTTTGGCCGCCTGCCAGCCGCCTGCTGCCGACAAACCCGCCGCTCCCGCATCCGGCGCATCGGGCGCGGCTGCCGCAACCGGCACACCCGCTGTGGACGGCACCGTAACCGTGTCCGTAACCGACACCGCGTGCGAACCGATGCAGATTACCGTGCCCAGCGGCAAAACCACTTTCGTCATCAAAAACGCCAGCGGCCGCGCGCTGGAATGGGAAATCCTCAAAGGCGTGATGGTGGTGGACGAGCGTGAAAACATCGCGCCGGGGCTGTCCAACAATCTGACCGCCACCCTGCTGCCGGGCGAATACGAAATGACCTGCGGCCTCTTGAACAACCCGCGCGGCAAACTGACCGTAACCGACAGCGGCTTTAAAGACGCCACTGCCGAAGCCGATTTGGAAAAACTTGCCGCACCGCTGGCAGAGTACAAAAAATACGTCCAAGACGAAGCCGGCCAGCTTGTAACCAAAACCGAAGCATTCGCCGCCGCCGTGAAAGCGGGCAAAACGGACGAAGCCAAAGCCATGTTTGCCGACACGCGCACGCACTACGAGCGCATCGAGCCGATTGCCGAACTGTTCAACGAGCTTGACCCCGCCATTGACGCGCGCGAAGACGACTTCAAACAAGGCGCGAAAGATGCCGGATTCGGCGGCTTCCACCGCATTGAATATTCCCTGTGGAAAGAAAACAGCACTAAAGGTTTGGAAGGCATTGCCGACAAGCTGGTGGCCGACGTGAAAAAACTGAAAGAAGAAATCGACACTCTGAACTTTCCGCCGAGCAAGGTGGTGGGCGGCGCGAACGCTCTGATTGAAGAAGTGGCCGGCAGCAAAATCAGCGGTGAAGAAGACCGTTACAGCCACACCGATTTGAGCGACTTCCAAGCCAACATCGACGGCGCACAAAAAATCATCGAACTCTTCCGCGCCAACATTGAAGAAAAAGACAAAGCCCTGCTGGAAAAAACCGACGCGCAATTCAAAACTGTCAATGACATTCTGGCGAAATACAAAAAAGGCAACGGGTTTGAAACCTACGACAAGCTGAGCGAAGCCGACCGCAAAGCCCTGCAGGTCCCCATCAATTCGCTGGCAGAAGACTTGGCCAAACTGCGCGGCCTCTTGGGCTTGAACTAAGCGGTGCGCCGTGTTCAGGCTGCCTGAAACGCTGTTTGGCGCAGCCGTTTCAGGCAGCCTGAAACCTGTTCGGTATCCCGCTTTTAGAAATTTGCGGGATACGCACAACGCCGGTTGTGTAGGGCGGTACTCATTGCCTATGCGTCCCATCCTCAGGCAGCCTGAAACCGCTATTCCGTAGGGTGGGTACTCGTTGCCCACGCGTAAAAAACATGTGCACTACGCCGGTTTCATAGGACGGGCGGGCGTATGCCCACGGGTTTCAGGCAGCCCTGTAACGCAGAACGCGCGGGCAGCAAGTACCCTCCCTCCCGCCGATATAGGGTTTCCATTTTCAGGCAGCCCGAAACCGTCATTCCGTAGGGTGGGCACTCGTTGCCCACGCGT
>CAUQSD010000112.1:0-3472 GCA_963520685.1 uncultured Kingella sp. | reverse complement strand
AAGACATAGGTGTCGTCTCCCGCACCGCCGTAGAGCTTGTCGTTGCCCGCCCCGCTGATCAGGGTGTCGTTACCGGCATTGCCGGATAAGGTAACGTCTTTTTTGCCGCCCCATTCCACATCCTGCAATACATCGTTGCCGTCCGTGCCTTTGGTTTGGCCGATTAAGCCCATGGCTTCTTTGCCCAAAGCGGTGGTGAAGGTTTCCAATACGCCGCTTTCACGGGCAGCCTGAATATACCGGTTCAGCAGAATACGTCCTTCTATCCAGCCTGTAAGTTTGCCGTATGCCAAAAGTTCGCCCAAATCGGTGAAGGCCTTTTGTGGTTTGTTTTCATAGATTTGGTTAAATAATGCGGTAAGTCCGGTGTAGTCCAAAGCAAAGGTGTCACCTTCCATTTTGAAACCGATTTGGTTTAAATAAGGCAGCAAACGAGTTTGGAATAACAGGCTTTGGTAGATGTTTTTGGCAAGGTTTTCGTATGTATCGTTGGTGACTTTAACGATATTAAGCGCATCTTCTTCGCTCATGTAATAAAGCGTGCTGGAATCCTGTCCCGTGTAGGCATCGAGCACGGCAATGCGGTCGCGGGCGGCATCGATTGCTGCTTTGGCTTTGTCGGAAAGAGAAACCAAAGCGTTCTGTTTTAGTTGCGTTACTTGGGACGGAGTAAGAGCCACACCCCCGTTAGCCGTTTGCGTCCAACCGGTTGAAAGCTGCATCGGCGGTTTTTTGCCCCATTCCGAATCGGTTTCCGCCCATTCGTGAATCAGACTGTCCAGCAATGCCAACTGGGCTTCTTTGGTATCGGCAGCGGAATAGACTTTCAACACATTGGCCAAATCGCCGGACAACGCGGCAGCTTCGCGCAAATCGCGCAGACGGCCGATGCCGGAAAGATTGGCAGCTTTTGCCTGTTCGGCGGTGAGTTCAACTTTGTCTTTGAAGCGGCTATACAGGTTGTCGGCAGCCAACAGCAAATCGCCTGCTTGTGCAGTTGTGCCGTCTGTTTTGGTGTAGCTGCCCTGCTGGACCAAAGTATTGCCGTTGCCGAGATTTTTGTTTGCGTCTTTATAGGCAATATCCAAAGATTGGATACCCAACTCTTCAAGGGTACGCAATTCATTGGCTTGGGAAATACCGTCCTGATTGAGATCCTGCCATACGCGCAGGGTTTGGAATGCGGCATCTGCCGCACTGACGATGCCGTCGCCGTTTGAATCCAATTCGGCCAAAGCCGCATAGCCGTGTTTGGCAAAAGAGCCGTCTGCCAGTTTGGTGTTATCGCCGAAGAGTTCCGCACCGTTGTCGATGATGCCGTTTCCGTTCAAATCGCGCACAAGCAGACCGTCATCGGCAGAAATCCAGCCGGTGGCGGTGCGGATGCCGTTGCCGTTGTGGTCGAAGAGACTGCCTGAAAAGCCTTTGGCGGCGATTGTTTCTATGCCGTCGCCATCTAGGTCTAGGGCGAGAGGATCGTAGACGTGGTATTGGCCAGAGCGGTTTAGCTTTCCATACTGCTCTTGTGATGTTGCAAATAAACTCCAAGCAACACTCGCCCCTGTTAATAGCACTCCAAGCGGCGCCAATCCTGGAATAAAGGTAGCTATTGCAGCAGCCCCTGACAAGTAATCTCCTGCATTGAGCTCTGCATTTGGGTCAATTGCTTTCTCCGCTAGAAGACCAAGAGTAAGAACTCCACTGACCTTCCCAGCTTTTATAGCAAATTCTCCAAAATTGGTAACATACTTTGAGTTATTAACAAGATTATCTAAATCATCAATAAATGAAGCTCCACCACCTAAAAAATCACTAATAGTATTCGCTCCTTGTGCCATTGCTCTAACTGTATTTCCTTTATCAATTTCATCACCTGTATATACTCCATTACGGATTGTATTTGCAGACGAAACACTTACCTTACCAAATGCCATAATAATTACCAACCTTTCTGAATTTTGTTCAAAATTCTAATCAATAAGATAAAAAAAGCAATAAAAAAACAAATTACTGAAAATAACTCAAAAATATATTTATTTACCAATCCTTTCCTTGTAGGCTCAACATTTTTTACATCATAATTAATAAAAACATTATTATTAACATTAGTTAATGATAATATATTTCCATAATAAATTTTGTTCTTCCTGTATCTATTTCTAACTAGTAAAATCATAAATTTCATCTTCGCATTATTTATTATGGTCTTTTTACGATAATCACAAAAGGATAATGAAACATTCTCTCCACATGGTGCAATATATTTAGGTGACAGTTCATCATTTATATAAAATCTTACTGTGTTACTATCTGCCCTACTTCCCGTCCTATTGGATACTAGTGTAATTTTATCAGCTACTATTTCAATTTCAGTTGGTGGGAGCAATCTTTGCTGATAAAAAGCATCTCCAAGCGAAATTGAACCACCTCCTAATAAAAAGAAAAACACAACTAATGTAAACCATGAGGAGTCTGTCCAAAAATGATTATTTATATAATAAATAAATCTAGTAAGGAAATTCATAATTTAATACAAAAAAATAATAAACAAGTATAGGGCCAAACTTATTGTACATACCCGACCAAGATTTAATGAATTACAAACCAAAAATACAGCAACCATTCTATCTTAATAAAATCTATAGATAAAAATTTTTAGGGATAATCCAGTACAGCCCCAAATATAAAACCGCGTGTCTGCCTGCCGAAAGTTTGTACCCGACACACGCAGGCTGCACTTGTTCTTTGGGGATGTAGAGTAGGCATTGCCCACACAGTTTCAGGCTGCCTTGAAATACGAAACACGTGGGCAGCAAGTGCCCACCCTACGCTTGCTTTCTCCAAGGGTACCAGAGATTCCACTATCTTTTATGACTTTATCGACCCCTTTTTCTAAGGTATAAGAAATAGTAGATATCATTGTGTATTCTTGACCGCTATTCCATTCATCTGCTACAGTCTTCTCAAAATCAGAATTTTTCTTTACTGTCATAACACCTACCTCCAATCAGAATTAAATACTATCAAGACTATCAAGATTAAATATTATAGTGCTTATCATTCCTACTGATACCACAAGCGGAAAAAAAGAAAACCAGTAACCGAAAAGTGTGCTATTGAAGCACACTGAACCACAATCTAGTTTTGTATATGATCCATCATACATATAAAAAAAGAAAAAGAAATAGAAAAACATTGCTGCAAGCGCAGTAAATATTCTCCCAAAAGTTTTCCAGTAAGGTATCTTTACTTTTCTTTTTAAATCTCTCAACGGAACACCCATTAGCAAAATATTTATTACAAATATTAGAATACATATGGTTATAATGGAAAAATGAGAGATTAGGATAAAATTTTTGAAAGAAACAAAATCGTTTAATAAGAAATAAATCCTATTAAGAAACCTACTAAATAAAAGGGGCTGTACTAGATTAGCAGATATGTTACCCTCGAAATATGAAGATAACACACT
>CAUQSD010000111.1:0-3609 GCA_963520685.1 uncultured Kingella sp. | reverse complement strand
AGCAGTTCTTTCTGTACTTTTTTCTTTAATTTGCAGTGTGTTATCTTCATATTTTAAGGGTAACATATCTGCTAATCTAGTACAGCCCCAAATTAATACGCACAATGCCGATTCTGTTGAACGGGTATTGTTCCTGCGTGGTTTCAGGCTGCCTTGGGGCAATGCGTGGGCAGCAAGTATTCACCCTGTTTTACTATATTTTATCGGATACAGAGGAATCTTATTTTTCCACCGCGCACGATGTTTAAACGGTAGCGGCCTGATTCGTCCAATTCAATAAACGGGTTGGTTTCGCCGGTCTCTCCGTTATGTTCGTATTGCGTCTGCAATTCCCCGCGATTGCCGTTGTGTACGGTAAAGCGGGCAGTGCTTTGTGCATATAGCCGCATCCCTGCTTCACCGTCAAAGCGGAAACGGTTGCCTTTTCTTACTGCAATATTGCGTATGCAACCGTCCCGATTCAGTTTCAAGGATTTAACGGTTTGGGCATTGGCAGCCTCAGAGAGTGTCAGCACGGCAAATATTGCCGCCATCAATTGTTTTTTCATCAAAGTTTCCCGAATGGTTGAAATCCTGAATTTTAGGATGGAAGATTTGAAGTCGTATTTTCAGGCTGCCCCAATCCCCTGTTGCTTCGCCATTTGAATCGGGATAGAGACTGCCTAAAAACTGCGGGCAATTCCAAAGTAACCATTCGGCTATGTGGCAATTACAGCTTTGTTTCTGCCTTATCGTGGTTATTGGATAATGGGGTAGATTAGTCGGGTTGTTGCCACACTACCTTCCTGTCCGTGCCGAACATCACGGTATTTATCTTGCCGTCTATCAAAAATGTGGCACGTATCCGTCCGTTGCTTCGGGCATCGGTCAAGCCTTTGTAAAGCATGATGTGGACGCGGCCATGCTTCTGCCGGATTTCCGTTTTCGTAATTCCTAACGCGCTATCCTTCAATAAACCGTCAAGCCGTAGTATTGTCAATACCGTACCTGGTTTTCCTCTCCACGTCTGAAACTTCAACATCGATTTTGAAGCCTGACACGTCATCCAAGGCCACCGGATGCTGCATCATGCCGAACTGCATAACAATACGGATAAGATTCCCGCAAACGGGCGGCATATCGAATTCTTAAGTTTTGACATTTTATGATTGTATCCTGATGGATGATTGTATAATATTGTTAGATTCAAGCATCCGACCACAGCTGCTAGGATAGGTTATCCATATCTTTATAATTCATTAAAATAAATATATTTATCTAATTTTCTAGCTTTGATTTTCTCAACTAAAAACTCGGAGTAAAATAACCTTGTTCTGTTTTCTATATCTCTCCCTATAATAAATTCATTAGGAATATTGGTACATGGGTATTCATCACTAATGAAGTATTCATGACTATCCTTTGTTAAATAAATTTTTTTAGATTTTTCTAAATCAATAAGCTTATATGCCTGCAATGTATTGATTATTGAATAGTCTTCAATAACTCCGTCTTTGCAGAACAGGGTAACACCAATAGGTTGTACATTGGTATACTCTACAAGAAGATTATTAATAACTGGACTGGCAATTATAATATCTCCTAGCAGATTGTTATGTATAAAATGCAATTTCCTAATTTTATCAACAGATATTTCTATAAATAGATTATATTGGCAAGGAAAAATAATGGGTTCTGATTTCAATAAGTCAAACATACATATGGATTGAATATCATCAGCAACAGTTGCTATCCAGCTATGTCGATAACTTTCTTTAAATTGCATAGTCATTATTTTCATATAAATCATCCTATGTCTCTATCCTTGATAAAGACATCACGGTTATTGTAGTAGGCTCCCGCCTTCTCTCCATAATTTTCAGGCAGCCTTCCCAAAAGGTGCAGGCTGCCTGAAACGCCTGTTTTTACAACCCCAACTTCCTCCAAATATCATCAATCTTAGCTGTAACCGCAGGGTCTTTTTTGATTACCCGTCCCCATTCGCGGTCGGTTTCACCCGGCCATTTGTTGGTTGCGTCCAAGCCCATTTTGCCGCCGAGTCCGCTGACGGGGCTGGCGAAGTCGAGGTAGTCGATGGGCGTGTTTTCCACCAAAACGGTGTCGCGCACGGGGTCCATGCGTGTAGTTACTGCCCAGATGACTTCTTTCCAGTCGCGCACGTTCACATCGTCATCCACCACGATGATGAATTTGGTGTACATAAACTGGCGCAGGAACGACCAGCAGCCCATCATCACGCGCTTGGCGTGTCCGGCGTACTGTTTTTTCATGCTGACCACCGCCATGCGGTAGGAGCAGCCTTCGGGCGGCAGATAGAAATCAGTGATTTCGGGGAACTGCTTTTGCAAGAGCGGTACGAACACTTCGTTCAACGCCACGCCCAAAACGGCAGGTTCATCGGGCGGTTTGCCTGTGTAGGTGGAATGGTAAATCGGGTTTTCGCGCATGGTGATGCGTTCGACCGTAAACACGGGGAAATGATCCTGCTCGTTGTAATAGCCCGTGTGGTCGCCGTATGGGCCTTCCAACGCGGTTTCGTTGGGATGGATAACACCTTCCAACACGATTTCTGCACGGGCGGGCACTTGCAAATCGTTGCCGATACATTTCACCAGCTCCGTCCGCGAACCGCGCAGCAGTCCGGCAAACTGGTATTCGCTCAAGGTATCGGGAACGGGCGTTACCGCGCCCAAAATGGTGGCAGGGTCACAACCGAGCACAACGGCGACGGGATACGGCGTATCGGGATTGAGTTTGCGGAATTCCTGATAATCCAGCGCGCCGCCGCGATGCGACAGCCAGCGCATAATCAGCTTGTTTTTGCCGATGAGTTGCTGGCGGTAAATACCTAAATTCTGGCGTTTTTTGTGCGGACCACGCGTGACGGTCAAGCCCCACGTTACCAGCGGCGCAACGTCTTCCGGCCAGCAATGCTGAATCGGAAGTTTATACAAATCAACGTCTTTACCTTCCCACACAATTTCCTGACACGGCGCATTTTTCACCACGTTCGGCGCCATGCTCCAAATGTCTTTCAGCAGCGGCAGTTTGGAAAACGCGTCTTTGATGCCTTTGGGCGGTTCGGGTTCTTTCAAATACGCCAGCGTCTGCCCGATTTCGCGCAGCTTGGACACGCTGTCCGCGCCCATGCCCATCGCCACGCGTTCAGGCGTACCGAACAGGTTCGCCAATACTGGATAATCGTAGCGCGTGCCGTCGGGCTTAATCGGGTTTTCAAACAACAACGCCGGCCCTTCGGCACGCAGCACGCGGTCGGCGATTTCGGTCATTTCCAAATGCGGGGAAACGGGATGCGCAACGCGTTTGAGTTTGCCTTGCTGCTCGAGCATGGCGATGAAGTCGCGTAGGTCTTTGTATTTCATTTGATTGGCCATTTCGTTAGGGCAGCCTGAAAATTCTGGTGGATTTCAGGCTGCCTCAATGTCGTTCGGATGAGGCAGAATGTATAGTCGATTAAAATTGCAATGATACGGCGTTGGCTCGCCTTGACGTACTACCTGTACGCCTTGCGGCTCGCCGCCTTGTCTCATTTTTATTTGGGGCTTAGGAAGCAAAATCACTCAATATAGTGATAAGCTTCTGAAATGA
>CAUQSD010000110.1:0-3715 GCA_963520685.1 uncultured Kingella sp. | reverse complement strand
TAAACCACAACCTAAACCACAACCTAAACCACAACCTAAACCACAACCTAAACCAATACCAGCTTCGTCCGCCAGCGGCTGTGGAAGTTCCACCGACGCCTCAGGCAAATGGTTGAGTGTGAAGTGTTACGAATTCAAAGAAGGACGCGTTCCCTCAGGCTGGTATGCAAAAAATGATCCGAACCATTTGGACAGCCATCTCTCCTATCTGCCGAATAACGTCAGCTTTTCAGCCAATGAATATGCCGTCATCACCACCCGCCGCCACTGCGTCAATAAAAAAAGTGATCCCCTGACCAGTGCCAACGCAACCACCGGCGTATGCCCCTCTGGCAAAGTTACCCAATATTCCGGCGGTAGACTGGAATCAGACGGCATAGTAGACAGTAGCAAACCGTTCCGTGCCGAAATCCGTGCCAAAATCAACTGGAACGGCCTGCACGGGATGCGTACCGCACTTTGGCTGAACAAATCGTCTAACAATGGCGGCAACGGCAACATCAGTGTCTGCAAAAAACCGGGCGGCAACGCTCCCTACGGCTCGCTGCTCATTTTGGAATGGTTCTCCGCAACGCCCGAGTACGCATGGCCTGCGTCCAGCATAAGCTGCTATTACAGCAATGCCCTGAAAACTTGGCGCACCCGCAGCTTCGGACACCGCTTGGAAAACCGTGTTACGCCGCAACGTTCCGAACCGCTCACAGGCAAATGGCACGTTTGGGCAATAGAGTTTGACGGCAAAAAAGTGCGCTACTTCATGGACGGCGAACTCGTCCCTGTGCACCGTTACCGTTCCAGCGACCGCAATGTTGTCAATGTGATCGATTCCAAACGTTTTGACGAACACGGCAGATATCCTTCTACCATGCCTGATGAAGATCACTCCAAACTCGGCATCAGCCCTGAACTGCTGAGAAAAGTGTTCCAAGACGACAAATGGCATTTCGTTTTGAACGACTATGCGGAATGGGAAAGCGAATTGGATCCTCCTTCAACTCGAGAACCGTTCCCCATTCAAACCACGCAAATTGACTATGTGCGGCTGTATCGCAAAAACTGATGCCGCTTCTCCTTTTCAGGCTGCCCGAAACATGATTGAATCCATGTTTTCAGGCAGCCTGAAAACCGTTTTAACCCAATCCAAGGAATCCCCCGTGAAAACCAAACAACTTAGCGTTGAAGCCATTGAAAACGGCACGGTTATCGACCACATCCCCGCAGGGCTGGGGCTGACGATTCTGCGCCAATTCAAACTGCTGCACTACGGCCGTGCCGTAACCGTCGGTTTCAACCTGCCCAGCCGCTCACAAGGCGCAAAAGACATCATCAAAATCAAAGATGTGCCATTCAGCGAACAGGATGCCAACCGCCTTGCCCTGTTTGCCCCCGAAGCCGTGGTAAATCGCATCGAAAACTTCAAAGTTGCCCAAAAAATGACATTAAGGCTGCCTGAAACCATTTGCGAAGTATTCCGCTGCCCCAATGCCAACTGCATCAGCCACAGCGAACCCGTTACCAGCCGCTTCCAAGTGCGCCAACACCGCGGCGCAGTCAAACTCAAATGCCATTACTGCGAAAAAACCTTTGCGCGGGAAGCCGTTGCCGAAGCGTGAAGCAGGGTCAAGACGGTTTCCACTATTTCCCGCAGGCTTGCTGCCCGCACAGTTTCAGGCTGCCTTGGAATAACGCCGTGGGCAACAAGTGCCCACCCTGCGCAAACCAATATGATGCGTATCAATTTCTACGTATGTCGGTCAGGCATTGCAAAGCGCACGGAAACTGCAAAGGTTTCAGCCTGAAACCCGCAAACAGGTATAATCCCCCATCTTTTTTCAGGCTGCCTTTAAATCCAAACCGATAAGGCAGCCTGAAATCTTCCAACCCCGTATCTCCCCCACGATACCTGCTCGCCGCCCGAACCCGCGTTCAGGCAGCCTGACACAGAAAGAAACCCTATGAAACCCACCATCGCCCTAGTCGGCCGCCCCAATGTGGGCAAATCCACCCTGTTCAACCGCCTCACGCGCACCAAAGACGCGCTGGTGCACGACCTGCCCGGCCTCACGCGCGACCGCCATTACGGCCACGGCAAAGTCGGCAGCAAGCCCTATCTGGTAGTGGACACCGGCGGCTTCGAGCCCGTGGTGGACAGCGGCATTTTGCACGAAATGGCGCGTCAAACCTTGCAGGCGATAGACGAAGCCGATGCCGTGATTTTCCTGGTGGACGCGCGCACGGGCTTAACGCCGCAGGACAAAATCATCGCCGACCGCTTGCGCCAATCGCCGCGCCCTGTGTATCTGGCCGTGAACAAAGGCGAGGGCGGCCGCCGCGACGTGTTGGCCGCTGAGTTTTACGAACTGGCCTTGGGCGAGCCGCACGTCATTTCCGGCGCACACGGCGATGGCGTGTATTACCTGATGGAAGAAGTGCTGGAAAATTTCCCCGAAGCCGAAGAAGAGCAGCCGGAAAGCAAACACCCTGTATTCGCCGTTATCGGCCGCCCGAACGTGGGCAAATCCACGCTGGTGAATGCCATTTTGGGTGAAGAGCGCGTGATTGCGTTCGACATGGCGGGCACCACGCGCGACAGCATCCACATCGACTTTGAACGCGAAAGCAAACCCTTCACCATCATCGACACCGCAGGTGTGCGGCGGCGCGGCAAAGTGGACGAAGCGGTGGAAAAATTCTCCGTCATCAAAGCCATGCAGGCGGTGGAGGCGGCGAATGTGGCCGTGCTGGTGCTGGACGCGCAGCAGGACATTGCCGACCAAGACGCGACCATCGCAGGCTTTGCGCTGGAAGCCGGGCGTGCGCTGGTGATTGCCGTGAACAAATGGGACGGCATTTCCGAAGAGCGGCGCAACGACATCAAACGCGACATTGCCCGCAAACTTTATTTCTTGGATTTTGCGAAATTCCACTACATTTCCGCGCTGAAAGAACGCGGCATAGACGGCCTGTTCGACAGCATTCAGGTGGCTTATGACGCAGCCTTCATTAAAATGCCCACGCCCAAAATCACGCGCGTGCTGCAATCGGCGATCGAGCGCCAAGCCCCGCCGCGCGCAGGGCTGGTGCGCCCCAAAATGCGCTATGCCCACCAAGGCGGCATGAACCCGCCCGTGATTGTGGTGCATGGCAATTCGCTGTCCGCCATTTCCGACAGCTACACGCGCTATCTCACGCAAACCTTCCGCAAAGCCTTCAACCTGCAAGGCACGCCGCTGCGGATTCAGTACAACGTGGGCGAAAATCCGTATGAGGAAACCGCCGAGAAAACCAAAAACAAACCCCTGCGCCGCGCCACGCTGAGCAACCGCATCGCCAAACGCGAAAACCGCAAAGAAGAAAAAGTGCGCAACAGCGGCGGCAAAAAACGGCAAACCAGCATAAAGAAACGGCACGGACAATAGTTGCACAGGCAGCCTGAGACCTTTGCAAAACCTCAGATTTGAGCGCAGTTCAAAGCAATAGCATCGCAGAACGCGCAGAGAATATTGAAATATTTTCAAGCGTTAGAGAAGCGCATTGCGAAGAAATGGGCCAAAGATGAGGATTTTGCAAAGGTCTCAGCCTGAAAACCAAAAATCCCAACGCGTATCCGTTGGGATTTTTTGATTACTGCGTCGTTTGGCAAAACATCCGCCCCGCTCGGCAGATATAGTGGATTAAAATAAAAATGAGACAAGGCGGCGAGCCGCAAGGCGTA
>CAUQSD010000109.1:0-3772 GCA_963520685.1 uncultured Kingella sp. | reverse complement strand
TTTTAATCCACTATATGTTTCGGTCGGTTTGGGTCGTCTGAAAGCGGAATATGGCCGCGTTATTTGTTTTCGTAACCGGCTTGATTAGACTCCGTATGGCGGTTTTCGTTTTGTTCCGAATGTAAGCCTGCGGCTTACTGCCCTCTCCCTAACCCTCTCCCGCGGGGAGAGGAGACGGGCTGCCGTAGCCTTGCTGTTTGCCGCATAAACTCGGGTGCGGACTGCCATCGGTCTGAATCTTTGATTCAACTGCTCAATGCGTGTGCCTTCGGTGTTCCACGAGGTCGTCTGAAAACGAGGTTTCCGAAGGAAGTCGAGTTTCTGCGAAGCTAAAACGAAGTGAAAAGCAGCCTGCACGTTGAAAATGCTGTCCAAGCAAACCTGCGGTTTGCCACCCTCTCCCTAGCCCTCTCCCACAGGGAGGGGGAATTGGGTTGCAGGCTGCTTTTAAGGTTCAGGCAATTTTTAACTCTTGTTGAAGCTGTACTTTCAGAAGCTGCACTCTAGCCTCGCAAAAACTCCACTTTCTTCGGAAACTCCGTTTCAGACGGCCTTATTTAAACCGATAGGTAAACGCCGCGTTCACTGTCCGCAGTGCGCCGTAGCTGTGGCGGTCGGGCTGGGTGCGGTAGTGTTTGTTGAACAGGTTGTCCACGTTCAGCGACAGTTCGGCATGCGGATTGAAGCGGTAACGCGCCATGATGTCGGCGACGACGTAGGCTTTTTGGCGGCTATTGGCGGCGGCGCGGGCTTTGACGACGGGATTGGGGATGCGGAGCGTGGCAGGGTCGGTGTGGGTTTCGCTCTGCCAGCGCACGCCTGTGCCGATGGTCCAGCCGCTTGGAGCTTCGGGGGCGAAGTGGTAGGTGGTGAAGAGTTTGAAGCTGCGTTCGGGCACGCTGTCGGAGTTCAGGCGGCTGCCGTCTTGGTCGCGGGTTTTGCTTTGGCTGTAGCCTGCCTGTATCTGCCATTCGGGCGTGATGCGGCCGCCTACTTCGATTTCCCAGCCGTGGGTTTTGGCTTGGTTGGCGGCACGGTAGTAGGTGTTGCCGCTCGGGTCGCGTCCTGCTGCGGTGGCGAGGTTGTTTTTACGGGCGCGGTACACGGCGGCAGATGCGTTCAGACGGCCTTCAAGCCATTCGCCTTTGATGCCGGCTTCCAGATTGTTGCCGGTTACGGGTTTCAGGTAGCTGCCGTGTTCGTCTTTTTGCGATTGTGGGACGAACAGGCTGCTGTACGAGCCGTAAAGCGACAGGTTGTCGGTCAGGTCGAACACGATGCCTGTGTAGGGGGTGAAACGGTTGGCGCGGATGGTGGGCGTGCCGCCGGTGTGGCTGTCGTAGCTGCCGCCGGTGCGGTAACGGGTGTATCGTCCGCCCAAAATCAGCGAAAGGTTGTCGGCGGCGCGGAAGCGGGTGGCGAGATAGCCGCCGATTTGCCGCCTGGTACCGTATTGCGGGATGGTTTGGGCAAACGATGATGGTTGCGGATAGGCACCCGTGCGGGAAAATTCGTAGGCGTTGGGGATGGCGTTGGGGATGATGCTACGTTCGCCGTATTTGTTGCTGGCGTATTTGTAGCCGTTGATACCCGCGATTAAATCGTGTTCGCGGCCGAACAGGCGGTATTTGCCGGTCAATGACACGCTGGCGCTGTGGGTGCGCGGGTCGGCGTGCCAGTAGCCGGGAATCAGGTCGGTGGCGGCGGTGCTATGGTCGATGGAAAGTACGCCTGCCACGCCGTAGGGCTGGCGGAAGCGACTGCGGGCGTAGTCGTATTCGGCTTTGATTTTCCAGTCTTGGTTGAAGCGGTGTTCGATGCCGGCGAACAGGTTGAGCGCACGGTGGCGGCTGTTCGCCCAATTTGTGGCGGGGTTGTCTTTCGGGCCGAAGGCGGTGGCATAACCTTGGCTGTCGTACACGGCGTAGCTGAGCGGCGCGTCGGCGGTTTCTTTCGCCTGCTGGTAGTCCATACCTGCGTGGACGCGGGTTTGCGGTGCGATGTCGTATTCCAAAATGCCGTAGAGTTCGGCATCGCGGCTGCGTTCGCGCTGCCGCCACGAGTCGCCGCGTCCGAAGGTGGAAACCAGGCGGCCGCGCAGCGTGTCTTCGGCGTTCAGGCTGCCCGATACGTCCGCGCCCAACCCGAAATGTTTGCGGTTGCCCGCTTCGGCGCGGACTTCAAACAAGGGATTGCGGGTCGGGCGTTTGCGTACCAGATTGACGGTGGCGGAAGGCTCGCCCGTGCCGTCCAGCAGCCCTGCCACGCCACGCACGACTTCCACGCGCTCATAGGCGGCGGTGTTGGCATTGCCCGTATCGGCCAGTGCGTCGGCAACGGGGATGCCGTTGATTTGGTAGTTGGCGATGCGGCTGCCGCGCGCGAACAGGTAGTTGTAGCCCGCGCGGTCGGAGCCGTAAATCTGGCGGCTGGTGCCGGTCGCCTGCAACAGGGCGCGGTCAAGCGTTTTGATGTTTTGGTCGCGCATTTGTTGCGATGTGATGACGCTGACGCTCTGCGGGATTTCGCGCAGGGTCATGGGCAGACCGAGCGGGGTGTGCGTGCCGGAAACGGTGTAGCCGTCGTTGGAACTCGCGGTGCGGTCGGCGGTAACGATGATGGTCGGCAATTCGGTGCTTTCCTGCGGTTTGGGGTCGTCTGAAACAGAAACATCGGCCTGCGCGTACACGGGCAGCAGGGCGGCAAACAGCAGGGAATATTTGAAGCGTGTCATGGGATTTCCTTTGTGCGTTGGTGTGCGGTGGGGTTGTGCTTTCGGCATATTGAAGGTGCAGGCTGCTTTTAGCTTCGCAGAAACTCAGCTTCCTTCGGAAACTTCGTTTTCAGGCGGCCTCGGACGGGTCGGGCAACTCAATCAGCACCACTGAGCAGCCGTTTTCCGAACGCGGGCGGTGCGAAACCGACTTCGGCACGACCGCCATCTCGCCTTCGCGTATCGTCATGCTGCCGCCGTCGGCGAAGTCCACTGCCATGTCGCCCTCCACGGCAAACAGCACTTTGTCGCTGTATCCGTGCGTATGCCAGCCGTAATCGCCCAAAAGTTTGACCAGACGGAATTGGAATCCGTGGCGGTTAATGATTTCGGGCTGCCAGTATTCTTTGATAGCGGCAAGGCGCTGTTTCAGGTTGATGGTTTCGTTTTGCATGGGGTTCTCCTATGGGTTGGGTGGTTTGCGATGCGGTTTGTCGTTTTGGTTTCGTTGCAGGCTGCTTTCAGTGGGCGGGGTTGTAACGGAAGCGTTATCGGCTTTGATGCAAGCCTGCGGCTTACTGCCCTCTCCCTAACCCTCTCCCACAGGGAGAGGGAACGAGTTGCCGCAGTCTTGCTGTTTGCCGCATAAACTCGAGTGCGGACTGCTATCGGTCTGAATCTTTGATTCAGACGGTCGATGCGTGTGCCTGTGGTGTTCCACGAGGTCGTCTGAAAGTGCAGCTTCTGAAAGTACAGCTTCAACAAGAGTTAAAATTTGCCTGAACCCTAAAAGCAGCCTGCAACCCCATCCCCGTGGGAGAGGGCTAGGGAGAGGGCAGCAAACCGAAGGTTTGCTTGGGTGGTATTTCCAACGTGCAGGCTGCTTTCCACTTCTTTTGCAGCTTCGGTTTTCAGACGACCCCTACTCTTTCACCGCCGCAACGGGTTCGGCCTTTTCAAACACCGCCTTCAACTGTTCCGCCGCCTGTATCAACTGCCGCGCACCGCCCGCGACAATGTAGTTCGCGGCAGGCATGACGATGATTTGCTTGCGCTTCC
>CAUQSD010000108.1:0-4014 GCA_963520685.1 uncultured Kingella sp. | reverse complement strand
TTACGCCCGATTTGACGATGCGCTACTGTCCTATTTTGATTTTAATTGACTATATCATCACGCTGCCGGTCGTAAAGCTGGCGTAAAGTTTCATCAACCCGCATCTTGTATAACAACCTTTTTCAAATTCGGAGTTCCCAAATGAAAAAACACGTAATGAATACCACCGCCGTATTGTGTGCCGTCCTGTTCGGTCTGGCAGCATGCAGCAGCAGCGGTAGCAGCAGCGACAGTGTCAGCATCAACGGCGGCAGCAATGGCAGCAACAGCGGCAAAAATAATAACGGAAACAATAATAACGGCAATAACAACGGCGGAAACAGCAGACCCGCCCCTGCCCCGTCCGCACAATACAGCGGCAACGCATTAGCCGGCACAGCGCAAAACGGCCACAACGTTTCAGCAACCGCCGCCGGCAGCAACACGTTGAACAGCATCGTATTGGACGGTACAACGATTACACTGGCACGTCCCGGCATTTCGGCAGGCAGCTTTACTGACATCACCGAAAACACCCGCCACACCATCGCCAGCGGCACATTCCTGAGCTACTCACGCTTCGGTTCTTATCAAAACACCAATGACGAACACGGACGCAACGCCGTATACACATTCGCCATCGGCAGCGTAACCCCCACCGCACAAGTTCCCACCACCGGCAGTGCCGTCTATAACGGCTTGGCAGTGGACAGTGCCGTTGGCGGCGGCGCATTCGAACGGGGCACGTCAAGATTCGACGTGGATTTCGGCGCAAAAACCATTAACGGCACAATCAATGCGGCATCCCACCAAATCCCGCTGGCGGGCACAATCAACGGCGCATCGTTTGCCGGCACAAAAAACGGCATCAACATGAGCGGCAATTTCTACGGCCCGAACGCAGCCGAACTCGGCGGCGTATACAACGGTTCCATCACCGAACAAGGCAACACCGTAAAACACATGGGTTCCTTCGGCGCGAAACAATAACAACCGCAATCAAAAAACAAACAGCCCGCCCCGCGCAACACCTGCGCAGGCGGGCTTTGTTTCGGCCGTTTCAGGCTGCCTTTATGCCGCTGCAAACGCACGCAATGCCGTTTCCTGTAGGGTGGGCATTTATGCCCACGCGTCCCGTACTTCAAGGTTGTCGGAAAACGCGTGGGCAGCAAGTGCCCACCCTACCTCACTACGCGCACACCTTGCGTCCGTCCCAATCCGCCCATTCTCTCCATAAATCAAAGGCAGCCTGAAAACCATTCTCCCCTGTTTTCAGGCTGCCTTAACTTTGTAGGGTGGGCATTTATGCCCACGCGTTCCGTACTTCAAGATTGTTTGAAAACGCGGTGGCAACAAGTGCCCACCCAACTTCTTCAAAATGCCAAAGGAAACTTCCGAACGCCAAACAAATTTTAATCGGACTCATTATTCCGTTTACTTTTCTTTACGAAAAATCACAACCGCCCGCCTTTGCCCAAATAGGCAAAACCGCATCAGGTTTTTTGTTTATGGCGGATTAAAATCCGTAACGTAATGCCACAGCGTTGGCTCGCCTTGACATGCTGTCTGTACGCCCTGCGGCTCGCCGCCTTGTATCATTTTTATTTTAATCTGCTATTTACTTCGTCCGACCATGCACGGGGGCAGCGCGGCGGGGGTGTAAACCGATACTTTCACGGGCATCAGGGCAAAGAGCTGTTCTATCTGGATGCGGCTGCGTTCGGCGGCGTGTTTGATGATGCCGTCGGCGCAGGCTTGGCGCATGATTTGTCCGCGCGCGTGCTGCTGGACTTCGGCAAGCACGCCCAAATCGGGCTGGCGCAGATTGAGCGTGCCGGTGCGGATGTCGTACACGTCTATTTTGTCCAAATGCACGGAGAAGATTTCTACGGGCGGCAGGTTGATGATGACGGTGGTGTCGTCCACGATTTTGACGTTGGCGGCGGTGAGGCGGTTCAGGTCCAGCCCTGCCGTTACGCTGCCGCGTGCGGTGAAGATGCCTTTTTGGCTGTCTTGCCACAGGGCATACCAGTTGCCTTCTTTTTCGGTTTTGATGATGGTGTCTATGTGGAACGCTGCGCTTTCCAAGCGGTTGAGGTCTTGGATTTTTTTGAGGACGCTGGCGGCATTGGTGATTTCGTGTTTTTCAGGCTGCCCTTGTGCGAGGCGGCGGGCGGCTTCCTGCAAGGGTTCGCGGAAGTGCCACGCGGCGGCGGCAAGGGCAATCAGGACAAGCAGTTTTTTCATGATGTGTTTCCTTGTGCGGTTCGGACGGACGCATATGGCGGCCGGCAGCGGATTTTAAAGTGAGGGCAGCCTGAAACGGGATGGTGTTTTCAGGCTGCCTGAAAATGTGCGGGAGCTGTAACGCTTTTCTGCGTTATCCGGCGGTTTAGGGAAAGAGCACGGCTTCTGCCAGCGGTTTGCCTGCCAAATCTTTGGGCGACAGATTCGGCTCGCCCTGCAACTGCCAGTTGATGCCGACGGCGGGGTCGTTCCAAATCAGCGAATGCTCGGCTTTCGGGTTGTAGTAATCCGTGCATTTGTACACAAATTCCGCTTCACTGCTCAATACGTAAAATCCGTGGGCAAAGCCTTCGGGCACCCAAAGCTGGCGTTTGTTTTCGGCGGACAGGATTTCGGCAACCCACCGCCCGAACGTGGGCGAGCTTTTGCGCATGTCCACGGCCACATCCAGCACGCAGCCTGAAACCACGCGCACCAGCTTGCCCTGCGTGTTTTCGGTTTGATAGTGCAGGCCGCGCAGCACGCCTTTGGCGGATTTGCTGTGGTTTTCCTGCACGAATGTGCGTTTGGCAATGTGTTCGCAAAACCAGTTGTCGCGGAAGGTTTCCATAAAAAAGCCGCGGCCGTCGCCAAATATCTGCGGTTCCAGCAGTTTCACGTCGGGGAGGTTGGTTTCAATGATGTTCATGGTCGGTGTCCTTGTGGTGGGGGTGTGTTTGCGCGGTTTCAGGCTGCCTTGCCGGCTCTGCGCCTGAAATGTCGTGGCATGACGTGCTACGCATAATCTTTCAGGCTGCCCAGTGCCGCCTGCCAGTCGCTCGGGACGATGCCGAAAGCGGCTTGGATTTTGTCCAGACACAGGCGCGAGTTGGCGGGACGGCGGGCGGGCGTGGGATAGTCGGCAGTGGTCAGGCGGTTGAGCGCGGGGGCTTGGGGCAGCACGCCCTGCGCTACGGCGCGGCGGAAGATTTCGGCGGCGAAGTCATACCACGAAACATAAGGGCTGCCTGAAAAATGATACACGCCGTATTGGGTGGGTTTGCCTGCGGCAATGTGGTCGGCGATGCGGATTAGGGCGGCGGCGATGTCGGCGGCGGCGGTGGGTGCGCCGAACTGGTCGGCGACGATGCCGAGCGTGCTGCGTTCGCGGCCGAGCCGCAGCATGGTTTTGACGAAGTTGCCGCCGTGTGTGCCGAATACCCATGCGGTGCGCAGGATAATGGTGCGCGGGCAGGCGGCAAGGGCGGCGTGTTCGCCGTTGAGTTTGGTTTGTCCGTAAACGCTGGCGGGGTGGGTTGGGTCGGTTTCGCGGTATGGGGTTTCGCCTTTTCCGTCAAACACATAGTCGGTGGAGATGTGCAAAAGGGCTGCGCCGGCTTCTGCGGCGGCACGGGCTAGGTTTTGTGTGCCGTTTACGTTGATGGCGCGTGCGGCTTCGGGTTCGCTTTCCGCTTTATCCACGGCGGTGTAGGCGGCGGCGTTGATGATGATGTTCGGGCGCACGCGCTGCACGGCATGCTGCACGGCGGCGGCATCGGTAATGTCCAGCGCGCTGCGGTTTTTGGCAACGGTTTGGATGTCGGGGCGGCCGTGCAGGCGGCAGACGAGTTCGCTGCCGACTTGTCCGCTTGCGCCGGTGATGAGGAGGGTGGTCATGACGGTGTCCTTTGGGATGGTTGTGTCGGGATGCTGGGGAAGAAGGCGGCAAGTGTTCGCCATACTTTGCATGGAAGCGTTTTATAGTCGATTAAAATTGCAATGATACGGCGTTGGCTCGCCTTGACGTAC
>CAUQSD010000107.1:0-4672 GCA_963520685.1 uncultured Kingella sp. | reverse complement strand
AAGGAAACCCCATGCCCCTGCAATCCGGCGGCTACACCTTCAAGCCGCATGAAATGCCCTTTATGCCGGGTTCGCCCGCCTCGCCCGAGCATCCGAAAAAGCGGCGGCTCGCGTATCTTGCCATCGGTTTATTACTCGCGCTGTCGTCGGGCTTCCAAAATGGGCTGCTCACCGCCTCGCTGCCGCAGCTGCGCGGCGATTTGTCGCTCGATTTGCAGCAGGGCGGCTGGATTCAGGCGGCGTATTTCATGGCTTACGCCTGTATGAGCGTCCTCTTTTTCAAAGTCCGCAAGGCGTATGGTTTGCAACGCTTCGTCCGCATCACCCTGTTCGCCCAGCTTGCCGCCAGCCTGCTGCAACTGGTTTATCACCATTACGAAGTGGAACTCATCGCGTGTGTTGCCGCCGCCGTCGCCGCCAGCGGCCTGCTGGTGCTGTCGATTTACTACATGATGCAGGGATTTACCGGCACGAAAAAGCTGGTCGGGCTGGTGTTCGGGCTGGGGCTGATGCAGGTCGGCACGCCGCTGGCGCAGAGCCTCGTGCCGCTGCTGTATGGCGACGGCGACCTCAACGGCGTGTTCGCCTTTCAGGCTACCCTCGCGCTCGCCTGCACCGCCTGCCTGTTCGCCCTGCCGCTGCCGCCCGGCATCACCGTGCGCAAATCGTTCACGCTGACCGACGCGCTCAGCTTTACCCTGTTCGCCTCCGGCATCGCGCTGTTGTGCGCCTTTCTCGTGCAGGGGCGCACGGTGTGGTGG
Source organism: uncultured Kingella sp. (assembly GCA_963520685.1). Classification (GTDB taxonomy): domain Bacteria; phylum Pseudomonadota; class Gammaproteobacteria; order Burkholderiales; family Neisseriaceae; genus Kingella_B. The sequence continues at coordinate 3,911 of CAUQSD010000107.1, read as the reverse complement.
ACGACGCAGTGGCTCGGCTGGCTGCTCGCGGGCGGAGTGGGGCTGACGGGGCTGGCGTTGTACATCGAATCAACGCGGCACAAGCCGATGCTGGACTGGCACTGGATGACCGTGCCGCAAATCCTCATCTTCGCCGTGATGGGCGCGATGGCGCGGCTCTTGACCTCGGAGCAGACCGTCGGCGCGGCGGGGCTGATGGGCGCGGTGGGCGTGGGCAGCGCGCAGATGAGCACGTTTTACCTGATTGTTGCGGGCGGAATGCTGGCGGGTGTGGTCGGCAGCCTGATTTTGCTGGATATCAACGACATCCGCCGCCCCGTGATGGTTGCGCTCGCCTGTTTCGCCCTCGGTGCGTGGCTGGAAATCGGCGTGGGCATGCAGACCCGCCCCGCGCAACTTTATTTCAGCCAGTTTATCGTTGCCTTTGCCTCGCTGCTGTTTATGGGGCCGATGATGCTTGAAGGCGCACTGCGCGCGCTGGCGAAAAGCCCCGACCACATGATGAGCTTCTCCGCCGTGTTCGGCCTGTCGCAAACCCTCGGCGGACTGGCGGGTGCGGCGGCATTCAGCGCGTTTTTAACTTACCGCACCCGCGACCACCTCGCCGCCATCGCGCAAAACCTGACCCTCTCCAACCCCGCGCTCGCCGCCGACATCCAGCGCAACGCCGCCGCCCTCTCCGCCACCCTCTCCGACCCGGTGCTGCTGCAAGGCCGCGCCGTCTCGCAAATCACCGCGCAGGCGGGCAAAGAAGCGTCGGTGGCGGCATACAGCGACCTGTTCGCGCTGCTGGCGGCGATGGCGGCGGTATCGACCCTCGTCGCCGTCGCCCTGTGGCTGTACCGCCGTTATTACAAGATTGATATTCTGGCGGCGGAGAAGGCGAAAGTGTTTGCGGCGTTGGGGAAATAGTGTTTCAGACGGCATTAAAGGCAGCCTGAAAACCACCGCACCAACCCATTAACCGAATCAACCCCCAAATCAACGGAAAGCAAAAAATGTCCCAACCCGACACCCCCGAACAACCCGACACCGAATCCCAAAAAACCGCCGTGCCGCAGCTCGAGATGCAGCCTGAAACGTCGTCTGAAACCCCGTCCGAGCCGCAAGAGCCCGCCCAATGGCAGCCTGAAAAACACCGTTTTGGCAGCATCGGCATACTCGCCGCCAGCGCAATCGGCGTGGTGCTTGCCCTGTATGCCTTCCGCCTGCCGCCCTTCGGCATAGGCGAGGTTTACACCAACAACGCCTATGTGCGCGGCAGCGTAACCGCCGTCAGCCCGCGCGTGGGCGGCTATGTGCAGAAAGTGCTGGTGCGCGATTTTGACAACGTAAAAGCAGGGCAGCCGCTGGTGGAAATCGACCCTGCGCCCTACCGCGCCAAAGTCGCCCAAGCCGAAGCTGGGCTGGCGGGGCAGCAGGCGGCGTTGAACAAAACCGCGCAGGACAAAGCCTCCGCCCTCGCCGTCTCCAAAGCCAACCAAGCCGCGATTGACAACGCCCGCGCCCAGCTTGACCGCGCCCGCCGCGAATGGCAGCGCATACAGGCGGTGAGTGCCGATGCCGTGTCGCAAAGCAGCCGCGATGCCGCGCAAACCGCCGTTAAACAAGCCGAAGCGGGCCTGAAACAGGCGCAGGAGCAATACGCCGTGGCGCAGCAGAACATCATCAACACGGGCGTAGGGCGCGAGGGCGCACAGGCGGGCATCGCCAACGCGCAAGCCCTGCTGGACTTGGCAAAACAGGATTTGGGGCATACTGTGATTTACGCGCCCGCCAGCGGCAAACTCGGCGAAGTCAGCGTAAAACGAGGGCAGCTTGTGAGCGCGGGCACGCAGCTGATGTCCGTCGTGCCGCCCGAACGCTGGATCATCGCCAACATCAAAGAAACCGATATGGCCAACGTGAAAATCGGGCAGAGTGCCAGCGTGAGTATCGACGCACTCGGCGGCAAGGCGTTCAGCGGCAAAGTCGCCGAAATCTCGCCCGCCACCGCTTCCGAATTCAGCCTGATTAAAGCCGACAGCGGCACGGGCAACTTCGTCAAAATCGCCCAACGCATCGCCGTAAAAATCGTATTTGACACAGGGCAACAGGATTTGGAACGCCTCGCGCCGGGGATGTCGGCGGAAGTGAACATTGCTACGAAGTAAGGTAAAAGGTCGTCTGAAAAGTTTTCAGACGGCCTTTCAGACTGCTTTTTTTATTGAAGTAAAGCAAATCGGGCATTATCCGTGCATCAATTGCCCAACCCACTCAACAAAAAGCAGCCTCAAACTCCATTCCCCCATTTTCAGGCTACCTTGTAAAATTCTATAATTACGCTTTTATGCCAAACCATTTATCTGCGAAAGTCCCACACCCAGTTTGACGTTGCCGTCATCGGCGCAGGCCCGTCAGGCTCGGTTGCCTCCGCCCTGCTTAACAAACAGGGCTTCAAAGTATGCGCGCTGGAAAAACAGCATTTTCCGCGCTTTGTGATTGGCGAGAGCCTGCTGCCGCACTGCATGGAAATGCTGGAAGAAGCCGGTTTTGCCGATGCCGTGCGCGCCGAGAAAGGCTTTCAGTTTAAAAACGGCGCAGCGTTCGCATGGCGCATTTCACGCGCATCACCGACAACATCGCCGCCGAAGCCGATTTTGACCGCAACAAAATCCTGATTACCACCCACCCGCAGCACCGCGACGTATGGTTTTGGACAATCCCTTTCGGCGACAACACCTGCTCGCTCGGCGTGGTTGGCACCCCCGACAAACTGGCGGGCGATTCCGAAGCCGTGTTGAAACAAATAGTGGCAGAATGCCCCAATCTGGTTGAATTTTTTAAACATTCCGAATGGGAAAACGGCTTCCCCTACCGCAGCATCCAAGGCTATTCCGCCAATGTTAAAGCCCTGCACGGCAAACATTTCGCGCTGTTAGGCAACGCCGCCGAGTTTATTGACCCCGTGTTCTCATCGGGCGGTAACCATCGCGCTGCATTCCGCCAAACTCGCCGCTGACCTGCTTGCCCGCCAGCTCAAAGGCGAAGCGGCAGACTGGCAGCGCGAGTTCGCCGAGCCGCTGATGGTGGGCGTAAACGCTTTTCGCACCTATGTGGACGGCTGGTACGACAACCGTTTCCAAAACGTGGTGTACGCACCCAACCGCGCGCCCGAAATCAGCTGCATGATTTCCGCCATTCTCGCGGGCTATGCGTGGGATACGGCAAACCCGTTTGTAGAAAAATCGGAACAGCGGCTGAACACGCTGGCGGAACTGGTGGGGGATTTGGCGTTTGAATAGGTGTTGATGTCGTCTGAAAACAGTTGCAGGTCGGGCATTGATGCCCGACAAACACCGACCTGTTTATCTTAAAATGAGACCTTTGCAAAATTCCCCAAAATCCCCTAAATTCCCACCAAGACATTTAGGGGATTTTGGGGAATTTTGCAAAGGTCTCAAAAGGAGAAGAAATATTACAAACAGCTGTTCCGTTAATTGAGCAAATTGATGAGTTATTTTTCGGAAAGTTGGATAACAACGAAGAACAATTTAAGCATTTTCTTGTTAGATTAAACAAAGAATAAGAATATTATTTATGGAGTTGTCAATTTTGATAGCTCCATACTACATTTGAAACTCAAAAATAGAGCATAGCTATAGAACAGAAATTTATTCAAGAGAATTATTTACACCAAAATATAGAAGTCCTCTGTTTTATTTTCAAAAAGTAAAACAGAGAACATAAATGGTTGGCTCTTGAAAGCAATGTGTAAAAATTTTACGTTAATATTGTAAAATATAATTACTCTGTTATCGGGGTTATTTTTACGTATTTTTAAGAAAGTCATCAATATTTGATTGCAACAAGTTGAAATAATTAGAGTTTTATTTTTTCATTCTTTCCTTATATAGAAACAACCCTTCTAA
>CAUQSD010000106.1:0-4697 GCA_963520685.1 uncultured Kingella sp. | reverse complement strand
CGGGCGCGGGGGGATGGGGTAGGGGGACGGCGTAGTCGTATATGCTGGTGTTTGGTGCGGCGGCGGGGCTTTCAGGCTGCCTTTGTGTTTTATTTTTCGTTACGGCTTCCGTTGCGGCAGGTTGGGACGGGCTGCCTGAAAACGGCTGCCGTGTGCTTGGCGCGCTGCCTTCACCGCCGCTGACGGCGATATAGGGAGCGGCGGCAAGTGCGTCGTCAAACGCTTGGCGCAGAGCCTGATAGGCGGCTGCGTCGTCATCGGGACGGGTGGTTTTCAGCAGCTTGGCATAGGCGCGTTTGATGGCGCGTTCGTCGCCGGTGGGCGGGATGTTGAGGATGTGCCAGCAGTTCATGTTGTGGTGTCTTTGCGGGGATGGGGGAAGGGAAATTTCAGGCTGCCTTTGGGAGCGACGCGTGGGCAGCAAGTGCCCACCCTACACATTTAAACGGCACTCAAATCCGGGAGGCTTTGCAAAGGTTTCAGGCTGCCTTTGGTCAAAATCTTTGATTTTGGCAAACGGGGCAGCTTGAAAGCGGGGCGGCTTAGAGCAGCCAGCCGCCGTCGTAGCGTTCCAAAAATTCTCCGAATGCTTTTTGGGCGTGGCGGATGGCGGCGGGGTCTTGGCCGTCCAGCGTTTTTTCAAAGCGCATCAGTTCCAGCCCGATAATCTGCCGCTGGTCGCCCAGGTATTCTTCGTAAAGCCGCCTGCCTTTTTCCAAAAGATACCGGTTTTCCTGCTGTTCGCGGGGGTGGACTTTGAGCGCGGCGAGGCGTTCGCGCGAGGCTTGGATTTCGGTTTCGCTCAAGTTTATGCTGTTGTGGCGGAAGGTTTGGCTGCGGCTGATGTTGAATTCGCTGTTGCTGATGTCTACTTCCAGCAGGCCGTTGATGTCGTAGCTGAAACGCACATCTATATACACTTCGCCGGCGGGGCGCGGCGGGATGGCGACATCCAGTTCGCCCAGTTTCAGGTTGTCGTCTGCGCGCACGGATTCGCCTTGCAGGACGCAGACGTTGAGCTTGGTCTGCCCGTTTTCTATGGTGCTGAACGTTTCCACGCGCGACACGGGCACGGGCATGTTGCGCTCAATAATCGGGGCGAAAACGCCATATACGCGCTCGCCGTTGTCCAATTCGGTGCTGGTGTTGATGCCCAATGAAAACGGCATCACGTCGGTCAGCACCACTTCTTCCAAATCCTGATTGCGGGCAATCATGGCTGCCTGAACCGCCGCGCCGCGCCCAATGGCTTCGTCGGGATTGACGGAGGCTTTGGCAATGCGTCCGAACAGTTGGGTGATGGTGTTGCGGATAAGCGGCATCCGCGTTGCGCCGCCCACCAAGATGATGCTGTCTATCTGCTCGGGGCGCAGCTTGGCATCGCGCAGGGCGCGCTCCAAGGGCTGCCGCAGCCGTGCCAGCAGGGGCTGGGCGGCGGTGTGGAATTCTTCTCGGGTAACGGTGGCGTTGAGTGTGCGTCCGTTCAGGTTTAAGGCGATTTCTACGCTGTTTTGCTCGCCCAAGCGGCGTTTGGCGGTTTCCAGCGTCTGCCATAATTCGCTGCCTTCGTGCAGGCGGGCGCGGTCGTCGTCGCTCAAATCGCGGCATTTTTGCAGGAAGCATTGGCGCAGCACCTGTACGAAATCTTCGCCGCCCAAGCGGTTGTCGCCCGCGCTGGCGGATACCTGCACCACGCCGTCAAAATAGTCCAACACGGATACGTCAAACGTGCCGCCGCCCAAGTCGTATATCAGAAAGCGGGTGTCGTCCGGCCGCTCCTGCAAGCCGTAGGCCAGTCCGGCGGCTGTCGGTTCGTTGAGCAGGCGCAGCGGGTTCAGCCCTGCCATCTGTGCGGCGTTGCGCGTGGCCTGCCGCTGGATGGCGTTGAAATAGGCGGGCACGGTCAGCACCACGTCGCGCACTTCTTCGCCCAAATGGGCTTCTGCGTCTTCTTTCAACTGGCGCAACACCAGCGCGGACAGTTCTTCGGCACGGAATTTTTTGCCGTTCAGCTTGAAGACTTTGTCTGTGCCCATAAAGCGTTTGAAGGCGGATACGGCGGTGTGCGGGGCGGTACGCAGCCGTTCGCGCGCCGCCAAGCCGACCAGCACTGCGCCGCTGTCGTCCACGCTGACGACGGACGGGGTGAGAAAATGCCCGAGGCGGTTGGGGATAAGATGGGTTTCGCCGTCTTTGAACTGGGCGATGAGGCTGTTGGTGGTGCCGAGGTCTATACCGATTTGTGCTGTCATGGTGTATTGCCGTGAAAATGGTGGGATTGGAAAAGGGAGGGGACGGGCGGAGACCTTTGCAAAATCCCCATCTTGATGCTATTGCTTTGAAATGCGCCCAAATCTGAGGTTTTGCAAAGGTCTCAGGCAGCCTGAAAACGCGAATCGGCTTTTCAGGCTGCCTTTTTACGGGTTGCTCAATGCTGTTTGTGCGGGGATTTCTGCGTGCCGCCCGATTCGCGGATGCAGGGTGCATCCGGCGAGCCGTTGGTTTTTTTGCAGGGCGGCAGACCGATGCTGCGGAACTGTTCCACCTTTTGCTTGATTTCTTCTTTGCGGATTTCTTCATCGGGGCGGTCGTCATAGCTGCCTTTGGCGCGCAGGATTTGGGCTTCGGGCGAGTTGGGGTCTATGGCGATGCCCTGTTTGGCGGCTTCGCGGTTTACCAGCGTGCGGATATAGGGGTGGCGGTAGGCAATGAATGCGGCGGCGGCAAGCGCGGCGAGCAGGAGCAGGGTTTTGAGTTTTTGCGGGATATACATATCGGTTTCCTTTTTTCAGGCTGCCTGGTCAGGCGGAATATACGGGCAGCGGTTGCCCGTTCTAAATAAAACATTCGGGCAGCCGAACGGTTTGCCCGGCTTACGGTTGCTGCGGTTATCAGTGCCGCATCACCTGCCGGAGCACGGCGGCTTGGGCGGGCAGAGTAACAATATCCGTTGCCACGGCAAAAGGCATCAGCACGGCGCGTAAGGAACGGGCGCTTCTGCTGTTGCGGATTTCCGTGTGGATACTGACCTTGACGGGATGGGCCAACTGCGTTTCGCCGGCCGTGTTTTTGGGTTTGCCGTACAGGCGCACGGCTTTTTCACTCGGATTGCCCGCGCAGAAGCGGTAGATTGTTTTGCCTTCGTGTTTTATTTGTTCGTCAAACAGGGGCAGGAGTGCCTTTTCTTCATCGGCCTGCTGTTTGGGCGAAAGGGCGGTATTTTTTTCATACAGGAAGCAATACACGGCAGCCAGTTCGTATTCGTTGTCCGGCTTTGAGTGGGACGAGCGGTTAATGCTGCCGTTCAGCGACAGTTCCGTCAGGGGTTTCAGCCCATCGGCCAGTATCGGATTGGATAATTTGCTTTGCGCCTGCAACACGCTATGGATAACGGGGGAGACGTAAATATATTTTTCTCCCACAAATACATATTGGCCGGCGGGCAGGCTGGTGCTGTCGGCTTTGGTATAGGCGATGCCGGAAATGGTGTCTTGCTCTCTAACGGTTCGGCTGTCCAAATCGGAAAGCCGGTATGTCATGCAGCCGTTTAACAGCACGGAAAGGGCGAAGAGTGGGATGAATTTTATCGGGTTCACGGTCATGTCCGTTAAAACAGGCGGGATGGGTATGGCCGAAAAGGAGGGAGTTATTTTTCAGGCTGCCTTCGCCTTAACTGCTTTGCCGTTTGGTGATGTCGGGCGTATCCACGCGCACGTCGGCGTTTTGGGCGCGGTGGCGCAGGGCGTGGTCGGCGAGCACGAGGGCGAGCATGGCTTCGGCGATGGGGGCGGCGCGCAGGCCGACGCAGGGGTCGTGGCGGCCGTGAGTTTCGAGCATCACGGGCTGGCCGTGGATGTCGATGCTGCGGCGCGGCGTGGCGATGGAGCTGGTGGGCTTCACGGCGAAGTCGGCGCGGATGGTTTGGCCGGTGGAAATGCCGCCGAGGATGCCGCCGGCATGGTTGCTGGCAAAGCCTTGCGGCGTGAGCTCGTCGCCGTGTTGGCTGCCGCGTTGGCGCACCACGTCAAAGCCGTCGCCGACGGATACGGCTTTTACGGCGTTGATGCCCATCAGGGCGTGGGCGATGTCGGCATCCAGCCGGTCAAACACGGGTTCGCCGAGGCCGACGGGGACGTTGCGCGCTTCAATATGCAGTTTCGCGCCCACGCTGTCCAAGGATTTGCGCACGGAATCCATATAGGCTTCCAAATCGGCGATTTGGCTTTGGTTGGCGGCAAAGAAGGGGTTTTGGCCAATCAATTCTTCGCCTTCAAACGCGATTTCAAGTTCACCCACCTGGCTCACCCAGCAGAGAATCTGCGTGCCGAACTGCTCGCGCAGCCATTTTTTGGCCACGGCACCGGCGGCCACGCGGGCGGCGGTTTCGCGGGCGGAGCTGCGGCCGCCGCCGCGATAGTCGCGGATGCCGTATTTGTGCCAATAGGTGTAGTCGGCATGGCCGGGGCGGAATTGTTGGGCGATGTTGCCGTAGTCGCGGCTGCGTTGGTCGGTGTTGCGGATGAAGATGGCGATGGGCGTGCCGGTGGTGCGCCCTTCAAACACGCCGGAGAGGATTTCCACTTGGTCGGCTTCGCGCCGCTGGGTAACGTGGCGGCTGGTGCCGGGGCGGCGGCGGTCGAGGTCGGGCTGGATGTCGGCTTCGGCAAGCGGCAGGCCGGGCGGGCAGCCGTCGATGA
>CAUQSD010000105.1:0-4921 GCA_963520685.1 uncultured Kingella sp. | reverse complement strand
GCCATCTGACCGAAGTAAACGTAACCAGCCCCACCGGTTTCCAAGAAATCACCAAGCAAAAAGGCTTCGACGTGGCGGCGAAATTTATTGACGCAGTGGAACGGAACGCGGCGTAGTTTTCAGGCAGCCTGCACATTTAATCGGACGGGAAGTATGTAGGGTGGGCACTTGCTGCCCACGCGTTGCGTACCCGAAGGCAGCCTGAAAACGCGTGGGCAACGAGTGCCCACCCTACGGCAGCTGTCCTACCCACGCTACGCTTGCTTGAAAGAGAAAAAGCTGATCGTTATGCCAAGCTGATAGATAACCGAATGAAAAATGTTCAAGCAGAGAAATGCAAGTCTTCCTGTTAAACCAATTGTATAGGAATTAATTTGTGGATAAGTATTACTACAACAAAAATATTAACCTTATAGAGGTTTTACCTGAATTTATTAAATCTGCAATAAAACCTGCAAAATTATATCGATGCGGAATCAGAATTATAGATAGGTTAAGTATCGTTAATTCAGAAGTATCTAAAAAAGGGGTAGTATTGGATTTCTTATACCTAAATAGCTACCCACAAATACCAAGCCTTAAAATTTCAGACGGCCTTGATATTGGAGAATATAGAAATATTGATACCCTATACGAATTAAATGGTTTGGAGCAGCTTAGCCTAGGTAAAATATCGGGAACACCATTGGATATCGATATATCCAAAATCACCAACATACGAGATTTGCGATGTGACTATACGCCTAAAATTAAGAATATAGGGAAAGCTATTAACTTGGAACGTCTCTATATTTGGTCGTATAAGGCTGCCGATTTGTCCGAATTTAAAGAATTAATCAAACTGAAAGATTTTATGCTTGTCCGCCCATCCATTAAATCGTTGGACGGTATAGAATCTATGAAAGAGCTGGAAACTATCGATATAAGCTACGCACGAAGTCTTAAAGATGTTTCTGCCCTACATAGGCTTAGTGAAAAGCATAAGGTTAAAAATATTGCGTTACCCGAAAAATTTTGGTCGGAATTTTGACAACTCCAGCAAGCGTAACCCTCCTGTGTAGTGTGTGTGCACCCCGCACGCACGCGGCTTCAGCTTTCAGGTAGCCTTTAAGGAGACAAAGGCCACCTGAAAAACACAGCCCCAACGCAGTCAAAAAAGTGCAGGCTGCTTTTTAACGGCTTCAACGCCCCAAAAGGCAGCCTGCAAACACAACCAATCACCCCACCAACAGAAGGACGAAACATGAAACTGGCCGAAGCCCTGATTGAACGCGCCGATGTGCAGCGGCATCTGGCGCAACTGCAAGCCCGCCTGCTGCAAAACGCGCAATACCAAGAAGGCGAAAGCCCCGCCGAAGACCCCGTCGCGCTGCTGGACGAATACCGCCGCGCCAACGAAGCCCTGCACCGCCTGATTGTGCAAATCAACCTTGCCAACCAGCGCGCCGTGCTGGCGGACGGCACCGGCATGGTGGCCGCGCTGGCGGAACGCGAACGTCTGAAAGCCGAACACGCCGTGCTGACCAAACTCGCCGATGCCGCCACGCCCGAACAGTCGCGTTACAGCCGCAGCGAAATCAAAATGCTCGCCGCCGTGGACATTAAAGAACTGCGCCGCCGCGCCGACGATACCGCCAAAGCCTGCCGCCTGCTCGACATCCAAATCCAGCAGGCCAACTGGGCGGAAGATTTGTAACAGCGGATGAAAATGGCCATGATACGGCGTTGCCGCCTTGTCTCATTTTTATTTTAATCGACTATATATTCATCCGACATAACCACGTTCAGACAACGTTTCAGGCAGCCTGCACGTTTCAGGTAGCCGTGGTCAAAAGCGGGTGCGGCCTTGTTTTTCCCTACAACGGAACAGATAGGCGGAGGGCAGCCTGCGGGAAACCCCGCGTGTACCGCTCAGCCCCGTAACGGGTAAAACACACTTTGTACACAGTACGACTCACCACCAACGCACCGGTTTGATACGGCGAGGGCGGGCGGATGCGGGAAACCGCAGGCTGCCTGAAACAACAAAACCACCTGCAGGCTGCCTGAAAGCGTCAGCTTCAACGAAGTTAAAACCCAAAAAGCAGCCTGCAAAGAAAGGACATCATGAAACAATACTTGGATTTATTGCAGCACGTTTTGGACAACGGCACCGACAAATCCGACCGCACCGGCACCGGCACACGCAGCGTGTTCGGCTACCAAATGCGCTTCAATCTGGCGGACGGCTTCCCCGTGCTCACCACCAAAAAACTGCACCTCAAATCCATCATCCACGAACTGTTGTGGTTTCTGGCGGGCGACACCAACATCCGCTACCTCAAAGAAAACGGCGTGCGGATTTGGGACGAATGGGCGGACGAAAACGGCGATTTGGGGCGCGTGTACGGCGCGCAATGGCGTTCGTGGCGCGGCGCAAACGGCGAAACGGTGGACCAAATCGCCAACGTGGTGCGCCAAATCCGGCAAACCCCCGACAGCCGCCGCCTAATCGTGTCCGCATGGAATCCCGCCGAAATCGACGACATGGCGCTGCCGCCGTGCCATGCGCTGTTTCAGTTTTATGTGGCAAACGGCAAACTTTCCTGCCAGCTTTACCAGCGCAGCGCGGACATTTTCCTCGGCGTGCCGTTCAATATCGCCAGTTACGCGCTGCTGACCATGATGATGGCGCAGGTGTGCGGCTTGCAGGCGGGCGAATTCGTCCACACGCTGGGCGACGCGCACCTGTATCAAAACCACTTGGAACAGGCGCGGCTGCAACTGACCCGCGAACCGCGCGCACTGCCCAAAATGCACATCAATCCCGATGTGCGCGATATTTTCGCGTTCAAATTTGACGATTTCACGCTGTCGGATTACGACCCGCACCCGCACATTAAGGCGGAAGTGTCGGTGTAACGCGCGACCTCCGCGAAAAGGCAGCCTGAAAACGGGAAATCCTGTTTTCAGGCTGCCTTTGGCACATTTGGAACCCAATGGTTTTAACGGAGCAGCACAGCAATGCGTACAAGGTAGGGTAGGCACTCGTTGCCCACGCGTTACACACCCGAAGGCAGCCTGAAATCGCGTGGGCAATTGCCCACCCTACGAAACTAAAGAACAGCCTTTCAGGCTGCCTTTGGCACGTTGGAACACAACGGTTTTAACGGGGCGGCACAGCAATGTAATACAAGGTAGGGTGGGCACTCGTTGCCCACGCGTTGCACCCCGAAGGCAGCCTGAAATCGCGTGGGCAGCAAGTGTCCACCCTACGAAACTACGGAACAGCCTTTCAGGCTGCCCCGCGTTCCAGCAGCCACAGCAGCAACCGTCCGACAGCGTCGCGTATGCTTTCGGCCAGCAGGATGGCGGGATAACCGAGCAGCACGACGGCATAAACCGGCAGCATGTTATCCGCAACCGCTTGCAACAGCAGCACGCCCAGCCCGATTTCAAACAGCATTCCGTATGCTCTCTGTTCCAGCAGTTGCGCGATGCGCGCGGGGATAAGCAGCATCCGGCGCAGAAGGGAAACGGGCAGCCGCACCGCCAGCGGGCTGCGTGATGCCAAACCCGACAGCCGCTCCATCCGTGCGGGGCAGACAAACAGCAGATACAGATTAGCGTTGAACCACAGGAAAGCAGCCAAGAGGGCGGCGGCAATCTGGTATTCGCTGCCGCGCGCCCATTCCATCGCTGCCGCCGCCGCAGGGGCAAGCGACAGCGCGGGCAGCGCGCAATAGGTAGGCCCTCTGCCGTTGAAATAAGGCAGATGGTAGGTGAACGAAACGGAGAGTGTGCAGACAAAAAACGCCAAGGCGGCGAGCATCCAGTTTTCGGGCACGGCTTCCCTGAACAGCCACAGCACCCACGCCGCCAGCGGGCAGCCAATCAGGCAGACTGCCGCGCCGCGCGGGCTGTATTTGAAGCGGGACAGCGCCTCCGCTTTTTGCTCCGGCAGTATTTCGGCCAATATGAAAAAGCGTAGGACAGCCGAAACGAAATACAGCAGAACCGCAGCCAAGGCGATGACACAACCGGAGAGCATGACAAACGATGTGGCGGACAGGTTTGCCCCACCAAGCAGACCGAGGGACGAGAGTACGAACATCAGCAAAACGGCAATCCAGCCGGCGCGGGCGCGTTCCCAGCGCGCGAATGTATCGTAGGGCAGCGCGCCCATCGATTCCAAGGATTCGCGCTGTTGGAGCGTGGTTTCGCGTGCCAGATACGGCCATGCCCAAGCCGCTGCCAAATTGCCTGCAACGCGCCGCCAAAACGACGGTTTGCTGCCTGTGAGGCGGATAAAGGCGCGGACATACGGGGTTTGCCCAAAGCCGTCCTGCGGCGCACCGGTTGGGTATGCGCCGCTCATGGATACGAGTTCGCGGTAGGCCGCCAGACGCATGGCTTCGTCTGCGGACAGTACGCCTCGGAAATCCTGCCCCCAGCCGAAATAACCGGCCCACTGCGTCCACACGACGGGGTTTTCCACATGGTGCCGCCGCAAAAATGCCGCCATGCGGTGGGACACGGTGTCGCTTTCCAGAAGCGGCAGGCCGTCCAACATACGGCGGATTTCTGGCCAGTATTCCACCAGTGCTTCGCTGCCGCCCTGCCGCAGCCGCTGCGCCATTTCGTTTTCCCAATCTTTCGGCTCTTCGGCAGGAGAAACGGCGGGCGGGAAGGGGCTGTTTGTTCCGTATCCGTCGTGTTCGCGGGGGGCATCGGGCGCGGGGGGATGGGGTAGGGGGACGGCGTAGTCGTATATGCTGGTGTTTGGCGCGGCGGCGGGGCTTTCAGGCTGCCTTTGTGCTTCGGCTTCCGTTTCAGCGGGGGTGCGGGTGCTGTTTGTTCCGTATCCGTTGTGTTCGCGGGGGGCATCGGGCGCGGGGGGATGGGGTAGGGGGACGGCGTAGTCGTATATGCTGGTGTTTGG
>CAUQSD010000104.1:0-5047 GCA_963520685.1 uncultured Kingella sp. | reverse complement strand
TGTCTCATTTTTATTTTAATCCACTATATATTGGGGAAACTATGGCATCAACAGAAAAGTAAACCATTGACTCCACTAACTGCCGTAATTGGAAAAAATGGTGTGGGGAAAAGTACCATTTTTGATGCATTTGGTTTTCTATCGGATTGTTTGAAGTTTGGTGTAGAGGAAGCCTGCGATAAACAAGGAAGAGGTGGATATGAAGGTTTATTTTCTAAAGGTTAAGAAGGAAAAAAGGGATTGGGATACGGAATCTGTGTTTTCAGGCTGCCTGAAAATCTTCATCAAATATTTACAACAATTTTACCGCATCTTTACATTCATTCCCCATAATGGCTTTCTTATTACAGTGAATGAATGCACCTTATCTATTTTCAGGAAGATTGAGAAATGTCAGAGAAAACCCATCCAACCGTTTCGAGAATAGTGCGGACAGCGGTATTTGCGGCGGGCATCGCTATTGCGGTTTACGCCACGGATTTAATGGTAAAACAGTATCAAAAACACAAAGCGGAAGAGCGGCGGCGGCAGGCACAGGCTTTGTTGGCGCAAACGGTTGCCGAACTGAAAAAACGCCTGCCGCCCCCCGAATCTCCGGATTTGGCGGATAAAATGCCTCAGAATTTCAGCCTGTATCTGCGTCAGCAGGTATTGTACTATCCGCGTTTAAATGCCTATAAATACACGTTTCTGCCACGGTATAAATATAACGACAGAGGCATCCCTACCGGATTGCGACCCACCGGTGCGACATCAGACTACATTCCCGATTTGCTGGAACGCCGCAGTATTTGGTTTAAAGCGGAAAACGGACGCTGGCGGTGCTTTGCAGGCGTAAAGCCGTCTGTGCAGATTGCCGAATGCAGCGACAGGGAGGTTGTCAAAGGACTGACCATGGAGGACCACAGACAGATTTTCCGGCAGAAAGCGGCAGATTGCGTCCGCAAAAAAATTGTGTGGAAACGCCAAGAAGAATATATTTACCGCATAAGCAACCAGACCTCTGCTGAAAACGTGTATTTGGATTTTGCCGGCGCACCACCGTCTGTCAGCCTGATTTTGTTGTCTGAAAAACCGACCAATTGGTATTTGGGCAATCTGCAACACACAACAATCGAACAGATTGTCGGCTGGCATTCCGAATCGTCCGAAAAAGGAATACGGATTTTCGGTTTGCCGAATTACACTGCCGATAAAGACACATACACACCGCTTGCCGACATACAGGAACTGCACGACGACTGCGTGCGGCTAAACCGCTACGACATCAATTTTTATCCGCCCGATTATGAGGGTAAGGATTTCGGCGAATGGTTTTTCAGGCAGCCTGAAAAGCAGTTTCACGCTATCGTGCTGACCGATGCCGCACCCAAAAACACCTTATTCTCCGCCACTGCCAACGGAAGGCAGCCTGAAAATATGATGCTGCTCAACACGGTATCCGAATTTACCGACCATAGCCGGGGCACGGGCTTAACCGATGCGGCAATCAACAGCATTGAATGGCAATGCAGCAACGGACAGCAGATTGCCGGATATAAAGCACCAAGCATCCGGTGTATGCCTTATCTGTCGGGAAAGCCGTTGCATGGAGAAACACAACAAGACCTGGGCGGGGTTGTCCTGTCAGACAACAAACTCAGGCTGGAAGACTTCAAATGGTATGACCTTCCCGATTGGGCAAAGCGGCAACTGGAAACCGCTCCCCAAAGCAGCCTGAAAAAAGACACGGTTACGATAGACGGCAAGCCGTATCCTTTGCCGTGTCTGCGACAGCAGCAGGGATGTCCGAAATAGCAAGCCATAGCCTGCATCTCCGCCAACCGCGTGCGTGGCTGAGCTACACACCCTACCTGCGGGTGGCACAAACTTTAAAATCGAGGTGTAGGGTGTGTGCGGTACGCACGCACGCGTTCTATGCCCTGAGGCAGCCTGAAACCGCGTGGGCATAAATGCCCACCCTACATCTCCCAAAAGCAGGCCTGCACCCAGAATTTCCGAAGTGCAGGCTGCTTTTTTGCCGTTGATGCACCGCATCACACATCAAGGGCATCGGTGCTATTGCGAATGCAGACGGAAGAAATCGGCCAGCGTCCGCACATATTCGGCGTTGCCGTCCAATCCCAAATGCGTGCCGCCTTCCAACAACACCAGCCGTTTGGGTTCGCCGGCCAGCGCGTACAGGATTTGCGAATGTTTCGGGGCAATGACTTGGTCGGCCGTACCGTGCAGGAACAGGACGGGGATGGGCGCGATTTGGGCGACATAGCGCTCGGCGGCGTAGGTATTGCGCAACAGCAGCGAACCGGCGAAGGGGATTTTGTCGTTGCCGATTTTGGAATAGGAAGCGAAGGTGGATTCGATGGCGACGGCGCGCACGCCTGCCTTGTTGCCCGCACCGACCACGGCAATGGCGTTGGTGCCGCCCAAGCTCTGTCCGAACACGAGCAGCTTTTCCTTGTCCACGTCGCTGCGGGTGCGGACATAATCCAAGGCGGCGTTGCCGTCGTCAAACAGCCCTTGCTGGCTGGGCGTGCCGCCGGATTGGCCGTAGCCGCGGTAGTCGAACAGGAAGACGTTGTAGCCCTCTACCGGCAGATGGCGCACGGCGGCCCAGTGGGCGGACAGGTTTTGCGCGTTGCCGTGGAAATGGATTACCGTGGCGCGGGCGGGGCAGTCGGCGGGGTGCAGGCTGCTTTCGGCAGGACATTGCGCGGGCACGAACCAGCCGTGCAGCGGCGTGCCGTCTTTGCTGGCGAAGCGGACATCTTCATACTGCAGGCCTTGTTGCGCGGGTGTACCGTAATTGGTGCGGTCGGGATAATAAAACGCGTTTTGCGCGCAGGATGAAAGGCCGAACCAGGCGGCCAGTAGCACGGCGGTGCAGAAGAGGGCGGTGGTGTGTTTCATACGGTTTCCGAAAAGGTGGGGAGCGGGTATTGTGCACGAAAACGGTCGTTCTGGTCGTGCAGGCTGCTTTTGGGCAACGGAAAAGCAGCCTGCACCTTATCCGCCATTTCAAAACAAAGAAAACTTTATGGGATATTACGAGAATATCAGTTTTATCGGCATTACCAACCAGCAAACGCTGAATGACGCCGTCGAGCAAGCAAGCGTAGGGTGAGTTATTGCCCACGTGTTCTATGCTCCAAGGCAGCCTGAAACCTCGTGAGCATAGATGCCTACCTTGCGCCTTCAAAAAAATCAGCCTGTACTTCCCAACTCCTGAAATGTAGCAAGCTGTAGCCTGCATTCCCACCAACCACGTGCGTGACTACCTCACACATTCTACCTGCGGGCAGCATTTTTAGCTGTATTTGAAGGAGTGCGAATGGCGTTTTAACAACAGTAAAATAAAATTTCAAATCTTTATTTGAAAAAAATTGGTAAAATATCAGTTGTCCTAGTTGTCTATGGCAATTCCTAAATTTAATATTTATTATGTAAGGCTGTTCATGAATAATATTATTTATGAAAAATTTATACAAAAAATTTTGAATTTAAATTTAATTATATTTATAATTTCAATATTATGTAATTTTTTAATATTTATTGATATATTAAATATTTTTCCCATTTCAATATTTATGAATGAATTAATTGTTTTTCTTGTAAATAATTCTTTATTTCCTGACAAAACAAGTGATTCCTTGCAGTTGACGCTTTTATTTAGTTTATTTTTATTTTTCATTAATTTATTTTTAAGTATTTTTTTAGTTTGGTTTTATTTAAAAAATGATGAGAAAGAATTATTTTTTGATAGGCTTAAAGATAGGAATAAAATTCTATACGCGCTTGGTTTTAGGACAATATACCCTAATGAATATCATAAATTAATTGATAATAAATCTACTTTTTTTAAAGTAGCATCATTGCTCTTTTATATTTTGATACTTTTTACTGCTTTGGAGTGGTTCATTTGGTTTGGTATCCCTCTTTTGCCATTTTGGATATTCAAACTTGTTTCAAGTTACCAGGTTTTCTTATTTTTATGGAATATTTTTTTAGTTATAGCGATAGGTTTTTTTTGTCCGAGCATAATAGGGCTATCAATTATTCTTGTTCATTCAATTTTTAGGAAAGAACTGTAAGTAATAATTATCAAGCATAGGGTGGGCAAATGCCTGCCTTACATTCCAAAAAAAGCAGCCTGCACTTTGAAACATCTCCAAAGTGCAGGCTGCTTTTCTATTGCGTGGCGTTACCGCTTATTCAATAACGACCCGCGCATTCAGCGGCTGTACGGGGCGGCTATTGTGCGAACCGATGGCGCGGGTGAATTTCTCCGCTTGCGCCTGGTCGATGTGGTCATAAGTTTTCAACACCAACCATGATACGCCTTCGGTGCATGGCGGCGTGGTCAGCGAGCCGGCAAAGCGGTAGTAGCGCAGGTTGCGCGGCAGCAGGGATGCGGCATTGAACGGCTGATCCAGTTTCACTTTTCCTGCCGTCATCGGCATGGCGTCCCAAATGGATGCCAGGCGGTCGTTGGTTTTGCCGGCTTCATACAGCACGGCCAATACCAATGGCTGTTTGTTTTCGTCCAAGTGGACGAAGTGGGCTTCCATCGGGAAGGTGCGGCCTTTGATTTGGTTTTCGCTCGGCACGTGGAAGTGGAACTGTTTCAGGGTGTAGGTACGGCCGTTCACGGTTAGGGTGTTGCCGCCTTCGGGATAATTGACCTGAATGGTGTGGCCGTTGTTTTCCACTTCCACGGTGCTAGGGCGGTAATTGGCTTTGATGGATGGCAGGCGGCCGGAAACGGTTTCGGTAATGTTGACGGGGGATTGGTTTTTGCCGGTGGAGCACAAGCGGAACTCTTCGGACAGATTGCCCCAGCTTTCGGGGGAATCGTGCCCTGTGTAGCCCCAATGGGTATGGTCGCCGTGTGCGGCGGCAGAGAGCGCGGTAAACGCCGACAGCACGACGGCGGTCAGGCGGGGTAACGTACGTTTGAAGCAGAGCATTGCAAAATCCTTTTCTGTTAAGGAGTGGAAAAAAGCGTTGCGGTGCGTATGTCGTATGTAAATATTTATTTTTTATTGAA
>CAUQSD010000103.1:0-5153 GCA_963520685.1 uncultured Kingella sp. | reverse complement strand
AGTACGTCAAGGCGAGCCAACGCCGTATCATTGCAATTTTAATCGACTATAAAAACAGGCAGCCTGAACAGCCGATTTTGCTTTCAGGCTGCCTTTTTGCAGCGCTTTTGAAACGGAATGTAATGTAAGCGGTATTATCGCAATTGCTTGGGTTTCTTAGGTCTAAACAATAACTCAATACCTTTAACTGGTTGGGAAAATTTGTGAAAAATGTACCAAAGTTGGGGAGCTGCAACCCGTTGTATAACAGCAGTAACCAAAAGCAGATTGAAACGTTTTAAAACAGGTTTTGGCGGCTACGGTTGATGCTAAAACCGTGCTGTTGGGTGTTTTCGCAGCGCATTCCCTGAGGATTGCTGACACATTGCCATCCTTTGCCGCGCACGGTTTCGCCGTATGGCAGCACGCGTACCGAATTATTGATGTTGTAATATGTATCGCCCGTGCAGGCGGCATAGCGTTTTGCCTTGCCTGTTTCTTTGATTGTGAAAACGGTGATGCTATCTAAATCGCAGTCTTTTGGGGTGGGCAGTTCGGGTACGGATGGCCCGCGTCCGTTTCCGGAAAAGACACTGCATTCCACGCCGTTAAAACCTGAATCATCGTTAGACGCGGCACGGTCGCCTTGGCAGCGGATATTTCTGCTGGGAGAGGTAAATTCAAATTGATTCGCATCGGTGTTGTGATACGGCTTTTGGGCAAAAGCAGGCAGCGCGGCGGTTACGGCAATCAGTGAGAAAATTGTTTTCTTCATAAGGTTTTCCTTTCGTTTGGTTACAGACAACCCGAATACTGGGTGGAAATAAAACGTAGCGATTATAATAAGCCTCTTATGAAAATATCCATTCTAAAAATATGGTCGGTACATATTAGGAATGGATATACCGTGCCGGTTTCCGCAGGATAGGCGGCAAATGTCTGCGCCTGCCGGAAAACCTATCACCCGTCACACGAAAGAATTCCCAATGACCCTCCCAAAAATCCACCTGTTCACCGGTTTTCTCGGTACAGGCAAAACCACCGCCATCAGAAGCCTCATCCCGCAGAAGCCTGCGGACGAAAAATGGCTCATCATCGTCAATGAATTTGGCGAAATCGGCATAGACGGTGCAGTGCTCTCCGGCAGCGGCATTCCCGTTGGCGAAATTGCCGGCGGCTGCCTCTGTTGCAGCGCAGGCGGCGAAATGGCAGCCGTGCTCGACAAAATGCTCGCCGAACACGCCCCCGACCGCGTCCTGATAGAAGCCAGCGGGCTGGCGCATGCCGCCGGTGCGATAGACGAACTTGCCGCACCGCAGTTTGCAGGCCGCGTGCAGATTGCCGCCGCCTTCGCCCTTGTTGACCCGCGCCAGTTTACCGACCCCGATTACGCCGAAAACCCGCTCTACCGCGACCAAATATCCGCCTGCGACGTATTGGTCGCCACCAAAACCGACCTGTGCAATGCCGAAATCCTTGCCGCCTTCCGCGACAGGGCGGCAAAGCTGTTTCCCGCCAAAGCCCTGATTGCCGAAACCGAACACGCACAAATGCGGCTGCAATGGCTGGACACTCCGCTGATAGAAAAACCGCGCTACCGCATCAAAGTCCTGCCGGAGAACAGCCAAGGTTGCCAAGCGCAGGGCTACACTTTTCCGCCCGAACAGAATTTTGATTTGGAACGCCTCAGCCGTTTTTTCAACGACCTGCCCGGCCTTGCACAAGGGCTGGCACGTGCCAAAGGCGTGTTCCGCGTGCAGGACACTTGGGTGTGGCTCAACTGGGCCGGCAACCGATGGGGCGCAACGCAAACCGCATGGCGGCGCGACAGCCGCTTTGAGCTGATTGCCGGAAGTTTTGATGCGGACGAAATCGCCCGCCGCCTGCGCGACGCGTTTGCCGATGAATAAGTTCTTCCCCGTGTCGGCCGTGCTGCTCCGGTTTTTGCGGGGAAGGGACTTGCTGCCCGCGCGGTTTCAGGCTGCCTTAGAACGCGGAACGTATCGGCGGCAAGTGCCCGTCCTATCCTCCTTCACTCGTGCTGCATTCAGGCAGCCTGAATCCTCCTCTGATACAAGGAAACCCGTTATGAAACAATACAAAGTTGTGATTTACCAAGAAAGCGCACTCTCATCCATGCTCCTTAACGCGGCCAAGGTAGACCCCGTGCGTTTTACCGAATTTCTCAACCGCAATGCCCAACAGGGCTGGCGCGTGGTAACCATGGAAAAAGACCGCCGCCGTCTGTTTCTGTTTTGGGAACGCGAAGCCTATGTGGTGATTTTGGAGAAAGAATATGCGTAGGCTGCGGCTGCCCGCCATCTTCGCCTGCCTCGCCCTGTTTGCCGTACTGGTGCTGCTGTGGCTCGCCCAGCTTTGGAGCAACGGCACCCTGATGGGCGAAGCAGCCCTATTCACGTGCACGGCCAGCATCGGCGGACTGTTTTCCATTGCCTTTGCCGTTGCGGTTGTCAGCAGGCAGCGTGAGGAAGACGGGCAGATGCCGGATTACTTCATCGGTCTTGCGCTGTTTGTCGCCCCGATTCTGCTGTGGCTGGCGCAGCTTTGGAGCAACGGCAGGCTGATGGATGCCGAGCTGTTCGGCAAACTGGTGCTGACGCTGTATGCCCTGCTGGCTCTGTCGGTTGCCGCCGCCATGGTGTCCGGAATGCTGCGCGAAAAGAAACTGCGCGACGACGGCTACCTCAACTGAATGGAGCACTCCATGAACCGCTGTTACCCGCATCCGCTTGTTGCCCGCGAAGGCTGGCACATCATCGCTGCGCTTGCCGCCGCCGCGCTTGCCGCCCTGCTTTGGGGCAGCCTGAAAACCGTCGGCGTGCTGTTTTTTGCCACACTCATCGCTGCCTATCTGTTCCGCGACCACGTGCGCAATATCCCCATGCAGCCCGAAGCGGTGCTTTCCCCCGCAGACGGGCGCATCGCATCGGTGGCGCGCGCCCGCCATCCGCAGCACGGCGGCGACACGCTGAAAATCAGCATCCGCACGCCCGTTTGGCGCGCCTATGCCGTCCGCAGCCCCGCCGGCGGCAGCGTGCAGTGCGGAAAGAACGGCAGACGGCACACCCTGTTTATCACCCTGCCGGACGGCACGGAAATCACACTGGTGCAACACCGCAGCGCGTGCTATGCCGTTTCAGGCTGCCTGTTTAAAGGCGAGCGCATCGGCTTTATGCGCTGGGGCGGGCGCACCGATGTTTATCTGCCGCCCGATGCCGTTCCCTGCACCGCCATCGGCGACCATGTGAAAGCCAGCAGCACCGTGCTGGCACGGCTGGCAGCGAAGGCAGCCTGAAACCGCGCGGGCAACAACACAAAGGCAGCTTGAAAACGCATCTTCCGCGTTTTCAGGCTGCCTTATTTCTGCAAAATCAACGGTAAAGCCGATGCTCTGCGATATAGCGCGCCACACTAGGCGGCACGTCGTCCGCAATGTTTTTGCCCTGGGCGATGCGTTCGCGAATCTTGGTTGAGCTGATGTCAAACAGCGGGGCGGAGAGCATTTTCAGGCTGCCGTCCTGCAACGCGCTGCCGAGCCAGTCTTGCAGTTCGCGCGGCACGCCCGCCAGTGTTTGACCCGCGCGGGCGGCAACGGCAATACGGGTCTGGCGGACGAAGGTGCGCCAGTTTTTCCAAGACGCAAGCTGCATCAGGCTGTCCAGCCCCATCAGCCACCACAGCTGTGCCGTAGGGAAGTTCTGCCGGAAAATCTGCACCGTGTCCGCACTGTATGTCGCGCCCTGCCGCACCATGTCAATGTCGCTGGCGGCAAAACGCGCATCACCCGCTTCCGCCAAGGCAGCCTGAACCATATCCATGCGCGCCGGTGCCGGTATCGTGCCGCCGCCCTTGTGGTAAGGCGCGCCCGCCGGCAGAAACAGCACTGTGCCCAAGCCGATTTCGTCCGCAAATGCGCGCGCGATACCCAAATGCCCGTTGTGTATCGGGTTGAAGCTGCCGCCGAACAGTCCGATGTTATCCATGCGCAGCCTCTCCGCCGTCCACCACCAGCGTCAGCCTGCCTGTGGCCGGATGGATAACCAGCCCGTGCACGGCCACATCGGCAGGCATCAGCGGGTGCTGGCGGATGTTGCGCACCGTTTGGCGCACGCTCTCCTGCACGTCGCCGAAACCCTTAAACCAGCCGTCCAAATCCACGCCCGCATGGCGCAGCGTTTCTATGCGGTCGGGCGGGATGCCGCGTGCCACCGCCGCTTCCAACATCCCATCCGCCGACAATTCTTTCATGCCGCAGTCAAAATGGCCGATGACCATAATCTCTTCCACCCGCAACTCCAACACCGCAATCAGCAGCGAGCGCATTACCGACCCCCAAGGATGCGACACCAGCGCGCCCGCGTTGCGTATCATCTTCACATCGCCGTTCTTCACGCCCAATGCGGCATAAATCAGCTCAACGATGCGCGTGTCCATGCACGACAAAACCGCCAGCCTGCGTTCGGGATACTTGCTGGTGGAAAACGCGGCATATTGCTCGGATTCCACAAATTTTTCGTTATATGCCAATATTTTGGATAATTCAGACATCATCATTCTCTTTCATAAAACACGCTTTCAGGCAGCCTGAAAACGCCAAATGTCAGGCAGGAAGCGTTCCGCCAAAAACAGCCGCGTCCCCCGCCATTCAAAAACCGAACGCCGCACGGGCAGGCCGTCTTCTGTCAGCGCAAATTCCAGCGGACTGCGCACCAGCCCGTTCAGGCTGCCTGAAAACAGAATGCTGCCCAGCGGCATACCGCCCAAACCAGCCAGCTTTTCCCGCCACGCGGACTGCGGCAGGCAGGCACTTTCTGCTTCCACTACCGCACAGCCGTCCACACACAGCAGCACGCGGCGGCAAAACAGCGTTTCAGGCAGCCCCAGCCTGCCGAAATAGGCGCAATCCTGCGTTTCGCCCAATCCCAGCAGCCGCACCGAAAACGCTCCGCGCGCCGACAGTGCGGCGGTGAGCGAAGGGGCGGCTGCCAGCGGACGCAGGGCTTCGGCGGCGGGGTATTCGTTTTGCCAGATTAAAGGCGGCATGGCTGCTCCAAACGTTTTTCAAGCTGAGACCTTTGCAAAAACCCAGATTTGAGCGCAGTTCAAAGCAACGGCATCGCAGAACGCGCAGAGAATATTGAAATATTTTCAAG
>CAUQSD010000102.1:0-5491 GCA_963520685.1 uncultured Kingella sp. | reverse complement strand
GGGATTTTATCAGAATCTCACGAATAAATCAACGGATTATTAAAACACAGCCTTTTATTTTAATCCACTATACTCCCATGTCTCTTTAAGCGAAGCGCGGGCTATGGCGGAAACGGCGAAAACCCAAATAACGCAGGGTACCAATCCCGCCGCACAAAAGCAGGCGGAAAAGCAGCAGGCGCAGGAAGTCGCCCTAAATACCTTTGCCGCCGTAGCGAAAGAATGGCACAGGGTGCATAAATGCCCCTCAACCATGCGGCGCGTATATGGCGGTATATGGAAACGGATGTATTGCCCCACATAGGCAGCCTGCATTTGGACGAAATCCGCGTATCAGACATTCAAGCCCTATTGGAACGGGTAACGGGTAGAAACGTGGGCAATACCGCCGAAAAAATCAGGCAATGGATAGGCAAGGTATATGACTATGCCGCCCAAAGGGAATTGACCGAACGCAACCTCGCCAAGCGACTGAAAGGCTTTGTAGAGAAGCGCGAAACGGTACACCGCCGCGCCTTGCCCCTATCCGAGCTTGAAACGTTCTACCGCCGCCTGCAAGAAGCCCGTACAGACCCTGCCAACCGTATAGCCCTATTGCTTATCCTAACCTTCCCCCGCAGCAACGAACTGCGCGGGGCACAATGGGGCGAGATAGATTTTCAGGCGGCTGTTTGGACGATTCCCAAGGAACGGATGAAGATGAAGCGCGAGCATAAAATCCCCCTATCCACATGGAGCTTGGAACTGCTTCACGAACTGCACGCCATCACGGGGCAGGGGGACGCAGCTATTCCCCAGCCGCACCAAGATAGGCGGCTACATCAGCGAAAACACCCTGAATAAAATCATAGAACGGATAGGCTTCAAGGAGCTAACCACCCTGCACGGCTTCCGCAGCTTGGCCAGCAGCACCCTGAACGAAAAAGGCTTCAATCCGGACGCCATAGAGCTGCAACTTGCCCACCAACCGAGCGACAAGATACGCGCTGCCTACAACAGGGCGGACTACTAGCAGGAAGGAACGGTGTGCCATGATGCAGGCATACAGTGATTTGCTGCAAAGCCGTTACAACCAAGCCATAGCGTAAAAGGCTGTCTGAAAAGGCAGTTTTTTATCCGTAGAAAATTTCCGTGTGCGAATAAAAAAACGGTGGGAATAGTGGGAATTTAAATATAATACACTGATTTATAATATATAAATTATTCCCACTTAAATAATATAAAAATGGGAATAATGGGAATCTTTTATAAAACAATAGTTTGCCTGTATTTATTACAATTTCTTATTATGGAACAATGGTTTATTAACAATGCTGCTGCCACTGCCAAATCGCAGCACATCAGCTTGAACGAATGGATAAGCCGAGCCATCGCGCAGGCAGCACAGCAAGCGTTTTAAGCGCATATCAACCTTTGGACGTACCCCTACCATGCCGTAATGAAGTCGCCATTTAAGGCGAAAATAGACGGCTTGCCGAACGGATATTGCCCGCCTACCCCTTGCAGGCATTTAACGTGGTAAGGAATAAACATGAAAACTCTCAAACCAATCCGAACCGAGCGGGACTACCGTGCCGCCCTGCGCGATTTGGGCGCATTCTTTGACCGCAATCCCGATACCGCCGCCCAAGACGAGCAGGACTATTATGAAGTTTTGGCGCAACTGGTACACAGCTACGAAACCAAACACCATGCTGTTTTGCCGCCCGCACCGATTGAAGCCATCCGCTTCCGCATGGAACAACAGGGCTTGGATGTTAAAGACATGGCGGACACCATCGGACAACCCAACCGCGTGTATGAAATCCTGAACGGCAAACGCCCTTTGAGCCTTGCCATGATACGCAGGCTGCACGACAAATTGGGCATTCCGGCAGACGTGCTTATCCAAGCGTAGGCTGCCTGAAAACCCCATCCCCGCGAACCAAACACCAGCTACCCAATGCTGGTGTTTTTTATTGTCCATTGTCGCCCAACCGCGTAAATACTATAATGCCTAGAACTACAATGAAAGGCAGCCATGCGTGTATTCAAGAACCAATGGACAACCAAGTTTGCCCAAAAGCACCGTATCAGCGACGCCGACCTGCTAGAAGCCGTGGAAAGAGCCGGAAGCGGTCTGATAGATGCCGACCTTGGTGGCGGCGTAATAAAGCAGCGTATAGCGCGGCAGGGACAAGGCAGGCGCGGCGGTTACCGCAGCTTGATTATTTTCAAATATGGAGAAACAGCGTTCTTTATGGCAGCCTTTGCCAAAAGCGACAGAGACAACATCAGCCATGCCGAACTGGCGGAATTGAAGCAGGCAGCCGTCATTCTCTTGGCAATGACGGCAGTTGATATAGAGCAGGCAAAATCAAACGGTACTTTTACGGAGATTGAACCATGAAATACAAAAGCGAGATTTTCGCAGCCATACACGAAACCATGCAGGGATTGCACAACGCAGGCGTGATAGACAAGCAGACTATGCGGGACTTCGACAAATCCTGCCTAACCCCCATAGAACCGTTGGACGGTGCGGCCATACGCGCCATACGCGAAAGGGAAGCGTTGAGCCAAGCCGCATTTGCTATCCACCTGAATATCAGCAAAGGACAGGTCTCCGCATGGGAACGCGGGACAAAGAAACCGAGCGGTGCGGCACTCAAACTATTGACCCTTGTCAAAAACAAGGGAATTGAAGCCATCGCGTGAAAGAAAGCTGCCATGTTATCGGGCGACACCAGCCCCTACGGCGCGGAATTCAGGGCGAAAGCAGCCTGCATTTTGGGCGTGGAAACCGTGAAGGCAAGCAGCGTGCAAAACGCCGTGAGAAAGCTGCTGCGCAAGGATTTGATGGCCAAGGATTCGGGCGGTACGTTCCGAATCAACAGCCCCATGCTGCAAGCGTGGATAAATGAGAATGTGGAATAGGGGCGCTGAAAATGAGCAATACCAAATTAACATTGCGGGATTTACCCGACCTATCCGATTGGAGTCTTGCCCCTTTATTAACGTTGGAGCAGGCGGCATTGCTATGGGGCGGCATTGACCCTGCTTTCAGTGGTTACGACAACGTAGGGAAAGAACATTATGAACAATGCCGCAGAGCGATAATTGCCATGCAGGCGTTTTTAGGCGGCATTGTGTTAAAAACGTTGCAAGTGCATGAATTGTTTTTAACCGGCGAAGACAGCTGGCAGAATTCTTATTCATACAGGGCAAACCAAGCCAAAGACGAGTTCTCAATACGCGATATAGACCCGAAGAGAACCACCGTTCAAAAAATGGTGTTGATTGCATGGGCGCAAAAAGAAGACTGCCTAACCCTCAAACAAGATTTAATCAAAAGAGAAAGGCAGATGCGGGGGGCGAGCGGCACAGAAAGACGGATTGAAACGCAAAGGCAGCCTGAAAGTACAGAGAAGCCCATCATCCAATTACTGGACTACACCCCCAAGCACCCAACGCCCGAATACCAAGTGGCAACGGAAGTGATTAAGAAATTCTACGACCCTATCCCGGAAGGGGGTAAACCCCCCAAAGGCATTGGTAATACAGGATTTTATCGCACAGCGGTTAGAGGAGATAACAGGGGTTAAACCCCCGGAAAACGCCATTACGCGCATTGATGCTTTGGCACGTTCCCCCGACTTTAAAAACCAAACCAAAACAAAAAAATAGTTCAACAATAAAACAATTAAATATCAATATATTAAGAACGGTTAAACCCCTGTTTAGCATAAACGGTTTAACCGTTTTTCTATTGCCTAACCCCCGCCTTTGTCTTGCAGAATACCCCCATGTTCAACAAGCAGCAAAGGCGTTTTTTTATGCAGCAGCAATTCATCACCGTCAAAGACGTAACCGCTATTTACGGCGTGAGCCGCACCACCGTTTGGAACTGGACGAATCCCAAACACAAGCAATACCGCCCCGACTTTCCCAAAAGCTACAAATTGGGCGGCCGCACCGCCCGTTGGAAGGCAAGCGAAATCCAAGCCCACATCGAAGGCATGAAGCGCAAGGAAGGGGAATAACCATGCAGACGCAACGCCAACGAATCCTTGCCATTCTCAAACGCGGCGAAACCCTGACCGTGCGGCAGATGTTTGAGAACCTGCACATCAACTGCCCCACTATCCGCATTAGCGAATTGCGCCGTGCAGGGCACGCCATCGGAAGCAGGTGGGTTAATACCCCGAATGCCCGCTATAAAGTCTATTACCTTGAACGATAGGACGGAAACCATGGAAAAACAGCCAAAACCCATACAGAAACAGGCAGGGCGGCCGAGTTCCTTCACACAGCAGCATTTTGACGGCGCGGAATGGTATCTCAAAGGCGGCTTCCAAGAACGCGGCGAAGCCGTCCCCAGCATTGCGGGGCTGGTGTGCTTGTTAGGCGCGGCACGCAACCAAATCAGAGATTGGGGCAGGCAGCACGAACACTTCGGTGACCTGCTGGAAGCCATTAAAGCCAAACAGGAAAACCTTTTAATCAACAAAGGGCTGCAAAGCGACTTCAACCCCACGATTACCAAGCTGATGCTGGCAAACCACGGCTATTCCGACAAAACCGAAAACGCCGTTTCAGGCAGCCTTGAAGTGAAGAAAAGCGCAGCCGATTTAACGGATGAAGAACTGGCAGAAGAGCTGGCGAAATATGGCATTAAGCAACCGTGAAAAGCTGGAACTGGTAAAGGAATGGAAGCTTAGGCAGGCACGGAACGACTTTTACGCTTTCAGGCAGCTTATCCACCCGCAAAACGCATGGGGCTGGTGGACGGCGGAAGTTTCCGCCGCATTGCAGCAGTATTACCAAGACCTGAAAGACGGACTCAAACCACGCCTTCTGATACAAGCCCCGCCACAGCACGGCAAATCCGCGCTGGTTACAGACTTCATCGCATGGCTAAGCGGCAAAGACCCCGACACCCGAATCATCTATGCCAGCTTTTCCGAACGCTTGGGCGTGCGGGCGAATAAAACGCTGCAACGGCTGTTTGACAGCACGCTTTACCGGGAAATATGCCTTGACCTCCAAATCAGCGACAGCAACACCCTTACCCCTTCCGCCAAGCCCCTGCGGAACTCCGAAATCATCGAATACGCAGGGCGGAGCGGCTACTTCCGCAACACCACCGTTGGCGGTTCGATAACGGGCGAAAGCTTGGATTTGGGCGTGATATACGACCCCGTAGGGGCGCAAGGAAGCCAACAGCCAAACGGTACGGGACAGCGTATGGAACTGGTTTACGGACGATTTCTCCACCCGTTTTTCCGAGCAGGCGGGACTGCTGGCGATTATGACCCGCTGGCACATAGACGACCCCATGGGACGTTTGCAGGAGCAGGACGGCAGCCTGAAAGTATAGTCAATTAAAATCAAAATAGGACAGTAGCGCATCGTCAAATCGGGCGTAATCAGACAATACTGTTCGCAGATACCGCTTAATATAGTCGATTAAAATAAAAATGAGACAAGGCGGCGAGCCGCAAGGCGTACA
>CAUQSD010000101.1:0-5631 GCA_963520685.1 uncultured Kingella sp. | reverse complement strand
GTGTCCAGCACGCATATTTTGGTGGGAGCGATTTTGGGCATCGGCATGGTGAACCGCAATGCCAATTGGAAGATGATGAAACCCATCGGGCTGGCATGGGTGATTACGCTGCCGGCGGCGGCGATGCTGTCGGTGGCGGCGTTTCTGCTGTTGCAAATACTGTTCTGACAAAGCGGACACAGGCAGCCTGAAAGCGTGTTTTTGGTTTTCAGGCTGCCTTGGAGTGTGGAACGCGTGGGCAGCAAGTGCCCACCCTACGCGGAGAATTTTCCGCCAAGAACAAAGGCGGTGTTTAAATTCGCTGTTTCGCCATGCCTACCGAAAGGCAGCCTGAAAAACAAAATATGCTTTTCAGGCTGCCTTATTGCCGATAGGAACATGGCAAACTTGGGGGGGAATAGACACAATGCCCGTTTGGTAGGGTGGGCATTTATGCCCACGCGTTTTCAGGCTGCTTTGGAGTGTGGAACGCGTGGGCAGCAAGCACCCGCCCTATGAGACCTTTGCAAAACCTCAGATTTGAGCGCATCTCAAAATAGCATCGCATCATGCGCAGATAATATTGAAATATTTTCAAACATTAGAGAAGCGCATGGCGAAGAAATGTGCCAAAAATGAGGATTTTGCAAAGGTCTCGGCCAAAGAATGTCCTGCAAAGCGCAGAGACTGAAAGGCAGCCTGAAAGCGCGTTTTCCGTTTTCAGGCTGCCTTTTTTGCATCCGGCTTAAATCGGCGCGATGCTTACCGCCTCGCCTGCCGCCGCGCTCAGGACTTCGTTCAGCACGCTGAAAAATTCGCGTCCGTCCCGCGTGGCAAGCCACCGTCCGTCCTGTTCGGCGAAATGGTAGCCGCCGCTTTTGGCGGCAATCCACAATTCGCGGTTGGGTGTGTGGCGGTTTACGACAATCTGCGTGCCGTCGTCGGCTTCAATGGTCAGCACGTTGCCGGCACGCGTGCAGTCAAACGGATAATCGTCCAACGCATCTTCAATGTGGGCAAACAGGGTTTCCGTGTGGCCGACAAATTCGGTTTCGGTCATGATTTTTGTCCGTATTGTAAAAATGTTTTAAGATAGCGGATTGTGCCAGTTTTCAGGCAGCCTGAAAAGAAAGACCCGTTCCATGTCCGTCAGAATTCTCCCCGCCCTGCCCCTTCTGCTGCTGCTTGCCGCCTGCGGCTATAAAGGCGCGCTATATCTGCCCCAGCCGGGCGACAAAAACCGCTTCGGCATCATCCAAACAGGGCTTGAACCCGGCCGCCCCGTCCATCCCGATGCACGCCGATTCATCCGCAGCGCGTCCGAACCCGCACCGCAAGGGAGCGAAACGCATGAACAAAAATAAAACCTGCGAAGGCGTTTCCTTTGCCGAACTTGCCGAACGCTTCGGCACACCGCTTTATGTTTACAGCATGCGCGCCCTCACCGAAGCCTACCGCGCCTATGAAACCGCCTTTTCAGGCTGCCCCACGCTCATCTGCTACGCCCTCAAAGCCAACAGCAACCTAAGCATCATCAGGCACTTTGCCAAACTCGGCGCAGGTTTTGACACCGTTTCCGGCGGCGAAATCGCCCGCGTCTTGGCAGCAGGCGGGCGCGCCGACAAAACCATCTTTTCAGGCGTAGGCAAAAGCGAAGCGGAAATAGCGTTCGCCTTACAGGCAGGTATCAAATGCTTCAACGTAGAGAGCCTGCCCGAGCTGGAACGCCTGAACGCCGTCGCCGCACGCATGGGCAAGAGCGCGCCCGTGTCGCTGCGCATCAACCCCGACGTAGACGCACACACCCACCCCTATATCTCCACCGGCCTCAAAGCCAACAAATTCGGCATCGCCATGGCAGAAGCCGAACACGCCTACCGCACCGCCGCCGCACTGCCGCATCTGCACATCATCGGCATAGACTGCCACATCGGTTCGCAGCTTTTAGACCCGTCGCCGTTGGAAGAAGCCTGCGCACGCATTCTAGAACTGACCGGCCGGCTCGCCGCACAAGGCATCCGTCTGCAACATATAGATTTGGGCGGCGGCATCGGCATTCCCTACCGCGAAGACGAAACCGCCCCCGATTTGACGCAATACGCCGCCGCCGTCAAAAACATGCTCGCCGCCCATCCCGCAGGCAGCCTGAAACTGGTTTTGGAACCCGGCCGCAGCCTGACCGGCAACGCCGGCACACTGCTTACCCGCGTGGAATACGTCAAACGCGGCGAAGAAAAAAACTTCGTCATCGTAGATGCCGCAATGAACGACCTGATGCGCCCCGCCCTCTATCAGGCATACCACCGCATAGAAAACGCCGACGGCGGCAGCACGCAGCCCGAAATCACCGCCGACATCGTCGGCCCCGTCTGCGAAACCGGCGACTTCCTCGCCCAAAACCGCCGCATCCGCGCCCAAGCAGGCGACCTGCTGCTCGTCCGCAGCGCAGGCGCATACGCCGCCAGCATGGCCAGCAACTACAACACCCGCCCCCGCGCCGCCGAAGTGCTGGTGGACGGAGACACCGCCCGCCTCATCCGGCCGCGCGAAACACTCGACCAAATGCTCTCCTCGGAAAAAGCGTTTCTGGAAGACTGACCAACCGCCGAAAAGCAGCCCCGCCCCATTTCAGGCAGCCTGAAAACGCCCCGCAACCAACCCCGCACCCCCAGAAAGAACACACCATGCAGCTACCCGACCACACCCCCGAAAAAGATGCCGACCTTGCCGCCGATGCCGCCTTCATGACCGCATCGCTCTACAAAATGCTCGATGCCCATGCCGACAAAATCGTGGCAGACGCACTGCGAATCCTTGCCGAAGCCCAAGACAGCAGCAAAGTCATGGCAGAACTCCTGCCCTCGCTCACCGAAGCACAAACCGAAAACCTGATTGCCGCCGCAGGCCTGTTCGCCCAAATCCTCAACATCGCCGAAGACGTGCACCACGAACGCCGCCGCATGGCACACGAAGCCTCAGGCAGCGGCGCACAAGACGGCAGCATTGCATCCGCCGCCGCCAAATTACAGGCCGCCAACCTGCCGCAAGACCAAATTCAGGCAGCCCTAGACCAAATGCTCGTCTGCCCCGTGCTCACCGCCCACCCCACCGAAGTGCAGCGGCAGGCAGTATTGGGGCTGCACCGCCGAATCCGCGCCCTGCTGCCGCGCCGCGCCTTCTGCCATTCCGCCGAATCGCTCGCCGAATTGCAGCGCGAAACCGACATCATACTGCTGACACTCTGGCAAACCAGCGAAACCCGCCACTTCAAATTAAGCGTACAAAGCGAAATCCAAAACGGCGTAAACATCTTTCCGTTAAGCTTTTTCAGCGCCCTGCCCCAGTTCTACCGCCGCATGGAACAGCACTTTCAGGCTGCCTGGCCCGGCATCCGCATTCCCGACATATTAAAAATCGGCGGCTGGATAGGCGGCGACCGAGACGGCAACCCCTTCGTAGACGCACAAACCCTGCGCGACGCCTTCACCGGCCACGCCGATGCCGCCTTCCACCATTACCGCCGCGAATTGGACACCCTATATCAAGAGCTGCCGCTCTCCGCCCGCCGCATAAAAGCAAGCGACGGCGTGCTGGTGCTCTCCGCCAAATCACCCGACACCGACACCGCACGCGAAGAAGAACCCTACCGCCGCGCCATCGCCCACATCATGTCGCGGCTCGCCGCAACCGCACGCACACTGGGCGCACCCCTAGGCTGCCGCTTCGGAGAAAGCGAACCCTATCCCGATGCCGCCCGCTTCCTGCGCGACCTGCACACACTGCAACACTCCCTGCGCGACAACGGCAGCGCACCGCTCGCCGGCGGACGCATCGCCGACATCGCCCGCACCGCCTCCGTCTGCGGCTTCCACCTCATGCCGCTGGATTTGCGCCAACACGCCGGCAAACACGCCGAAACCGTGGCCGAACTCTTCCGCCACGCCGCCCTAGAAGACTATTTCAGGCTGCCTGAAAACCAAAAACAGGCCGTCCTGCTGCGCGAACTCGCCAATCCCCGCCCGCTATACAGCCCCTACGCCGACTACGCCGAACACGCCCGCCGTGAACTCGACATTTTCTGCACCGCCCGCGACATCAAAAACAGCTTCGGCGAAAACGCCATCACCCAAAGCATCATCTCCAACTGCGAACAGCCCAGCGACCTACTCGCCCTCGCCCTGCTGCTCAAAGAAACCGGCCTGCTGCATCTGGAAAACGGCAAACCCGTATCCCGCATCAACATCGTCCCCCTGTTTGAAACCATAGAAGCACTGGACAACGCCGTCCCCGTCATGCAAACCCTGTTTGAAAACGACTGGTACCGCACCCTCCTCACCAGCCGCGACAACATCCAAGAAATCATGCTCGGCTACTCCGACAGCAACAAAGACGGCGGCTACATCAGCAGCACCTGGGGGCTCTATCAGGCCGAAATCGGACTGGCCGCCCTATTCAAACGGCACGGCATCCGCATCCGCCTGTTCCACGGACGCGGCGGCAGCGTCGGGCGCGGCGGCGGCCCCTCATACCAAGCCGTATTGGCACAGCCCGCAGGCAGCGTCGGCGGACAAATCCGCATCACCGAACAAGGCGAAGTCATCACCGCCAAATACGGCGACCCCGCCAACGCCGAACGCAACCTTGAAACCCTCGCCGCCGCCACACTTGAAGCCACCCTGCTGCCCGACAGCGGCGACCCCGACCCCGAGCTGATGAACGCCCTGTCCGAACACTCCTTCGCCCACTACCGCGCCCTCATCACCCGCCCAGGCTTCATAGACTACTTTCTGCAAACCAGCCCGATAGAACAAATAGCCAGCCTCAACCTCGGCAGCCGCCCCGCCAGCCGGAAAACCCTCGCCCGCATCCAAGACCTGCGCGCCATCCCCTGGGTATTCTCATGGACGCAAAACCGCCTGATGCTGCCCGCCTGGTACGGCTTCGGCAGCGCAGTAGAAGCCCTGTGCGCCCGCGATGCAGACAGCCTGAACAAACTGCGCCAACACGCCCGACACAACCGCTTCTTCCGCGCCATGCTCTCCAACATGGAACAAGTCATGGCCAAAACCGACCTCACCCTCGCCGCCCACTACGCCGCCCTAAGCCGCGACCCCGAACACGGAGCAGCCATCTTCGCCGACATCCGCGCCGAACACACCCGCAGCCTGAATGCCCTGTTAAGCATCCTGCAAACCGACACCCTGCTCGCCGACAACCGCCCGCTCGCCCGCTCGCTTGCCTTGCGCATCCCCTATCTCAACGCCCTCGGCGCCCTACAAGTCGCCCTGCTGGCCAAACTGCGCCACGACCCCGCCAACCCCCGCCTGCTGCGGATGATTCACCAAACCATCAACGGCGTGGCGCAAGGCCTGCGAAACACCGGATAAAAACCCGCCGCAAACAGACAAAGGCAGCCTGAAAACCGAACCATACGGTTTTCAGGCTGCCTTTAATTTGCTCACAGCCAAAGTATCCAGCTAAAACAAACCGGATTAATCTATGACTAACGCACGTAACAATTGATACGCACAACACCGTTTCCCGTAGGGTGGGCACTTGCTGCCCACGCGCCCCACCCCCCAAGGCAGCCTGAAAACAAGGGGCTGACGTAGATTAGCAGTTATGCTAGTCTACAAA
The DNA here is from genome assembly GCA_963520685.1 of uncultured Kingella sp. Classification (GTDB taxonomy): domain Bacteria; phylum Pseudomonadota; class Gammaproteobacteria; order Burkholderiales; family Neisseriaceae; genus Kingella_B. The sequence goes on along the minus strand of CAUQSD010000101.1, from coordinate 15 downwards.
AATGCAGATAACCAA
>CAUQSD010000100.1:0-5639 GCA_963520685.1 uncultured Kingella sp. | reverse complement strand
TATCAATATTATTAATTGTAATAAATGGATATTTATTTTGATTGCAAAATTCCCAGTGACTGGTAATATCAGAAGCATTTTTATAAATAAATTTATTCATAAAATCCTCTTATTTAAATTTAAAATCAGTAACATGTGTCATTTTTCCTGCCTTATCAAATTTTGCCATATAGTGAATAGCAAGGTAGGGTGGGCACTCGCTGCCCACGCGTTGCGCATTCACGGGCAGCCTGAAAATGCGTAGGCATAAATGCCCACCCTACGGGAAGCGGTGTTGTGTACACCAACAAGGCAGCCTGAAAACCTTGATGACAGGTTTTCAGGCTGCCTTGTTCAGAAATCTCCGGTGTTGCCTATACCGTTTGCGAATATTTCGCCCGCGTTTCCTGATGGCGCAGATAATAGTCAAAAACCATGGCGATGTTGCGGATAAGGAAACGGCCTTTGGCGGTTACGGCGAGGCGGTGGGGGGACATTTCCACCAGCCCCAAGCCGGCCAGTTTCTGTAAATCGCGCATTTCGTCGGCGAAATATTGGGCAAACGGTTGGTTCAGGCTGCCTTCATAATCGGCGAAATCAAGGGCAAAGCGGCACATCAAGTCTTGGATGATGTTGCGGCGGACGATGTCGTCGCTGCCGAGTTTAAAGCCGCGCATCACGGGCAGTTCGCCTTTGTCCAATGCGGCGTAGTAGCGGTCTATATCGCGTTCGTTTTGGCTGTATGTACTGCCGACTTTGCCGATGCCGGACACGCCGAGGGCGATGAGGTCGCAGTCGGCATAGGTGGAATAGCCTTGGAAGTTGCGCTGCAAACGTCCTTCGGCAAGGGCAACGGCCAGTTCGTCATCCGGCTTGGCGAAGTGGTCCATGCCGATGAATACATAGCCTTTTTCGTCTAGCAGGCGGACGGCGTATTGCAGGATGTCCAGCTTTTCTTCGCTGCTGGGGACGGCGTTGGTGTCAATGCGCCGTTGGGGTTTGAAGATGTGGGGCAAATGGGCGTAGTGATAAAGGGCGATGCGGTCGGGCGCGAGGGAGAGCACGGTGTCCAGCGTGGGACGGATGCTGTTTACCGACTGGTGCGGCAGCCCGTAAATCAAATCGACGCTGACGGATTTGAAGCCGGATTCGCGCGCGGCTTCAATCACGGTGCGGGTTTCTTCCACGCTTTGGATGCGGTTTACGGCAGCCTGAACTTTGGGGTCAAAATCCTGAATGCCGACGCTCATGCGGTTGAAGCCGAGTTTCCCGAGCTTGTGGACGCTTTCGCGGCTGACTTTGCGGGGGTCTATTTCTATGGAGTATTCGCCGTCGGGCACCAGTTCAAAACGGGTGCGTATCATGGCGAAAACGTGTTCAAGCTGGTCGTCGCTGAGGAAAGTGGGCGTACCGCCGCCGAAGTGGAGCTGGGCGAGTTTGTGCCTGCCGTATAGATGCGGGGCGAGCAGCGACATTTCTTTTTCCAGATAGCGCAGGTATTCGTCGGCACGGGATTTGTCTTTGGTGATGATTTTGTTGCAGCCGCAGTAGTAGCAGATGGTGTTGCAGAAGGGGATGTGGATATAGAGGGAGACGGGTTTGCCGCTGCCTTGCAGGGTATCTTTCAGCGTGGCGAGATATTCAGGCTGCCTGAAACCTTCGTGGAAGCGGTCGGCAGTGGGATAGGAGGTGTAGCGCGGGCCGCTGGCGGGCAGGGAGGCGATGAGGTCTCGGTCAAAATCAAAAAGTGTGGCGGGTTGCTGGGCAATGCTGATTGTTTTCATGGTTGTGTTCAGAAAATTTAAAAGATTTTGTTTTACGTCAAGTTTTGTTAGAATAGCACGCTTTGGAAGCCCTGTCAGTCCAAACGCTATCATAAACAAAATAGGGCCATATCATATGACCAAGCTGCCCCCTGCCATGTGCCATACCCAATGCGGCAACTGCTCGTTGAAGGAAATCTGTATGCCGGTCGGACTGCAAGAAGAAGATTTCAATAAAATCCACACGGTTATCAAGCAAAGCCGCCGTTTGAAGAAAGGGGAATTCCTTTTCCACGCGGGCGAGGCTTTCGTTTCGGTTTATGCCATACGCACGGGCTTTTTCAAAACAACGGTTAGCACGCAGGACGGCCGCGATCAGGTAACCGGTTTTTTTATGTCCGGAGAACTCGTCGGCACAGACGGCATCAGCCTAAACAAATACGCCTGCGATGCCGTTGCACTGGAAGACAGCGAAGTGTGCGAGCTGCCGTTTGAGCGCATGGACGAGTTATCGCAGAAACTGCCCATGCTCAATATGCACTTCCTGCGCCTGATGAGCCGCGAAATCGTGCGCGACCAAAGCGTGATGCTGCTTTTGGGCAATATGCGCGCCGAAGAAAGGCTGGCCATGTTCCTGCTGAACCTGTCCGACCGCCTGCACGTGCGCGGATTCGCCGCCAACGATTTCATCCTGCGCATGTCGCGCGAAGAAATCGGCAGCTATTTGGGGCTGAAACTGGAAACAGTAAGCCGCATGTTCTCCAAATTCAGGCAGGACGGGCTGATATCGGTGGAACACAAACACATCCGCATCCTGCAACCCGTCGAATTGCAGAAAATGGTTTCCGGATGCGGCGAACGCTGCAAAGCATAATTTCCCCTTAAAGGCAGCCTGAAAACCGTTTCAGGCTGCCTCTTGATTGTTGATTACACTTAATTTTAAATTTTAAGGAATCCCCCCATGAATCACCGTCATTCCCGCGCCGCCGCTGCCGTAATAACCGCCCTGCTTGCCGCCGCGCCCGTTGCCGTTTATGCACAAAAAGTGCCGCAGCAGCAGGCAGCGCAAAACAAAGGGCAGCCTGAAAAAGCCCAAGCCGCCTCCACTGCCGCAGAACAAACCGACCCGCTGATGGAAAAAGCCGTATTCGGCCCGAAAACCATTGACCTGGGCAGCGAAGCCAAGCTGAACCTGCCCGCCGGCATGGCCTTTCTACCCAAAGACGAAGCCAACCAATTGATGGACCGCATGGGCAATTCCACCAACCCCAACCGCTACGGACTGGTGTTCCCGACATCCAAAGACGAAAACGCACTTTCATGGATTGCCGATTTGGCCTACGAAGATTCAGGCTATATCAAAGACGACGATGCCAAAGACTGGGATGCAGAAACCATGTTGAAGCAGCTCATAGAAGGCAACGATGCGCAAAACGAAATCCGCCGCACGCGCGGGCTTCCCGAATTGGCAACGCACGGCTGGGTGGAAAAACCCCAATACGATGCCGCCACCCACCGCCTGATTTGGTCCATAGATGCCTACGAAAAAGGCAACGAAAAAGACACCCCGGGCGTGAACTACAACACCTTCCAGCTCGGCCGCAAGGGCTACATCAGCATGACGATGGTTACCGACCTGAAAGACGTGGAAGCCCTGAAACCCGTTGCACGCGACCTGCTTGCCAACATCTCGTTCAACGAAGGCCTGCGCTATCAGGATTTCAACGCCGCCACCGACAAAGTGGCAGAATACGGACTGATGGCACTGGTGGGCGGCGTGGCAGCGAAGAAGCTCGGATTGCTCGCCGTGTTGGGTGCGTTCCTGTTGAAATTCAGCAAACTCATCATCGTAGGCGTGCTGGGCGCAGGCGCAGCCATCCGGCATCTGCTCGGCAGGAAAAAGCGTAACGACGATTGAAAACGGTTTTCAGGCTGCCCCAATTGTTTTGAGGCAGCCTGAAACCTATCCATCCGCATAGTTTGGGTTGCCCCTCCCCAAAAGCTATTGAACGAAATCCAATTTCCGTAGGGTGGGCACTCGTTGCCCACGCGTTTGGTGTCGCAAGGCAGCCTGAAACTACGCGTCCGGCAAGTGCTCCCTACCCTGCTTTATGTTTTCAGGCTGCCCCAACCGTTATTAGGGCAGCCTGAAAAACTTTGGGACGGCTATTCCGCAGCGTCTCCCGCATCGCCGCCATTAACCGGCTGCGGCTGCTGCCCCGTGAAATCCACAGGCGGAGGAGGCGGCAGCAACGCGTTCAGATTCAGCGCCCCCGCATCCAAGCGCGGATATTCGGCAAACGACACCTGAAAACCGCCCCCGCCGTTGGGCGACAACCGCGCCCGCGCCCCCAGCGGAAACGAAGTCTTGTTGGCAACGTGTCCGAACGGAAAGCCCGTATAAACGGGGATGCCCGCTGCACGCGACACCGCCTGCGCCACATTCGCCAAATCATAGCTGCTGTCATACGCATCGCGGATGTTGCCCATGCGGAAATCACCCAGCAACACCGCCTGCTGACTTTTCAGAATCCCGGCCAAATGCAGCGTTTGCAGCATCCTTTCAATGCGGTAAGGCTGTTCAGCCACATCTTCCAAAAACAGGATGCCGCCCTGTATCTGCGGCATATAGGGCGACCCCGCCAGCGAAGCCAGCACGCTCAGATTGCCACCCCACAGCACGCCTTCCGCCTCGCGCACGGAAGAACGCTGGTAGGCAGACACCCCAACCGACAGTGCAGGCGCGGTGGTGGTGCGGATGAAGCTCTCCATCGTGTACACATTCGGCTCTGGCTTGGCAAATTCACTATACAGCATCGGACCGGCAAAGCTCGGCATGCCGCCCTGCGCCAAAAGCGCAAGCTGGACGGCGGTTACATCGCTGAACCCGAACAGCAGCGTCTGCCGCTCGCGCATCCGCGCACCGAGGCTTTTCCAGTCTATATGCGGCAGCAGGCGGATGGCACCATAGCCGCCCCGCGTTCCCATCAGCACCTTCGGTGTCGGCGCGCGCCCCGTGGCAACATCTTGGAAGTCGGCAATACGCTGCTCGTCCGTGCCCGAAAAACGCTGGAAACGACGGTAGGCAGCGGTGTGGTTGGTGATGGAGAACCCCGCAGCGGCAAGCCTGTCCAGCCCCGTCTGAATGCGCGCAGCATCCTCGCAGAAGCCGGAAGAGGCAAAAATCCGCATGGTATTGCCGCCGCCCGACTGCACTTCGGGCGCGGGGTGTTTGGGCTGCACAGCAGGCGTTTCAGGCTGCACCGTGATTTTTTTGGACGAACTGCCGCACGCGCTCAAAACCGCACTGCCGGCGGCAAGCGCGCCGCTTTGCAGCAGATGCCTACGGGAAAAGACTGGCCGCATAATGATTCCTTTCGTTGGACGGGAAACCGCGCATTATCGTGGTTTCAGGCTGCCTTTAAAATCTGTTTTACCTTCTCCTGCCAGTTTTCAGGCAGCCTGAAAGCCGCCTGCCGAACGGGCGAGGCCCAAATCGGCGCAGGAAAGCAGGCATCGTCGGCAAAGCGTGCGATAACGTGCCAATGCAGGTGCGGCACCACATTACCCAAACTCGCCAAATTGATTTTGGCCGGATGCAGCACTTCGCGCATCGCCGCTTCCACGCGGTACACCGTTTCCATCAGTTCCACACGTTCGGCAGCGGAAAGGTCGGTCATCTCCGCCGTGTGCCGCTGCCAAATCACGCGGCAGAAGGCAGGGGCATTCGCATCATCGTGCACGGCGATAACGCGCAGCCTGTCGGTTTGCAGCAGAATGTCTTCGCCCTGCGCACAGCAGATAGGGCAGCCTGAAACCATATCGTTCCCCTATAAAAAATTGGGGCTGACGTAGATTAGCCCTAAATTCCACACCAATCCCGCAGGATTTTAAGCT
>CAUQSD010000099.1:0-5841 GCA_963520685.1 uncultured Kingella sp. | reverse complement strand
ACCTGGGGGTTCTGCCCAGTATGTTTTCTATTTCGTGGTAGGCTCTGTCGCCTGATAGGGTGTAGCCTTCGGTGCTGCCTATCTTGCCGATGCCTTCTTGGTATAGTCGGGCGTCGTAGTGGTAGGCGTGGTGTTTGGGGAAGAAGGTGTGGACTTCGGTTGGTAGGCGGGGAAATATCTGCGGGGCGGGCAGTACCAGTCTGCCGTCGGTGCCGATGTGCGGGGGTCTGATGGGGTGGCGGGGGGTGGTGGAATCGGCGAAGGCGGGGCGGAAAAGGCTGAGGGCGGTTATCCAGATGAGTAGTGCGGCCTGTAGGAGCCGGTGTTTTTTCATGGTCGTTTCCTTTGCTCGTTTCCTTTTTTCAGGCTGCCTGTGAGGTGGGGCGGCTTGTAATGTGTGTGGGGGGATAAGGCAGCCTGAAACTTTAAAAGGGTTTTTCAGGCTGCCTTGGGTTTATTTGGCGCAGCGGAAGCCGAGGTTGTGCAGCACAAACGGGGCTTGCAGGCTGGTGCGGATGCCGTAGCGCAAAAAGGCGGCGTAGTTGCTGGGGTCGCTGCTGTTGGTTGCGCCCGCACCGCAGAATTGGCTGCTGTCTATTGTGCCGGCGCTGATTTGGCTGCTGTTGAAGTCTTCCGTCCATTCCCAGATGAGGCCGTGCAGGTCGTATATCCCATAATAGTTGGGTTTGCGGCTTTTGATGTTTTTCAGACCTGCGCTGCCGTGTTCGTACCAGTCCAAAATGGTGCGGTTGTAGCTCGGTTCGTTTGAGCCGTTGGGCTGGGTTTCGGAGGCGAGTCCGGCAAATTCCCATTGGTCTATGGTGGGCAGGCGTTTGCCTTGGGCGGCGCAATAGGCATGGGCGGCAAACCAGGAAACGTTGGTGACGGGTTTGTTTTCGTCGCCGGCTTTGGGGGCATAGCCTGCGCTGCGTTTTTCCCAATGGCGCAGGTATTGCGGCTCTGCCTGTTTGGGGGAGACTTTGCCGCGCTGCCATGAGGGGTTGGCGGCCACGAAGCGGGCGAATTCGGCGTTGGTTACGGGGGTGGTGTCAAGCTGGTAGGGCTTGACGCTGATTGTCGGCGTGGTTTTTTTCAGATAGAGCGGCCGGTATGTGCCGCCGGGGATGTCTGCCATACCGGCATCGGCTGCGTGTGCGGTAAGGCTGGCTGAAAATAGGGCGCATAGGAGGAGGGCTGGGAGACGCACGGTGATGCTCCTTGGGGCGGTTTCAGGCTGCCTTGTTCGGCAAAAGGGCGGATTGGGGCAGCCTGAAACATGGGTTTGAAAAAAAGCTGCCGCACCGTTTTGACGGGTTGCAGGCAGCCGTGTTTATAGGGAAAGCCGGTTATTTTTTGCGCGCTGCGGCAACGTCCTCAGGCTTGATTTCGCCGCCTTTGTTGCCGAAGCTGTTGAGCACGTAGGTCAAAACGTTGGCGGTTTTTTCATCGTTCAGCGACTGGGCGGGCATCATGCTGTTGAATTTTACGCCGTTTACGGTGATTTCGCCGGAGAGGCCGTGGACAACCGCATTGACGGCACGTTTGTGGTCGGCATTCAGGTAATCAGAGTTGGCCAGCGGTGGGAACGCGCCTTCCACGCCTTTGCCTTCCGCGCCGTGGCAGGCGATGCAGACGGATTTGTACACGCCTTCACCTGCTTTGATGCGCTCTTCCTTATCGGCAGCTTTGGGCGCGCCCTCTGCCACTTTGGCGGTTTCGCTGGCAGTCAGCGGAGCAGTTTGGATGGCTCCGCCCTCGCCGTGATACACCTCTTCCTGAGTTTTGCCGGAATAGATGTCTTTGTTCTCAGGACCTTCGGCAACCAATTGGCCCAGTGCGCCTTTGTTGAACGCGCGGAAGATGGAGTGATCCACCAGCGTGTAGCTGCCCGGTACGTCCAGCTTCATGTCAATCATTGCCGCGCCACCTGCGGGAACCAGCGTGGTTTGCACGTTTTTGTTTACCAAAGAGCCGGCTTCCACGCTCACGTTGTCAAAAATCTCGCCGATAACGTGGAATGAGGACACCAAGTTCGGGCCGCCGTTGCCGACAAACAGGCGCACACGTTCGCCTACTTTTGCTTTCAGTGCGTTGTCGCCCGCAATCGCGCCCACGTGGCCGTTGAATACCACATAGTCGGCATCTTCGCGGATGGCTTTTTCCATATCAAACGGTTGCAGGCCTTGTTCGCCGTATTTGCCTTTGGTATAGAAGTCGCCCTGCATCACATAGAACTCGCGGTCTACTTTCGGCAGGCCTTCTTTTGGTTCAACCAAAATCAAACCGTACATACCGTTGGCGACGTGCATGCCCACCGGCGCAGTGGCGCAGTGGTAAACATAAAGACCGGGCTGCAAGGCTTTGAAGCTGAACACGCTGGTGTGGCCGGGTGCGGTAAACGAAGAAGCCGCACCGCCGCCCGGACCGGTGGCCGCATGGAAGTCAATGTTGTGCGGCACGGTGGAATCGGAACGGTTGGAGAAGTGCACTTCCACTACGTCGCCTTCACGCACGCGGATAAACTGACCCGGCACGTCGCCGCCGAAAGTCCAGTATTTATAGTCCACGCCGTCGGACATTTTCATCACTTTTTCCTGCACTTCAATGTTCACCTTCACGCGGGCGGCATGATTGCGGTCAATGGCAGGCGGCACTTCGGGCGCATGGGTAACAACTGCATCAACCACCGGCAAATCTGCGGCGGCAACTTCCGGCTCGGAGGCTGCAGAAGCAGAAACAGGTTCGGAAGCGACACTGGCAGCAGGTGCGGCAGAAGCGGCAACAGGCGCGGAAGAGGCGGCATCTTCTTTCGGTGCGGGCTGCGGAGCGCAGGCAGCTAAGGCGAAAGCGGATGCGATGAGCATGGTTAGGGTTTTACGTTCCATGTGGTTTTCCTTTACAGGCTTGATAAATTCTTTTCAGGCTGCCTGAAACGGCATTCTGCCTTGCTTTCCCGCATTATGTGTTAATGGTTTTTTACAAATATTGACATACATCAATCCAATTTTAATTATTCGGACAATATGTATCTAAAACAACTTGTTTTGCGTTAAGTCAAACAATGTTGCGACAATTTTGGAACAAGTGCTGCCGGCGAAATAATTTTGCGCTGGATTGGGTCAAAAATAAGGCAGAAAAACCCGTTTTTAACCGGATACCCGTTCAGGCAGCCTGAAAAAATACTGTTGCATTGTCTGACAAAATGCTACAATTCTTAACATTCTATAATTATGAATTTTTCAACCACTGTCCAATTTTCTTTTTGAAGGAGCACAAAATGGGACAATACAAGAAGTTATGGTTCGCGCTTATCGGCGTGCTTGCCGTAACCTTTTCACTGCTGGGCTATCTTGGCGTGGAAGTCTATCGCCAAGCCCCGCCCTTCCCCGATAAATACGTTTCCGCATCAGGCGAAACCCTGATAACGAAAGACGACATTCTCAAAGGCCAATCCGCATGGCAAAGCACGGGCGGCATGGAGCTGGGGTCCGTTTTGGGACACGGCGCATACCAAGCCCCCGACTGGACGGCCGACTGGCTGCACCGCGAGCTTGAAGCATGGCTGGACATCACCGCACAGGCAGACTACGGCAAAACCTATGCCGATTTGGACAAAATCCAGCAGGAAACCGTGCGTGCCAAAATGATTGAGGAATACCGCAATGGCAGCCAGATGCAGGCTGACGGCACGGTGAAAATTTCCGATACGCGTGCCAAAGCCATCGCCCAGATTTCCCCCTATTACATCGGGCTTTACGGCAGCGAACCTTCGTTGGACAAAACCCGCGAACATTTCGCGATGAAAAGCAACACCCTGCCCGACGAACAGGCACGCAAAAACCTGACCAACTTCTTCTTCTGGACATCATGGAGCGCATCCACCAACCGTCCGGGCAAAATCGCAACCTACACCAACAACTGGCCGCACGAACCGTTGATTAACAACGTGCCCACCACAGAGAACTATATGTGGTCGTTTGCATCGTTCGTGTTCTTGCTGATGGGTATCGGTTTTCTCGTATGGGGCTACCATTTCCTGCGCAAACACGAAGAAGAGCCCAAAGTGCCCGCGCAAGACCCGCTGGCAAAAATCGCACTTACGCCTTCACAAAAAGCTCTGTGGAAATATGCCGCGCTGACCGTTATCCTGTTCATCGTGCAAATCCTGCTGGGCGGTTTGGTTGCCCACTACACGGTTGAGGGGCAGTCGTTCTACGGCATTGAACTGTCCAAGTTGCTGCCTTATTCCTTGGCGCGCACTTGGCACTTGCAGTCCGCACTGTTCTGGATTGCCACAGGCTTTCTGACCGCCGGTTTGTTTGTTGCGCCCATCATCAACGGCGGCAAAGATCCGAAATATCAGGCGTTAGGTGTGAACCTGCTTTATATCGCGCTGTTTATCGTGGTGGCCGGTTCGTATTCGGGCAACTTCTTTGCCATCACCCACACCATCCCGCCGCATCTGAACTTCTGGTTCGGACATCAGGGCTACGAATACTTGGATTTGGGACGCTTCTGGCAGCTTCTGCTGTTTGTCGGCTTCCTGTTCTGGCTGTTCCTGATGGTGCGCTGCACGATTCCCGCATTCAAACAGGGCGGCGATAAAAACCTGCTGGCAATTTTTGTTGCATCCATCTTCGGCGTGGGGCTGTTTTACGGTCCCGGCCTGTTCTACGGCGAACATTCCACTTTGGCCGTGATGGAATACTGGCGTTGGTGGGTAGTTCACCTGTGGGTGGAAGGTTTCTTTGAAGTATTCGCCACCGCCGCGTTGGCCTTTGTGTTCTACAACATGGGCCTGGTAACCTACCGCTCCGCAACAGTCGCCTCATTGGTTGCAGGCAGCCTGTTCTTGGTCGGCGGCGTGCCCGGCACATTCCACCACCTGTATTTCACCGGCACAACCACGCCTGTTATGGCGGCGGGGGCATCATTCTCCGCATTGGAAGTTGTGCCGCTTATCCTGTTGGGTCATGAGGCCTACGAACACTGGTCCTACCAGCACGCCGCACCTTGGATGAAACGCCTGCGCTGGCCGCTGATGTGCTTTGTTGCCGTGGCGTTCTGGAATATGTTGGGCGCGGGCGTGTTCGGCTTCCTGATTAACCCGCCCATCAACCTGTTCTACCTGCAAGGTTTGAACACTTCTGCGGTTCACGCGCATGGTGCACTGTTTGGTGTATACGGCTTCTTGGCTTTGGGCTTCGTGCTGATGGTCGGCTGCTACATCAAACCGAATTTCTCCTATAACGAGAAATTCATGACCATCGGTTTTTGGCTGCTTAACGGCGGTCTGTCGCTGATGATTGTGTCCAGCCTGCTGCCCGTGGGTGTGATTCAGGCTTATGCCAGCATCAGCCAAGGTTTGTGGTATGCACGCAGCGAAGCATTTATGCAGCAGGATATTCTGGTGCTGTTCCGCTGGATTCGTACGATTGCCGACTTCACCTTCATCGGCGGCGCGCTGCTGTTCGCCCGCGAAGTGATTAAAATGTCTCTCAGCAAAGACAAAGCGTAATCTGAATACGCAATAAACAAGGCAGCCTGAAAGCCGTTGGTGCGGTTTCAGGCTGCCTTTTTATGTTTTTGTGCGATAGAAATCTCTAAAAGAGACCTTTGCAAAATCCTCATCTTTGGCGCATTTCTTCGCAATGCGCTTCTCTAATGCTTGAAAATATTTCAATATAGTCGATTAAAATAAAAATGAGACAAGGCGGCGAGCCGCAAGGCGTACAGGTAGTACGTCAAGGCGAGCCAACGCCGTATCATTGCGATTTTAATCGACTATATTCGCCCACACCTTCTCAATCGGGTTGAGCTCAGGTGAATAAGGTGCAAGAG
>CAUQSD010000098.1:0-5888 GCA_963520685.1 uncultured Kingella sp. | reverse complement strand
TGTTTTACCGCCATTTCCCCAAACTCGTCGCCAACGGGCATATTTATGTCGCCCAACCGCCGCTGTTCCGCGTCGATGTTGCCGCCCAAGGCAAAGGCCGCCCCGCCCGCAAGTTTTACGCGCTGGACCAACAGGAGCTCGACGGCATCTTGGAACGGCTGAAAACCGAAAACATCCGCGAAACCGCCATATCCGTCAGCCGCTTCAAAGGGCTGGGCGAAATGAACGCCGACCAGCTCAAAGACACCACCCTCAACCCCGACACCCGCCGCCTGCTGCAAGTCGCCATCCCCGAACACGACACGGAACACACGCTCGGCATCTTCACCCGCCTGATGGGCAAAGGCGAAGCCGCCGCCCGCCGCGCATGGATGGAAACGGAAGGCGACAAGGCGGAATTGGATGTTTAAACGGTTTCAGGCTGCCTTGATACGCACAATGCCGATTCCGTAAAGCGGGTACTTCTGCCCACGCGTTCCACATGCCAAGGCAGCCTGAAAACGTACCCAACCGTTTTCAGGCTGCCTTCTTTGCAAAAAACAACGTGGTTGCCGCCTGCCAATCAGATTGAGACCTTCGCCATGCGCTTCTCCGTCGATTGAAAATATTTCCATGTTATCTGCGCGTTCTGCGCTGCCATTGCTTTGAAATGCGCCCACATCTGGGGGTTTGCAAAGGTCTCAGATTACGTATTCCGTTCCGCCGCCGGCTGCCGTTTCAGGCAGGGCGGTGTCTTTTCGGTATTGCTTGGGCGTGCAGCCGTAATATTTTTTGAACGCTTTGCCAAAATGCGTTTCCGACTGGAAGCCCGATTCCAGCGCAACCGCCAGAACCGTACTTTGCGAGGCACGCAGCATCAACGCGGCCTTTTGCAGGCGCATGGCGGTTAAAAAGGCATGGGGGCTGGTTTCCATTTTGCTGCGGAACAGCCGCATCAGCTGCGCACGCGAAAGTTTGGCGGTTTCCGCCATGTCTTCCACCCGCCATTCGCGTTCGGGCGCGTCGGTAACGGCCTGCACCACGGCGCGCAGGCGGCGGTCGCGCCAGCCGTTGAGGATGCCCGTCAGCGGTGCGTCCTGCTCGTTTTGCTGCAAATAGGTGCGCAGCGTCAGCACCAGCAGCACCAGCGCAAGCGCGTCTATCACGGCGGATGTGCCCTGCGCGTTCTGCGCGGCTTCGTATTGCAGCAGCGAAACCAGGCTGCCCAGCGCGCCGCTGTCCACGCTCAGGGCAAGTACGTCGGGCAGCCCGCGCATCAGTCCGGACTGCGGGTCGTATTCAAAGCGTGCGCAGAACAAATCCAGCTCTGCGCTGCCCGAAAAGCCGCTGGTTTTGACGGTAAACGCGCCCTGCCGCGACACCTGCGGGGCAGCCTGCGTGTTGGTACAGCCGATTTCGCTGCTCAATACGTGGGCGGCTGTGCGCGGGAAAAACACCACATCGCCCGCTTTCAGGCTGCGCGCCTGTGTTTCGCCGTCCAGCTTTACATAGCCTGAGCCGCGCGTAACGATGTGTGCCAGCCCTTGTGCGCGCTTGGCTTCGTGGCGCACGTGCCAGCCGCCGCGAAAGCTGCACTGCACGTCTATGCTGCCGCGTATCTGCGCCAGTGCGACCAGTTTGTCCAAAATATCCATGCGTTTATGCCTTTGTGTCTGATGGAACGGTTGCGCGATTGTATTGGAAAAATATGCGGCAAAGGCAGCCTGAAAAGCGCAAAAACCTGTTTTCAGGCTGCCTTAACGCGTCTCTGCACCGCCGTTTTCCGCCGTGCGCAGTGCGTCTAAGTGTCCGCGCACCTGCGATACGGTTTTTTCGTCAAACAGGCGTTCCAGATTCTTCCAAATGCTGTGGTAGCCGAAGCCGCCTTCCGTCATTTCGCGTTTTGCCGCCTCTGCCGTCCATCCCTGATAAATGATGCGGTACATCGCCACGATGATGCCCGTCCTGTCCGCGCCGTGATAGCAGTGCACCAGCACCGCGCCTTTTTCCTGCTGCCGCTCTATCGTGTAAAGCACGCGGGCAATGTCGGCAGGGCGCACGCGCCACGCCAAAAGCGGGCGGTTGATGAGTTCTATGCCCCTGTGCCCGCCAAACACCCGCGCATTGCGTCCGCGCGAAAAATAGCGCAGGTTTACCACGCTGCGGATGCCCAGTGTGCGCAGAAGTTCCGCATCGTCTGCCACGGGCTGCTCGCTGCGGTAGAGTTTTGCGTCCACGCGGTAAAGGTTTGCATCCTGTTTGACGGGGTGTGCCGCCTCTGTGCCGCCTGCCCCGTTTCCTTCCGCCATGCAGGGCATGGGGGCAAGCGCGAGAACGCAAATTAAAGCCAAAGTTCGCATACACAGTCCTTTGCAAAAAAGCGCGATTATATTTAGATACGGCGCGAGTTCGGAATAAGGCCGCAACAGATAGGCACAATACAGTTTCCCGTGGGGCGGACACCCGCCGCCCACGCGTTTTCAGGCAGCCTGAAAGCCCCCGCCCCAACCCTGCCCACAAGCCGCCCGCTTTCGGGTACAATCGCGCCCGCTTCCGCCCGCCGGTAGCGCGCTTTCAGGCTGCCCCATCCGAAACAGGCAGCCTGAAACGGCATACAGACCCTTTCAGGCTGCCCCAACAGACAGAGACCTTTGCAAAATCCCCATCTTTGGCACATTTCTTCGCAACGCGCTTCTCAAACGCTTGAAAATATTTCAATATTCTCTGCGCGTTCTGCGATGCTGTTGCTTTGAACTGTGCTCAAATCTGGGGTTTTGCAAAGGTCTCAGACAGGCAGCCTGAAAAACATATCCAGCCAAGAGAAACCCATGCTCACCAAAGACCAATTCGCCGACAACCACTTCATCCGTACCATCATAGAAAAAGACCTGTCCGAGGGCAGGCACGCCGCCATCCAAACCCGCTTCCCGCCCGAACCCAACGGCTATCTGCACATCGGTCACGCCAAATCCATCTGCCTGAACTTCGGGCTGGCCTATATTTACGACGGCCAATGCAACCTGCGCTTCGACGACACCAATCCCGAAAAAGAAAACCAAGAATACGTCGATTCCATTAAAGAAGACGTGCGCTGGCTCGGCTTCAAATGGAGCGGCGAACCGCGTTACGCATCCGACTATTTTGACCAGCTTTTTGACTACGCCGTCGGCCTCATCAAAGACGGCAAAGCCTATGTGGACGACCTAACGCCCGAAGAAATGCGCGAATACCGCGGCACGCTCACCGAACCCGGCAAAAACAGCCCCTACCGCAGCCGCAGCATAGAAGAAAACCTAGATTTGTTTTACAAAATGCGCGACGGCGCATTCCCCGACGGCAGCAAAACCCTGCGCCTGAAAATAGACATGGCATCAGGCAACGTCAATCTGCGCGACCCCGTGATTTACCGCATCCGCCGCGCCCACCACCACAACACCGGCGACAAATGGTGCATTTATCCGATGTACGACTACACCCACTGTATCTCCGATGCCATTGAAGGCATCAGCCATTCCCTATGCACGCTTGAATTTGAAGCCCACCGTCCGCTGTACGACTGGGTGCTGGACAACATCCCCGCCCCGCACGCCACCCGCCCGCGCCAATACGAATTTTCCCGATTGGAACTCCTGTATTCCATCACCTCCAAACGCAAGCTCAACCAACTGGTTACAGACGGCCACGTCAGCGGCTGGGACGACCCGCGCATGCCCACCATCTCCGGCATGCGGCGGCGCGGCTACACACCCGAAGGCCTGCGCCTGTTCGCCAAGCGCGCCGGCATTTCCAAATCCGAAAACATCGTAGATATGAGCGTGCTGGAAGGAGCCGTGCGCGAAGAGCTGGAACACACCGCCCCCCGCATGATGGCCGTGTTAAACCCGCTCAAAATCACGCTGACCAACTACGACGCAGCCAAAACCGAAAGCCGCTACGCCCCCTTCCACCCCAACAACGAAGCCATGGGCGGACGCAGCCTGAAAATCACCCCCACACTCTACATAGAAGCCGACGACTTCGCCGAAATCCCGCCCAAAGGCTTCAAACGCTTAACATTGGGCGGCGAAGTGCGCCTGCGCCACGGCTACGTCATCCGCTGCGACGAAGCCGTGAAAGACGCAGAAGGCAGAGTCGTGGAACTCAAATGCAGCGTCGATTACGACACCCTGGGCAAAAACCCCGAAGACCGCAAAGTCAAAGGTGTCATCCACTGGGTGTCCGCCGACGATGCCGTCCCTGTTACCGTGCGCCTGTACGACCGCCTGTTCACCGTAGAACGCCCCGATGCCGTGCGCGGCGAAGACGGCAGCTACCGCCCCTTCACCGACTTCCTCAACCCCGAATCCATGAAGGAAACCCGTGCCTACGCCGAAGCCGCCGCCCGCAACCTGCCACCCGAATCCCGCTGGCAGTTTGAGCGGCTGGGCTACTTCGTAACCGACCGCAAAGACCACCGCCCCGAACACCCCGTGTTCAACCGCACCGTTTCCCTGAAAGACACCTGGCAGGCAAAAACCGCCTAAGCCGCTTTCAGGCTGCCCCAAAGCCGAAAGGCAGCCTGAAAGCCCGACCGAGCGAGCAAAACGACATGTCTCCCGAACTGCAAAACCGATACCGCGAAGCGCAAGAGCTGCTTGCCCAAGCCGAACAGCTCTTCTCCGCCGAAGAATGCGATGCCGCATTGGCACAGGTTGCCCGCCGCATCCGCGCAGATCTGAGCGGCCGCTATCCGCTCGTGCTGGCGGTGATGGGCGGTGCAGCCGTGTTCACCGGCAGGCTGCTTCCGCTTTTAGACTTCCCGCTGGATTTTGACTACATCCACATCACGCGTTACGGCGACAAACTGCAAGGCGGCGCATTCCAATGGCTGCGCGAACCCGCCAACGTAGCAGGGCGCGACGTGCTGGTGCTGGACGACATACTGGACGAAGGCCACACCATGAAAGCCGTGGCAGAACACATACTCGCCGCCGGCGCGCAAACCTGCCGCACCGCCGTGTTTGCCGACAAACAGATTTCCCGCCCCAAACCGATTGCCGCCGACTATGTCGGGCTGTCCGTGCCCGACCGCTACGTGTTCGGCTACGGCATGGATGCCCGCCAAATGTGGCGCAATCTCGGCGCGGTTTACGCCATGAAGCAGCCGCCATGCTCGCCCTGAACCTAATAAACGCATTCCTAAGGCAATACCCCGCGCTCTGCCGCGAACTGTCGGGCTACAACGGCATCGTGGCAGGCATCCGCGCCGGCAGCCTGAACATCACCGGCCGGCTGGACGAGAACGGCCTGTTCGCCCCCACCCACCGCCGCCCCGACACCGTGCTGGTGCTGCATAACGACGTGCTGCCGAAAATCCTGCAAGGGAAAATGCCCGATTGGAACGATGCAGCCGTGGAAGGCGACATCGCCATCGGCATGAACCTGCTGCTGCGGCTCGCCCGCCTGCGCCACGCCCCGCCGCAGTTTGACGCACGCCGCCTGCTGGACGCGCACACCGCCGAAAACCTTGCCGGCAAAGCCGCCCTTATCGGGCAAGCATTGCAGGGGGCAGCAAAGAAACTGCGCGTTCAGGCTGCCTCAGGCCGCACGCCACCGCAGGATGCCGCAGAGCAGCTCGCCCAATGCACGCGCCGCCTTGACGAATTGCAGGACGAACTGGCCGACACCGTCCGCCGCGTCGCCGCTTTGGAGCGCAGAATGCGGAAAAAAGACAGCTAAAAGCGGTTTTCCGACCAAAACCGCAGAAAAGACGGGCATACCATTGCCCGTCTTTTTTTATACCGACACACCTAAAAATTGATACGCACCATGTCGGCCTCCGTAGGGCGAACACCCGCTGCCTGTGCGTTCTGCGTTATAGTGGATTAAAATAAAAATGAGACAAGGCGGCGAGCCGCAAGGCGTACAGG
>CAUQSD010000097.1:0-6023 GCA_963520685.1 uncultured Kingella sp. | reverse complement strand
GGTTCACCATGCCGATGCCCAAAATCGCTCCCACCAAAATATGCGTGCTGGACACGGGCAACCCCATCACCGAAGCCGCCATCACCACTGAAGCCGCCGAAAGCTCCGCCGTGAAGCCCGAAGACGGATGCAGTTCCGCCAAATCGCGCCCCACCGTGTGGATAACCTCTTTGCCGATAAACCACAGCCCCGCCACCAGCGCAACGCCGAATGTCAGCATCACCACCGGTTGCAACGGGTCGGATGCCGACACGCTGTCGTTGCGGATAACGTCCAAAATCACGGCGAAAGGGCCCAAAGCATTGGAAATATCGTTCGCCCCGTGGCTGAATGCGAAGCCCGACGCGGTAAAAACCTGCATCCACGAAAAAATCTGAAAAGTGGATTTGCCGATATCTTTTCGTTTCAAGGTTTTGGCATACAGAAAAGTGGCCGCCCAAATGCCCGCGCCCAGCATCAGAATCAGGAACATACTATTGAGCGGGCTGATGCCCAAATGCAGGTTTTTCAACCCCTTGAATATCAGCATGGACGAAATCAGCATGCAGCCCAAACCCGAAATGGCAGGAATCCAAGTGTAAAACGCCTTAAAAGCGTCTATCTGCTCCTTGCGCCGGTTGATTTCGTGCAGGCCTTTGTAATAGTTGGATTCAAGCTCGGCAGGGTCAAAATCGTCCTCGCCGTAAATCTGTGCGTCCCGCGCCATTGCTGTGGACACCTCGATTTTTGACTGTTCGTCCAGTGCGTCAAAACGTTGGCGGTGCTGTTCCTTGTATGCTTTGCGCTCCGCCTTGATGGCTTTCAATTCGGCGGAGACTTTTTCGTTGTAGTCCAGCACGTATTTCTTGATGAACGAATACAGCGTAAACGCCACCACCCCGCCCAGCATCGGCGAAAGCACCCATGAAGCGGCGATTTTCTGGATTTCATCCCACTTTACCAGCACAAACGCATGACTGCCCGATGTCTGCGCGCCCAGCATCACCGAACTGCCGACAATGCCGCCGATAATCGCGTGTGTGGTAGAAACCGGCAGCCCCTTCTTTGTGGCAAACAACAGCCAAAACGCTGCCGCCAAAAGCGCAGACATCATGATGAGAATCAGGTCGGTTGGGCGCATCGGCAGCGCGGAGAGGTCCACAATGCCCGTGCGGATGGTGTCGGTTACCTCGCCGCCCGCAATCACTGCGCCGCTCACTTCAAACACGGCGGCAATCAGCAGAGCCTGCGGCACGGTGAGCGTGCCCGCGCCCACCGATGTGCCGAACGAATTGGCCACATCGTTACCGCCGATGTTGAATGCCATAAAAATGCCGAACAGTGTCGCCATCAGGAACAGTGCGGGCTGGTTGCCGTGCGTGTAGCCCATGCCCCAGAAAATAAAATAGCCCGCCATGCCGCAGAGCAGCAGGGCAAAGGCAGCGTTGGTTTTCGGCATGGCGGATCGTTCGGATTTTGCCTGCTGCATCGGTTTTTCCTGTGGGACAAAAACGCACTATTGTACCGTGAGATTGTTAGAAAAATACTGATTTGTGTAAAAAGAAGCAGGCTGAGACCTTGGCAAAACCTCAAATTTAAGCACGGTTCAAAGCTGAGGTTTTGCAAAGGTCTCCAAAGGTGGGGATTTTGCAAAGGCCTCAGGCTTGGGGAATTGGTTTTCAGGCAGCCTGAAAGGCCGGATACGGACAAACCCCGCCGCTTCTGGATGAAGCCGGCGGGGTTTGCGGATTTGGCGGAGTAAGAGGGATTCGAACCCTCGATGCAGGTTTATGCCCACATGCACCCTTAGCAGGGGTGTGCCTTCAGCCTCTCAGCCATTACTCCGTTTTGGGAAAGCGCGGATGATAGGTCTTTTCAGGCTGCCTGTCAAGATTTGTTATGGCTGGCGCGTATGAAACCATAAGATGCGTTTTTGCAGGGTGGGACTGTCGTCCATTCGGTTTTAATGAAGGTTTTGCAAAGATTTCTGCTTTGGTGCGTGCGCGGACGGCAAGTGCCTACCCTGCGGGAGCGGTATTGCGCGTATTACGTGTGCCGCCCCGCTGCCTTGTTTCTATAGTCGATTAAAATTGCAATGATACGGCGTTGGCTCGCCTTGACGTACTACCTGTACGCCTTGCGGCTCGCCGCCTTGTCTCATTTTTATTTTAATCGACTATATATTTAGGGTTTACAAGAATTTCCGCATCAGCATGCAGCGGGTGGAGATGCGTTCGTTGAAGGGCATCACGGCTTCGCCGAGCTTTTCGTAGCCGTTGAGTGCATAGAAGTTGATGGAATTGACCGATGCGTAGAGTTTCAGTACGCCGAGATTGGCGGCAATGCCGAGTTTTTCGGCGCGTTGCAGAAGGGCGGTGCCCAGCCCGTTGTGGTGCAGGAAGGGGTGGACATAAAGTGCGTCCAACTGGGCTTCGCGTGTGTCCAGCAGGAAAAAGCCGCGTATGCGCCCTTGGTATTCGATTACCTGCATGATTTTGGCCGGGTCGGCAATGGCATCGCGGTAGGCGGCGGGTTTGATGAGTTCCAGCCATGCCTGCATGATTTCGGGGGTGTAGCTTTGCAGGCAGGTGTAGCGCACGGAGAGGCGGTGTACTTCGTAGATGGCGGGGCAGTCTTCGGGCAGGGCGGGGCGCAGGCGGGTGATGAGTCGGTTCATGTGTGTGCGGCGGGCGGCGGCGTGTTTTTCCGAATATCGGGAAGGGGACGGTTTTTCAGGCTGCCTTTTGTGTGGGGCAGCCTGAAAAGCTGGTTCAGCGTTTGGCTTTGAGGGCAAGCCAGAGCTGGGTTTGCAGTTTGACGGTTTCGGGCGGTTTGGGACGGACGACGTAGCTGTTGGCTTTGGTTGCTTCGTCGGGGAAAACGGAGGGGTCGTTTGCCAGGGTTTTGTCCATCAGTTCGCGTGCGGGCAGGCTGGCGGGGGCGTAGGTTACGAAATCGGCGTTTTGCGCGGCGGTTTTGGGGTTGAGGGTGTAGTTGATGTATTTGTGTGCGTTGGCAATGTTTTTGGCATCTTTGGGAATCATGAACGAATCCACCCAAATGCCTACGCCTGTTTTGGGGACGAGTACGCGGATGTTGGTGTTGCCGGCTTCGGCCGCACGCCGTTTGGCAATGTTCAAATCGCCGCCGTAGCCGATTGCCACGCACAGTTCGCCCTGTGCCAGATTGTTGATGTAGGCGGAGGAGCTGAACTGGCGCACGTCGGCGCGCACTTTTTTCATGGCGGCGGCGGCGGCGGCAAGGTCGGCTTTGTCTGTGCTGTTTGGGTCTTTGCCGATGTATTTGAGGGCAAGGGGGAATTGTTCGGTGGGGCTGTCGAAGAAGCTGATACCGCAGTGTTTCAGTTTTTTCGTGTATTCGGGGTTGAACACCAAGTCCCATTCGTTTTCGGGCAGCTTGTCGGTACCCAGTGCTTTGGCGACCATTTGGGTGTTGATGGCCAGCGTGTTGATGCCCCAGAAATAGGGTACGGCGTATTTGTTGTCCGTATCTATCTGCGCCATCAGTTTTAGAAGTTCGGGGTCTATGTTGTTGTAGTTCGGAATCTGGCTTTTGTCTATTTCCTGATACGCACCGGCCTGTATCTGCCGTCCTGCGTTGGAAAGTGAGGGGATGACCAAGTCAAAGCCCGATTTGCCTGTCAGCACTTTGGCTTCCAATGCTTCGTTGCTGTCGTAAAAGGCTTGGGAGACGTTGATTTTGTTGTCTTTGCCGAATGCTTCCACCGTGGCGGGGTCTGCGTAATCCGACCACATAAACAGGTTGAGTTCGCCGGTGGCGCGGCCGGAGCGGGATGCGGTGTCGGATGCGGCGGAAGCGGGCGTTTCATCCGAACCGCCGCACGCACCCAAAACAAGGGCAAGTGCAACGGCAAGAAGTGTTTTGGACATATGTCTGTTCCTAAATAAAAAAACGGCGCATTCCGAATAAGCGCTCGCTGTGTACGTGAAACCGGCCGCCTGAAAAAAACGCCCTGTTCCGAAACAGGACGGCGGCAGCGCGGATTAAACGAAAAAACGCCCGCCGATGCAAGGATTTTTTTAGCCGCACGGGCAGCCTGAAAACTTTTGCCGCTATAATCCGCCGTTTTGTTTTTCAGGCTGCCCGATATGGCTGTTTCTGTTCGATTTTCTATTTCACTGCCCGCGCTCAACGGGGTGCTGGCGGTTTATCTGTTCTGCCTGAACATGCTGGCCGCACAAGGTTGGGCGGATGTTCAGGCTGCCCTGTGGCCCGCGTTGGTGTTTGCCGCGCTGGGTTGGCTGGTTTCGCTTTCCGGAAGGCTGGTGTTCAAAGCATTTTGGACGCTGAACCTGTTGGTTGCGGCTGGCGCGGTGTTTGCCAAAAGCCAATACCACATCCTGATTTCGGAAGACATCCTGCTCAGCGCGCTCACCAGCGAAAGCGAGCTGACGGCAGAAATGGTGTCGGCAAAATCGGTGCTGTTTGTGCTGGCGGCAGGAGTGCTGCCGGCCGTGCTGCTGTGGCTGGCGAAAATCCGTCCGCAGCCTTGGCAGAGGCGGCTGCTGCAATCGGGCGTGTGTGCGGCGGCGGCACTGCTGGCGGCGGGCGGCATCGTTTATGCCAAAGGTTACACGTTCCGCAGTAAGGGAAGCATTCGCGACAGCCGCTTTATGGGCGACGTGTTCCGCTTCTCACCGCCGGATGTGTATTACAACGGGCAGCGCGCGCGCAAAGCCTTCCGCGACATCAAACACAACTATGCACACATAGAAAAAATGTCGCAAAAGCACCGTTATCAAAACACGGAAGACGACCTGCTCATCGTCTTCATCATCGGCGAAAGCACGCGCGGCGACCGTTTTTCGCTCAACGGCTACCCGCGCAACACCAATCCGCAGCTTGCCCAAATCCCCCATGTTTACAGTTTCAAAAACGCCCAATCCTGCGACACGCTGACCATAAACTCCGTGCACTGTTTGGTTTCGCCCATGCTCAAAAGCAGCCCTGACCGCATTCCGCGCCAATCCTCCTTCGGCGAAGTGCTGCATTCTTTGGGCTACCGCACCGAGATTTACGCCTTGCAGACACTGGCGGGTTTTTACGGCGGCTATCTGGCCTACGACAAGCTCGTCAGCAAATACCAAATTGTTGCCGAACAAAAATCAGGCGCATGGGATGCGGCGCTGCTGCCCTATTTGCGCCGCGCCGTGGCCGAATATCGGGGAGGCAGGGAACTTGTCATCCTGCATACGCTCGGTTCGCACCAAACCTATGCCGACCGCCTGCCGCCCGAATACCGCACCTTCCGTCCCTATTGCACCAATCCCGATGTCGCCAAATGCAGCAAACAGGAATTGGACAACGCCTATGACAACACCGTGCTGGCCGTGGACGCGCTGCTGGCGGAAAGCATCCGCATCCTGTCTAATAAAAAAGCCATGCTGGTCTATGTGTCCGACCACGGCGAATCGCTTGGCGAAAACGGCGACTATTTCCACGGTAAACCCGTTGCCGTTGCCCCCAAAGAGCAGTTTTCCATACCGTTTTTGGTGTGGTTTTCCGACCAATACCGCGCCACGGAGCAGGGCAGGGCATTTGCCGGGCGCGTTCAGGCTGCCTTGTCGGACGGGCGCGCCGTGTCGCACGACAACATATTCCACTCCGTGCTTGGTTGTGCAGGCGTGCAGACGGCAGACGGCGGCATTGATGCAGGTTTGAACATCTGCGCGCCTGCAACGCAGCAATAGGGGCGGGTACTTGCTGCCCGCGCCGTCCAAAGGCAGCCTGAAAACGCAAACACGCTCCGCACAAACCGTGCAGAGCGTGTTTTCACGTATTGGGGCAGCCTGAAAGCCTGAAAACATCAATCCTGCCGCGCCTTCAAAAGCGCGATGATTTCCTGCAAAGCCGCCAGCTCCTTATCTTTCTGCGCAATGATTTCGTCTTTATGCCCCAGCATCAGGCGCAGCCTGTCCGCCTCCGCCGCCATTTCCTCCGCACCATAATAATTATGGTTGTAAACCAAGCTGCCGTAATTGTTCGGCATCGTATTCTCGCCC
>CAUQSD010000096.1:0-6171 GCA_963520685.1 uncultured Kingella sp. | reverse complement strand
TGTACGCCTTGCGGCTCGCCGCCTTGTCTCATTTTTATTTTAATCGACTATATTTCAAAACGGCCGTTTTATCATCGGTTTTGCAGGGCGCAGCAACCAATCCACGCTTCCTGCTCCATTTCCCGAGCAACCGCCACATCAACCTGAACCACAAAAACACCATGCCCGCATAAACCAGCACCGCAAACACCGAAATTAAAGGATTCCCGCTTAATTTCTGCAAAACATCCGAATCCCCCCCCTTCTCCTGTTTCAGGCTGCCTGAAACGGCCTTCTCTTTTGGGATAACAGGCTGCAACTCCTGTAAAACAGGTGCGGTATGGGATTGCGTCAATTCCTGCAATACCAACTGGTTTAAAATTTCCAGCCTCTTCAAAGCTGCCTCATCCATATTCCAGCCGACAATATCCTGCTCAGGCTCTTCCGTCTCATCGGCGTCCGTATCTGCACGGGACGAGTTAGCATTGCGCTCATGATAAGCAGCAGGCTCATTATTCACCGATTCTCCGTCCACACGCAGCCCACTTTTTTCTACCCGTATACTGCTTTCATTTTCAGGCTGCTTTTCAATATGTGCAGCAGGTGGAGCGGAATCCGCATCATATTCTCCGCTGATAGACAAATCTGCATAGCAACAAAGCGGCAACAATAATGCAACACACAGCATCCTGCGGATTTCCATTGCAATCTCCTAGACAGGCTTGAACAGCACAAAATAAAGTGCGGCAAGCAGGGCAAAAACAGGCAGTTCGTTAAATACGCGATACCATTTATGCCCCCGCGTATTTTGGCATTTTTCAAAATCAACAAGCAGATAACGACATAGGCCGTGGTACACAGCCAGCAATATACCGATACAGATTTTTCCATATATCCATACAGCAACAGGAATATAAAACCAAAACATTGTTGCGCCGCAAAACAATGCGCCTACTGCCCATGGAGTCATAAACTTATAAAGCTTTTTTGCCATCAGCAGTAATCGTGCATATTCACCAGGATGCTGTGCCAAAGACAAATTAACAAAAATCCGAGGCAAATAAAACAAACCCGCAAACCACGCAACAACAAAGAAAATATGAAAAAACTTCAACCACAGATACATTTCAGGCAGCCTGAAAAAATACGGCAAGTATAGCCGACACACATAAAAATTGATATGGACAATGCTGGTTTGCGTAGGGTGGTTACTCACTGCCCATGCGCTGTGAACCTTAGAGCAGCCTGAGACTGTGTAATCAGCACGTGCCCATCATACATCAGATTAAAAATGGCATGAAAAAACCCCCCATATTGCTATGGGGAGTTTGTGTTTTATAAACAAATTAGAATTTGTGTTTCAAACCAACGCTTACAGTATTAGCTTTCAGTTTGTTGGCTTTGTTACCCTGTTGGAAGTAACCATACTGACCATTTACAGTAGTACGTTTAGACAGTGCGTAATCAGCACCTACCAAACCTTGATAGTATTTACCGTTACCAGCCAATTTATTACCAGCTACATCTTTAGCACCAAAACCATATGCTGCTGAACCTTTCAGAGTCAGTGCATCATTCAGAGTGTAAGCGACAGAAGCAGCAACTTCATTAAGTTTATCCAAAGCACCTTCATCAACGTGCTGGCTGCGCTGATAAGCTACACCTGCCAACCACTGATCATTTTGGTAACCAACTTGAGCTAATGCTTGGTAGCCAGTATCTGAAGTGCTTTTGTTGTTTCCGCCATTTTTCACAGCAACACCAGCGATATCACCGAAGAAGCCTGAGTTATTATAACTTGCGCTTACACCATATATACCACCACGCGGTCCTTTATGGTTACTGAAAGGTTCAGTTGCTTTTTCGCCGTTGTATTGCTCATTTGGAGAGAAGTAACCTTTGGCAGAGAAGCCACCCATATCAGGAGTTTCATAGCTGATAGCAGTCGCGCGACGTACCGCATCGTTGCCACGAACAAAATTGCCCAAGCCAGCAAAATCAGAAGCATATTCCCACTGATCCAATTTTCCGTTCAGTTCTTTAACTGGGGTTTGTTGATAGCCAACTTTAACCGTACCGAAGCCGCCTTTCAAACCAATGAAAGAATCACGGCTACCGAAACCACGCGGATTACCTTTATCATCTTTACCACCACCGATATCTACGCGAGATTCAACTTGCCAAATAGCCTGCAAGCTATCGTTCAGGTCTTCATGACCTTTAAAGCCAATACGAGAACCGTAGTCAACGATTTGGGTAGTTGTACCTTTGACTTTTGCTTTGCCAACTTTGTTAGCGAAGGTAGTTTCAACACCACCTTTAATCTGACCATACAGAATCACATCTGCCATAGAAGCAGTTGACAGTGAAACCAAAGCCAAAGCAATCAGGGATTTTTTCATTTCTGTATTCCTTCATGTTTACCTAAACAAGTTTTGAAAAAAATTAAAACAGCTGTGTTGCGAAATAAACTGTTCTAATTCCTGTTGAGCCTGCTCTTTCAAACAGACCTTGCAGTTCGCAGTCGTTAATATAACGAGATTGCGGAGAAAAAACAAACCAAATTCGCATATGCATAGCGTAAAAATGCGGGATTTTGCATACAAAAGTGGCTTAATTCCAATTATTCCGTTGTTTAAAAACAAATTTATTTTTTATATTTTTTTGTGGTTTTTTTGCATATTTTTTTGATTGTTGCTTTTTTGCTGCATTTTTTCGGCATTTTTTCAGGCTGCCGACGGTTCTTGCGCCAGTTTTTGGACGATACCCTGCTCTATTTTGGCGATGCTGTCGGCTTGCGCTTCGTGATACGCCTCTTCCAGCGCATAAGCAAAACCCGCGGCATCGGTGCCGCCGTGGCTTTTAACCACGATACCGCGCAATCCTAGAAAAATCGCGCCGTTATAGCGGCGGGGGTCGATACGTTTTCTGAAACTGCCGAGTATGGGCAGGGCGGCGAGTGCGCTGAGTTTGGCGAACAAGTTGCGCCGAGCTTCTTGGCGGATGACACTGACGAGGAAGCGCGCTGTTCCTTCTATGGTTTTGAGTACGATATTGCCGACAAAGCCGTCTGCCACGATAACATCTATATCTGCACTATATATATGGTCTGCTTCCACGTTGCCGATGAAGTTGAGCGGTAGGTCTTGGATTTGCGAAAAAGCGGCCTTGACGGTTTCCGTGCCTTTGATATTTTCTGTGCCGATGTTTAGCAACCCAACTCTGGGGGGCTGGCTCTTCGGATAAAGTGCGTGGTATAGCTCGCTGCCCATGATGGCGAACTGACAGAGCTGTTCGGGCGTGCTGTCTACATTCGCCCCCAAATCCAACATCAGTGTGAGCGTGCCGTTGTCTGCAGGCAGGAATTTGGCGATAGCGGGGCGGTCTATATGCGGCAGGGTTTTCAGTACAAAGCGGGCGGTCGCCATCAGTGCGCCGGTGTTGCCTGCGGATACGGCGGCCTGTGCGTTGCCGTCTTTCACCTGCTGAATGGCAATACGCATGGAAGAATCTTTTTTGTTTTTCAGTGCGTGTTGCGGGGCTTCATCCATGCCGACTACTTCTGTGGCATGGACGATGCTGATGCGTTCCATCGGGGCGTTTGCCTGCTGCAAGGCAGCCTGAATCTGGGGTTGGTCGCCAACCATTATCAGGCGGGCATCCGGCTGCTTTTGCAAAAATATGGCGGCGGCGGGAATGGTTACAGACAAACCGCTGTCGCCACCCATCGCGTCCACGGATAAGGTAATCATTGTATGTGTCCTGAAATGTTTTCAGGCTGCCTGAAACGGCTTTGGTGTTTCAGGCAGCCTGAATGCGGCGTTTAGGCTTCTTCGCTGTGTACGCCTGCCTGCGCGCGGCGGTTGTGCGCTTCTATATCAACTGCATCCCAAGGGTAGTTTATCCACCAGTCCTCTATGTCCATACCGCTGAAATAGGCAATGCCTGAGGGCAGTTCGGCGGTTTTGGGTTTGAGTTTGTTATGGATAACTGCCACGCCGATACAGCCGAAACCTTCTTTTTGCAGCTCGCGTAGGACGAAATCCATTGTGGTACGACTGTCGTCCACTTCATCCACCACCAACACGTTTTTACCTGCCAATTCGGTAGGAACGGGATCGAGCCATTGGATTTTCTGCACGGCATCGCCGGTTTTTGCTTCGGTTTCATTGAGATAATATGCCGTGGTTACGGCATAAATCGGCACATCTAGAAATGTCCGCAGCATCCGCGCAGGGATAAAACCGCCGCCGCCGATGGCAATCATGGCATCGTAACGCACACCTGCTTCGTTGATTTTTTGGGCGATGTGTTTGACGGTTTTGTGGATGTCGTCATAGGTATACCAAATTTTGTGTACCATAATTCGCGCTCGCTTGCTCTGCTTGTTCGGATTTCGGATTTTCAGGCTGCCTGAAAATACGTTATGCAAAAAAGCCAGCCGATATTGCAAAGGCGCAATCGCTGCTGGCTTCTTTATCTGCGCGGCTTATTCGTCTTTGGCTTTTACAACTTTGCGGCCGCGATACATGCCGTTAGGTGAAATATGGTGCGGGCGGTGTACTTCGCCGGTTACCCTGTCCACAGACAGAGCCGGAGGAGTCAGCGCATCGTGCGAACGGTGCATACCGCGGCGTGAGGGGGATTTTTTGTTTTGTTGAACAGCCATTTCAAGCTCCTAGGAAAAATAACAAAAATAGAAATGTCTCAATCCGATTTTTTCAAACCTGCCAAAACGGCGAAGGGGTTAGGCTTGTCTGACGTAGACCCTGCTACTGCCCCGCCGCAGTCTTCGTGCATGGGCGAATAGGGCAGCGACATCAGGATTTGGTCTTCCAGCAACGAAGAAACGTCCAGCTCGCTGCCTGCAACCATGCCTTCTAACTCTTCATCGGCACACATCGCTTCATCCAGCTTTGCTTCATCGCCGAACAGAACAATATCTGCCGACTCATCCAGCGGAAACATTACGGCTTCCATGCAACGTTGGCATTGGAGCGACAGGCTGCCTGAAAGCGAAAGCTGCAGAAACGGACGCTGCCATTTATCTTTTCCGCCTTGAAGTTTATAGGCGACCTCGGAAGATAAATCGGTGAAATCGGCAGAATGCACGCGCTCGTCCAAATCTTGCAACCGGACTTTACCCTGAATCTGCCCGCGCTCGGCGGCAAATGCCTGCGGGTCAATCAAAATACGTTTTGACATAAACGGGGCATGATATAATTTTTTTGCTTTGCCGTCAATATCAAGCGGCAGGCCTCCCGCCCGTTTCGGGCATTTTTCGTGTATCGCAACAGATTGGGGAATAACAATGGCACTGCCCGTTATTTTGGGTTCAAGCTCGGTTTTCCGTGCGCAGCAGTTGGAGCGGCTCGGCGTGGGTTTTACCGTCGCCAAACCCGATTTTGACGAAACGCCGCTTGCAGAAGAATCGGCGGCAGACACTGCGCTGCGGCTGGCAGTAGGCAAGGCTCAATCGCTGGCGGTGCGCTTTCCTGCGCATTTGATTATCGGTGCAGACCAAGTTGCCTTCTGCAACGGTGAACAACTTGGCAAACCGATGGATGCTGCAAACGCGCAGCGGATGCTGGAACGTTTGTCGGGGCGGCGTATTCTGTTTTACAGCGCACTGTGCTTGCTCAACACCCGTTCAGGCAGCCTGAAAACGCATGTGGACGAAACAACGGTGCGGATGAGAACGCTGTCTGCCGTGCAAATCGCCCGCTATCTGGCGCGCGAACCCGATGCCGTATACTGCGCAGGCGCAGCAAAAAGCGAAGGCTTGGGCGCGGCTCTGCTGGAACGGATTGACAGCAGCGATCCGAACGCACTCATCGGGCTGCCTGTCTTCAAGCTGGTGGAGTTTCTGCAAGACGAAGGGGTGGTCGTGGTTTGAGCTTTCAGGTAGCCTGAAAACCGCCCTACCCTATCCAGTCATACGGAATGCCGCTCTTTGCAGAGTGGTGCTTATGTCTGTGCGGTTTCAGGCTGCCCGTGGCACGGAGCGCATGGGCGGCGTGTAGCATCCTATTTTCACGAAAAAGCGTTCTACTAAAAAGCTTTATCGGCTTTTAGAGACCTTTGCAAAACCTCAGATTTGAGCGCATCTCAAAAATAGCATCGCATCATGCGCAGAGAATATAGTAAATTAAAAACAAAATAGTACAATACTCAACTTTGAAGGTCTAACCA
>CAUQSD010000095.1:0-6225 GCA_963520685.1 uncultured Kingella sp. | reverse complement strand
TTACGGTGATGGGGCTGCCTGAAAGGGCTTCTACCTTGCTGGACGCGCCGGTGGCGGTTGCATAAAGCTTACCGTTGGCATCCACTTTGATGGTGCTGCCGTCCACATTAACATCATAGGAGACTTTGCTGGTTGAGCCGTCGCTTTCCACTTTGGCAACGGTTGCATTGCCGTTGACGAAGTCTACCGTGTCGTACGGTTTGACGAAGTCTTTGTCCGCTCCGCCGGCTTTGAGGTTCCAACCGGCATTGAGTACGTCGTTTACGGTGGCCGCACGGTTGCCGATTGCCGTCAGATTGGCAGGGGCAGCCTGATTGGCGGCGGCAGGAGTCGGCAGGTTGTCTTTCAGCCCGCTGATGTTGCCGTCCGTTCCGTTGATGGTAATCTGGTTGCCGCCGGCTGCCGGTCCGATTTTGACGGTGTCGGCCAGTTTGAAGCCGATGCCCTGGTTTTCTACGGCGGTCAGGATGTTGCCGTCGCTGCCTTTGATGTTGTAAGGCTGGGCCGGGTCAATGTTGTCGGTTTCGGCTGTGCCGGTGTTGCCGGCCAGTTTGAGGTTCGGCAGGGTGGCGGAACCTGTATCTGTGCCGCTGATGGTGAACTCGCCGTCCTGCTGGGCAATCTTGATGCCGTTGCCTGCGGTCAGTTTCAGGGTGTCGCCGGGTTTAACCAGTTTTTCGCTGCTGCCGCTAACCTGGCCGCTGCCGGTTTTGGCGGAAGTGGCGATAAAGCCGGAATTGTTGATGGCGGCGGCGAGGTCGCCCGCATTAACCAGTTTGCCGGCATCGGCGGCAGCGGGGGCGGTGATGGAGCCTCTGCTGCCCACAACTAGGGAGGTTGTGGCGGCGCCGACTTTGTACGGGTTGGCGGTGGAGCCGTCACCGCTTACGGTGATGGGGCTGCCTGAAAGGGCTTCTACCTTGCTGGACGCGCCGGTGGCATTAATGGTGATTTCTTTACCGCTTTGGCTGATGCTGACATTATCGCCTGCTTTGAACAGCAGGGTTTCACCATTGGCAACATCCGAACCTGCTGTTGCTGTGCCGCCTTTGGACGGTGTGCTGGCAACTTTGAATGTCTGCATGGCGGTGTCAGCTTTTTTCAGGCTGCCTTTTGCAGCATCGGTGAGATCAAGCTCGTAGTTGGGTGCGCTTGCAGAACCTTTGTTGTCCACTTTCACAGGGCTGCCCGTGGCGGGGCCGACTTTGGTCGGTGTGTTGTTTTTAATCAGGTTAGCAACTGATTTCAACTGTGCCACGTTTACTGCGTCGGCATCTTCCGTACCTGCTGCCACATTGATGATTTGGCGGGTATCGTTTTGGGTACCGACAGACACTGCGCCGCTGCCGCCTTTTACTGTTTCGCGGATATTGGCTTTATCTGTATCGCTGGAGGCATCTAGGGCAAATACTTGGTTTGCCGCCACGGTTGGTGTAGTGGAAGTAGCGACAGAGCCTGCAACGATTGCGCGGCGTGTTGCCTGCGAGCCGTATCCCAAAGCAACGGAACCGGGTGCGCTCATGGTTGTTGCGCTGTCGCGACCGATAGCGATGCCGTTCGCTGCAGCACTGTTTGCCGCACTACCGATGGCAATAGTGTGTGCATCGGATGCAACTGCGCTGGTGCCGACGGCGATGGAAGATGTTGCCGCAGCACGCGCATTTGAGCCAGCGGCAACCGAATTATGTTCTTCCGCACGGCTTTGCCCCAATGCCAAGGCGTGGTGGCCGGCGGCATAAGATGTATCACCAATGGCGACCGCGCCTTCGGATACTGAGTTGCTGGCAGATGCTTTCGCCACGGTGGCATTACCGATGGCAACAGAGCTTACGCCCTGTGCTTTTGCGCCATTACCGACTGCCATAGATTTGTTGGCGACTGCGCCGTCATTGTTGTAGTTGTTGTCGCCAGAAGCACCTTGCACGCTGTAAAAGTGAGTGTTGTTGCTTGGAATATTGGCAATACTTTTCTGCAAGCCGTCTGTTATCTGATAAAGTTGGCTACCGTTAATGGCATCGGTACTTGTAGCAGTAATCTCACCTGGAGCAACATGTTTAATTTGGCGCTCGAAACCCGCCGCACCCACAGAAACTTGGTCACCGGCAACCACATTGCCACTACCGGCAAACGGTTTGGCGGGACCACCATAAGTGACGGAACCAACCGTAGCAGACGCTACATTGGTAGCATTGGTTTTCGTTGTACTACCTGCACCTAAAGCAATAGCATTTGCCAACTCGGTATTTGCCCCTACGCCAAGTGCAACCGAATAATCTCCGGTGGCATGAGATTTGGTACCCACTGCTGTTGCCAAATCTGCCGCTTTAGCAGAAACACCCACGGCAACGCCAGCCTGGCCGGTAGATGTGCCGATATAGCGATTACCGGGCGTAAAATTAACCAAGTTTTGCCCCGTTAAGGTTCGATATTGTTTGGCCAGTGCCGTATCGTTATACGCATCATTATCAGCAGATGGAGAAGTCATTCGATACACTGTGGATGCTACCGAATCCAAATCATCACCACCGATGGCAATTGAAGAATCGCCTACTGAACGAGTATTTGCACCAAGTGCTACAGACTGATCTCCCGTAGCCTGAGCATCAAAACCAAAAGCAATGGACTGTGATTTAGAAGCTACTGACTCAGGACCAAATGCAATCGTCTGCAACCCGCCCGATCTGGCTTGCTTACCAATCGCGATATTATTCATTGTCTTATCAGGAACATTTTGTATTCGGTAGTAAGTTGCCGAGTTGGTTTCTGTGGATGCACCGTACCCCAACGCAATTGAGTTCTCTCCATCGGCCTTAGCATTCCAACCAGCAGCTATAGATGTCTTACCTGTAGCTTTAGCACTACCGTTCCCACCCACATCACTACCACTTGGACTAATAGCAACGGTTCCTTGTGCAGATCCGTTTGAGATGCGAGCATCCGCTGCCATTGCGACCTGTGATATAGAAGGTATAGCAACAGAAGCAGAAATTGCCAGCATTTTGAAACCGAAGCGGGAAACCGCATTGCCGCCTGCAACGGAAGATACGGATACGCCGCCGTTTGATGATTTTCCTTGTGCGGGAGCAAACTCGGGAACGGCAACCCATGTGCGGGTTGTTTCATTCCAGACTGTTTTGTAAATTTTATTCATCTTTAAAATGGCCTTTTTGAGATTGAAAACAAATTGGGAGGCGTGCGGATGATGCCGTTCCTGCCAAGACTCGTTGTGCGGTATGGTTGTTTGCGGAATCTGCCGTTGCCGAAAACAATTTCCCGACAAACGGCTGACCAAGCAGATACACTTACCGCTTAATTGTAAAGCGGGATTATAGCTTTTTGGAGGCAGCCTATCTAACTAAAATTAGATATTTAAAGGAATTTTGTTGCTTTTTCTGATAATGTTAGTGTTTTTCTGCAACAGTTTTCTTGAAATTGTTTAACAGAAAGGCAGCCTGAAAATCTTTGCAGAATTTAAAGATTTTCAGGCTGCGGGAGGAATAAGGCGGTTTTCAGGCTGCCTGAAAACCGTTTGGCAAAGGGGATTAGGTCGGCTGCCGGATTGGCTTTCACAGCCATTCGGGCGTATCCAACCGCAAAATCCCCCGCTCGGGCGGGTAATCCGCACCGGTGAAATACAGCCCGTCCGCCATAAAGGTGGGCGGTGCGTTCAGGCGGCTTTGCGCGGCGAATATGTCGGCAAACCCGTCCACCGACAGGCGGTCGCAGCCCACATATACCAGCGCGCCCACGATGTTGCGGACCATGTGGTGCAGAAAGGCGTTGGCGTGGAAGTCGATTTTTATCAGGCTGGGGCTGCCTGAAAATCCAATGCGGTATAGTGTCTTGACGGGGGATTGGGCCTGGCATTCGGCGGCGCGGAAGCTGGAAAAATCGTGTTCGCCCACCAGCAGCGCGGCGGCGGCACGCATTTTGCCGACATCGAGCGGGTAATGCGTCCAGCCTGCGCGCCCCGCCAGCAGGGGGGAACGGACGGGTGCGGATTGCAGCAGATAGCGGTATCGCCGCCCGAATGCGTCAAACCGCGCATGAAAATCCGGCGCGGTTTCCTGTGCATGCAGCACGGCGATGCTGTCCGGCAGAAAGGCGTTTACGCCGCGTACCCATGCCGTGAGCGGGCGGCGGGCATCGCTGTCGAAATGCACGACTTGGGCGGTGGCGTGCACGCCCGTGTCGGTGCGTCCGGCGGCGGTTACGGCAACGGGTTGGCCGGCAATCTGCGCGAGCGCGCGTTCCAACGCCGCCTGTACGGTGGGGATGCCGGCGGCCTGCTTCTGCCAGCCGAAGAAAGGGCTGCCGTTGTAGGACAGGGTGAGGGCGTATCGGGTCATGATGTTTGGGAAACGGGTTTCAGGCAACCTGAAACGGATAAATCGTCCTGAAACAAGGCAGCCTGAAAATCTGCTTTCAGGCTGCCTGAATATGGTGCGGGGTGCGCAATTACGCTTCTTTGTTTTCTGCCGCTTTCTGGCGCAGGCGCAAGCTCAATTCGCGCAGCTGCTTATCGTCCACCGCATTCGGCGCGTTGGTCAGCAGACATTGGGCGCGTTGCGTTTTCGGGAAGGCAATCACGTCGCGGATGGATTCTGCGCCGGTCATCAGCGTTACCAAACGGTCGAGGCCGAATGCCAAACCGCCGTGCGGCGGCGCGCCGAATTTCAGGTTGTCCAGCAGGAAGCCGAATTTTTCCTGCTGTTCTTCAGGTGTGATTTTCAGCGCGGCAAACACTTTTTCCTGAATATCGGCACGGTGGATACGGATGGAGCCGCCGCCGATTTCCCAGCCGTTGAGCACCATGTCGTAGGCGCGGGCCAGGCAGTTTTCAGGGTCGGATTCCATCAGGTCTTCGTGGCCAGGTTTGGGCGAGGTGAACGGATGGTGCATGGCGGCCCAGCGGTCGTTTTCTTCGTCGTATTCGAACATGGGGAAATCCACCACCCACAGCGGTTTCCACTCGTCCACAAAGTAGCCGTTTTCCGCGCCGTGTTCTTTGCCGATTTTAATCCGCAATGCGCCGATGGCTTCATTCACCACTTTGGCTTTGTCCGCGCCGAAGAAGATGATGTCGCCGTTTTCCGCGCCGGTTCGTTTGATGATTTCCTGCAGACTGCTTTCAGACAGGAATTTAACGATGGGCGACTGCAAACCGCTGTTTTCGCCGTTGCTCAAATTGGTTACATCGTTCACTTTGATGTAGGCCAAGCCTTTCGCGCCGTAGATACCGACAAATTGGGTGTATTCGTCGATTTCCTTGCGGCTGAGTTTCGCGCCGTTGGGCACGCACAGAGCTACCACGCGGCCGCCTTTCATATCGGCTGCACCACGGAACACTTTGAACTCTTCCGTTTTCATCAAATCGGTCAGCTCGGTGAATTTCAGCCTGATGCGCATATCGGGCTTGTCGGAGCCGTAGTAGAACATGGCTTCGGAATAGGGCATACGCGGGAAATCGCCCAGCTCCACGCCCAAAGCTTCTTTGAACACCTGTTTGGCCATGCCTTCGGTGATGTCCATGATTTCATCCTCGTTCAAGAACGAGGTTTCCAAGTCGATTTGGGTAAATTCAGGCTGCCTATCGGCGCGCAGGTCTTCGTCGCGGAAGCATTTGGTGATTTGGTAGTAGCGGTCGAAACCGGCCACCATCAGCAGTTGTTTGAACAGCTGCGGCGATTGCGGCAGCGCGAAAAATTCGCCCGGATGCACACGGCTGGGCACGAGGTAGTCGCGCGCGCCTTCGGGGGTGGAGCGGGTCAGCATCGGCGTTTCGATGTCGATAAAGCCTTGTGCGTCCAGATAGCGGCGCACGCCCATGGCTACCTGATAACGCAGGCGCAGGTTGCGCTGCATCACGGGGCGGCGCAGGTCGATGACGCGGTTTTGCAGGCGCACGGTTTCGCTGATATTTTCGTCGTCAATCATGAACGGCGGCGTGGCGGCGTGGTTCAGGATTTCGATTTCTTTGGCCAAAATCTCAATTTTGCCGGACACCATTTTGTCGTTGGTGGTGCCTTCGGGGCGGTTGCGCACGCGGCCGGTGATGCTCAAAACGTATTCGTTGCGGGCGGAATCGGCTAGCGCAAACGCTTCGGGTGTGTCGGGGTCAATCACGACTTGGACGATGCCTTCACGGTCGCGCAGGTCGATAAAGATTACGCCGCCGTGGTCGCGCCGGCGGTGCACCCAGCCTTTCACGGTTACGGTTTGGTC
>CAUQSD010000094.1:0-6735 GCA_963520685.1 uncultured Kingella sp. | reverse complement strand
CTAAAAATCTTGCGGGATTGGTGTGGAATTTAGGGCTAATCTAGTACAGCCCCTTGTTTTTTAAGGCGAATCCACAGGTAAAGCGTGTTTCTTGACAAGTTAAACGTTGCTGCGGTTTGGCTGATGTTTTTGCATTGTTCGTAATAGTTTAAAGCTTTGTTTCTTAAGTCCGCAGAATATGCCATGGTTAGACCTTCAAAGTTGAGTATTGTACTATTTTGTTTTTAATTTACTATATTGAGCTACCCTGCCATTGCCGAGCATGACGAGCCGCACCGGCGCAAAGGCGAAGCCCTTTTCCCTGAACACAAAAGTTTGGCGTTTTTGGAAGGAATGCGCGATATGATGCCAAGCGGCAACTGGCAGGCACTCTACCAGCAGCACCCCACCATTGAAGAAGGCGGGCTGTTCAAATCCGATTCCATGGCGAGAATTCACGCCCTGCCCGCAGGGGAAATACGCTGGATACGCGCATGGGACTTGGCCAGCACCGCAGACGGCGGCGACTACACCGCAGGCGCAAAGTTGGGCGCATTGCCCGACGGCCGCTACATCATCGCCCACATGGTACGCGGGCAGTACGACACGCATATACGCGACGAAATCCTGCACAAGACCGCATAGGCAGACGGGCGGAAAGTGAGAATCAGCCTGCCGCAAGACCCCGGAGCGGCGGGCAAGGCGCAGATACTCTACCTGACCTGCCAGCTTGCAGGCTTTGCCGTGAAAAGCAGCCCCGAAAGCGGCGACAAAACCACCCGTGCAGAACCCTTTACCGCACAAGTCAATGTGGGCAACGTGCTGGTGTTGGACGACGGAACTTGGGATACGGCGGCACTGGTTGCCGAAATGCGGCTGTTCCCGAACGGGAAGCACGACGACCAAATAGACGCATTGAGCCGCGCCTTCAACGAACTGGTACGCACGGCGAGAGAGAAGGCAAAACGGGTGGATTTCCGCCTGTGATTCGGGCAGGAGCGATATTACGGGGATTGTGCGGCAATAAAAAACGGCAGACGGGCATACCAAGCCGCCCTTTTGGACGGCAATGCCCCATAGCGGCACAAGAACCGCCCTTATAGCGCGATTGACACCCTACACGCTACCCCCTTAGCCATGCCGGCACAAAACGCGCCAAAAAACGCAAATACGGGGCAAAGAAAAAGACCGCTAAATTGAAGCAGCCTTTGTTTGATGATTTCATCAGGCAGCTTGGAAAGCCAAGTAAGCCTTAACCCCAGCCAGCACTCTTGCGAAATCTTCATGGTTCATAGCAGGGGCTAAATACTGCCGCCCATCCCGTGTTTTGCGGTGAAACTTATCCAGCCGCGCAAACGAAACCGTATAGAGCATATCGCATTTTGCCCAAATCTCTAAATCTTCATGTTCAACCGGATTGGGATTTTTAGACAGCTTGATATGCCAGGCGGCAACAGGGTTAGGGGCAGTAGTGGATAAGGGAACGACCGTGCATAAACGCGAACCGTGCCTTGCAGATGGCGAAATGATGACGACAGGACGCACCTTGACCATTTCAGGCGCGACAAAGCCCTTGAAATTGCAAAGCAGAACATGGCTTTGTTTTGGATAGTATGCAGGATGAAGCGGCATGAGAATCTTCCAGAAAGACGAAAAGCCGCAAAAGCGGCTTCTCTGAATAAAGCACCCTGCGCAGCTTGACAATCGCCTTGCAGGGGACTGCTTCAACCGAAAGGGAAGCAGATTCCAACCGGCAATATGCCGGAAACAGCTTCATTCTACCCACCGATACGATTCAATGCAATACGGCTGCACACCCCGAACCCCAAAAAAACAACAGCCGCCAAACGGTAAAGAGCGGCGGCTGTATCTTGAACAAGTTTAAACATTCCCGATTGGCATACAGGAATAACGCAATGATACACGAAACTTTAAACCCCGTCAAAACAGACGCTTACCCAAGCTGCTGCCCACGCTTGACCGCAACAGTGCAACGCGGTAAAGCCGTTCCCGCTGTTTTCAATCAAGCAGCCAGCCGTGAGAAGCTGTTACAACATGGCAGGCAAGCCGTTTCATTTGCACATCGTGCAAAAGCGGTGTTTTTTACGCCTGCATCCCCCCTGCATGGCCTTTTTCCCATGGTAAACAGGGGTAAGGCGCGACTTGTCGCGGCTGCTTCATGTTGGCAGTTTCTCATCCCTTGCCCTTTGTTTGCCACCCCGAACCGTGAGAAGTTTTGGGCGGCGTTAAACCGGTTAGAAAAAGGCTTTACCATGCAGACCCAAGCAGCCCGCAGCGGCTTTCTCTCTTGGCAGCAAGACACGCTGCCCGAAATCCACGACCTTATCCAACAAATCAAACGCGCCAAAGGCTACCAAGCCGCCTGCGCCGCCGTCGTTTCCGCCTATGAAGCGGACAGCGCGGCATACGGCCATATCGCCGCCGCCATACGCGCCCAAATCGCCATAGACCGCCCCGCCACAACCGCGCCAAAAGCACCTTCCCCTTGGCCGGTGTTTGGATTGCCCGAATCACGCACGCCAAGCAGGTGCAAAGCCTTGCCAAGCGTTTCCATGTTTCAGGCAGCCTGAAAGACGGCACGCAGGCGGATAACCCCGCCATTACCATAGAATGCGTTCAGGATGGCGGCGAAGCGCGGGCAGCTACATGTCCACATATCCACACCAGCCAACCCCGCAACCGCCCGAATCAGTGCAGCCAGCCCCGAAAACGACGCATTGCAAAGCGGCTTCCCCATCCTTTGGCAAAACGGCGGCATTCTCACGCTGGAAGCCGTGATTGCCCAAATCCCCGACGGCACGCGCGATTTAGACCGCCTGGCCGCCCATATCCGCGCCAAATACCGCCAAGACAAGGCGGCGATAAGCCGCTTCCACGACGCACAGGCGGCACATGAATTAGCCCTGCTGTATGCCCAGCAACGCGCCGACAGCCTGAACGGCTTTTTCGGTTGGCAGCATTTTGTCCGGATAGGCAATGCCGTGTTGCAGCGCGAAAAAGAGCGGCAGGCGGAACATCCCGAACTATCCCCCTAATCCAATCCAACCGAACCTAGGCAGCCTGAAAAGCAGCCTGCGCGCCAAAACGCAGGCTTGGCTTCCTGTCGCCTAATAAAATTCGCAACTAATTGATTTTAAACAGTAATCCAAATTTAGGGAAAGGAGACTCACGAAATGACCTGCCCGACACCGGTATTCAACCGCACCCCGAAGCCGCGCCGCTTTGCCGGATTGACCGTAAAGCACATCCGCAGCTTCGCCAGTTTTGAAGCAGCAAGCCGCTATATCGATATGCGGCTGGCACAACGCCCCTGCTTCATGTTCAACATACAACAGACACAAAGCGGCTGGATTGTGAGCCGCGTTATAGGAGCTTAACCATGCAATACACCGCAGAGAACAACCGCTATTCCGGCTTGGCCATTCTTGTTTGCAACCTTGCCAAACTGGCCGAAGACAACATCAAGCAATTAAACCCCGGCGATTTGAACCTGCTGGAAAGCTGCTGCGAAACCGCCATAGGCAGCTTATGCGATATGCAGGGCGTGGGCGTGCGTTTCTTGATGGAGACCCAAGACGAAGGCTTCACCCCCTATCCCGTCCACGAATACACCATTACCGCCGCCGAAACCGTGCAGGAACTGCAAGAACTGGCAGGCAATTTGGCCGTCTACCGCACCATGAAAGGAGCTTGACCATGGCCATCCATTACATCGCCGCCGTTGCCGTCCCGCACGGATACCGAGCCGATACCGACACCGTAAGCAGCGTATGGCGCAACATCGGCTACTACGCCAGCCGCAAAGCCGCAGAAAACGCCTGCCGCCGCTTTATCGGGCAGCTTGAAGGCGAACTGCCGCCCGAACTGGACGGATTCGCCACCTACTGCGTGGAGAGCATCGGGCGGTTGGAAAAGAAACCGCCGTTTATCCGCAAACTCGTTTCACTCAACCCGCCGCAAAGAAAGGCAGCCTGAAAATGAAATACACCCATCAAAAAACATAGGAAACGGAACGCATAAAACAGGGCATCGCACGTTTTTACCGCAACGGCTGCCCGATATGCGAGATAGAGAACCGTATGCGGCTTCTGCTCTGTCTCCATTCCGACCGCGACCGATACCGCGCCATGACGATTCTCTTTTCCCTGATGGAAGAGGCGCGGTGCGAAGTTTTGAACGATTTTGTCCTTTCCAACTTGGAAATCTCCCCGCGCCTTGCGGGGGACATCGTGGATATGTTCTACAAACGCATCCATGCCGATCGCGACACGAAACGCAGGCTGGAAGTATGGATAGCCGAAGAAGACGCAAAAACCGCGCCAATCCAATAGGGGCAGGGTATGGAATTTGACACCGTAAAACACGCCGCGCAGCACCGCTGGCAATACATCCTGCCGCGCATCGGCATAGAGCCGCGCTATCTGCGCAACACACACCAGCCCTGCCCCGTCTGCGGCGGTAGAGACCGTTACCGCTTCGACGACAAAGACGGGCAGGGGACGTATTACTGCAACCAATGCGGCGCAGGCAACGGCTTTACGCTGGTGATGAAGCACCTGCATTGCGGTTTCCCCGAAGCCGCGCATACCGTGGCACGGATTTTGGGGCTGGAAGCGGGGCAGGGGGCGGATGCACCGGCATTCAGGCAGCCAGTTCCCGCCGCCGCACCGACCGAAGACAAGCGGGAAGCCCTACTCAAAGCATGGAACGCCGCCTTGGGCGGCATCGCAGCGGATTACTGCCGCAACAGGGGTTTGGCAGGTGCACCCGAAACCGACCGTATCCGCTTTTTGGCATCTGCCCCCTATCGGACACGGAGCAGATGCGGCAGTCCGCTGTTTGTCGGATGCTTCCCCGCCCTTATCGCCGCCGTTACCGACACACAGGGCGGAATACAGGGGCTGCACTACACCTATCTGCAACAGCGCGGCGGCACATGGCAGAAGCTGCAACACCCCCACCCCGAAACAGGCGCGACACTGCCCGCCAAGAAAATGCAGAGCCGCTTTTCAGGCAGCCTGAAAGGCTGTGGCGTGGCCATAGAGCCGCCCAACGCAGAAGGGCAGCTTCTCGTAGCAGAAGGCATAGAGAGTGCCCTTGCCGCACGTGAACTGTTCGGCATTCCCTGCCAAGCCCTGTTAAGCGCAAACGGCGTGGCCGCATGGCAGATGCCCGAAGGCATAAAGGAGCTTCTGATTGCCGCCGACAACGACATCCCGCGCCCTGTAGGACGTGAAGCCGCCATCCGGCTGGCAGACCGCCTGAATGCCCAAGGCGTTACCGTGCGGATATGGCAGCCCGAAGCGCAGGGGACGGATGCGCTGGATTATCTTAATGCAATACAGCAAAACCGTCCCGTTCAGGCAGCCTGAAACCGCTTTCCATCCCCCTCCTACCCTATCGCCACAATCCCCCCAAACAGGGCATCAGAGCGGAAAACGCCCCATCGGAGAAGGGCAGGGGAGAACCGCAAGACGAAAGGAACAAAACATGACAAAAAACCTCCTATTCCCCTTAACCCTATCTCTTGCCGCCTGTGCCCCGACCGACGCGCTGCCGACAGACACGTTTTTGGGGTTCCTTGCCGGCGCAGTCATCAGCGGCATCGCCTCAAGACGCGCCACCGCACGACGCGAAGCACAGCTTTCCGCCGCCTTGGAAGAAGCATACGCCCAAACCGACTTCTTGGAGCAGGAGCTTGAAATCGCCGTGGGCGTGGGCGAACGGTTGAAAGAGAGCCTGACGGCACGCTACGCACACACCTACGGCTACGCCCCCCGTTTTCAGGCAGCCTGAAACAGGATTCTCCCATATGGAACGGGAAACAGATTTGGTACGCGACCACGACAACCCCAACCGCTTTCTGTTTATACCGCGTGATACAGGGAGACAGCCATGACGATACTCAACATACGGGACGTGGAAGCCCACACCCCCAATCACGCACCGCCGACAACGGGCGGCATATCCAACGCATCACGGTAAAGACCGATAGCAGCGGTCAAATCACCCAAACCGTGCAAAACCTGTGCGACAGCATCGCCCTTGTCGGCATAGGCAAAGACGCGCAGGGAGCGTATTACCGCATCGCGCAATACCGCGACAAAATCACGAAACAAACCCAAACCGCCGCCCTTCCCTGCGGCGAAATCGGCAGCCAGCAGGGATTCCGGCAGATGCAACAGTTGGGCATCACGGTGTATTCGGGACGCAGGACGAGGGAATGGCTGGCAGATTATTTGCAGGAAGCAGGCGGCATGGAACACTGGCAGATAACCGGCAAGACAGGCTGGCACGGCGAAGCCTATATCCTGCCCAGCGGCGAAATTTTGCAGGCGGACAAAGCGGCAGGGCAGGGCAAACCCCGCCTGCTGTATAACGGCGATACTGGACAAGCCGCCGCCTACACCGTTTCAGGCAGCCTGAAAGACTGGCAGGACGGCATCGCCCGATACGCCGAAGGCAACAGCCGCCTACTTTTGGCGCTAGGCACAGCTCTAGCCGCCCCGCTGTTGGCCGTTGCAGGGGAACAGAACGGCGGCTTCCACATCTACGGCGACAGTTCGGACGGCAAGACCACCGCCGCACTTACAGCGTTGAGCGTCTTCGGTAATCCGCAAATAACGCCTCTCAAAGGGTAAAATTACCCCATAGCTGCCGGTACAAAAAACTGCTTAAAATTTGGGGCTGTACTAGATTAGCAGATATGTTACCCTCAAAATATGAAGATAACAC
>CAUQSD010000093.1:0-6741 GCA_963520685.1 uncultured Kingella sp. | reverse complement strand
CGGGTATGTTGTTTGTAACCGAGTTTGTAGAGGCCGTTTTTCTTTGTCCAGCGGGCATCGCTGTCTTTACTCGGTGTGGTTTGGCCGCTGACTTGTCCTTCTTCATCGACTTCTATGGCCTGACGCTGTTTGCTGCCGGCGGTCTGAATAATGGTGGCATCAATGACGGCGGCGGATGCTTTCTCTATTTTTAGGCCTTTTTCGGTCAGTTGTCGGTTAATCAGTTCCAGCAATTCGGACAGGGTGTCGTCTTGCGCCAGCCAGTTGCGGTAGCGGCATAAGGTGCTGTAATCGGGGATGCTCAGTTCGTCAAAACGGCAAAACAGGTTGAAATCGATGCGGGTGATGAGGCTGTGTTCGAGTTCGGGATCGGAGAGGCTGTGCCATTGTCCGAGCAGGACGGCTTTGAACATGGACAGCAGGGGATAGGCGGGACGGCCGCGGTGGTCTCTAAGATAACGGGTTCTTTGACGGTTCAGGTATTGTTCGATCGGTTGCCAATCAATCACCTGATCCAACTTCAATAGTGGGAAGCGGTCAATGTGTTTGGCAATCATGGCTTGTGCGGTTTGTTGGAAGAAGGTGCTCATGGAAAATCCCCTAAATGTCTTAGTGGGAATTTAGGGGATTTTGGGGAATTTTGCAAAGGTCTCAGCCTGCACTTCAA
Organism: uncultured Kingella sp.; assembly: GCA_963520685.1. Classification (GTDB taxonomy): domain Bacteria; phylum Pseudomonadota; class Gammaproteobacteria; order Burkholderiales; family Neisseriaceae; genus Kingella_B. The sequence continues at coordinate 6,074 of CAUQSD010000093.1, read as the reverse complement.
TTTCCAAAGTACAGGCTGCTTTTTTCACTTCATCAACCCAATGCCTTTGCCAACGCCACCCCTACGCCTTTGGCGGATGCCGGGTTTTGACCGGTAATCAGACGGCCGTCCACCACCACGTTTTCCGCCCAGTTCGGCGCGGCATGGTGTTTTGCGCCGTGTTCAACGAGCGCGGTTTCCAGCAGGAAGGGGACGATTTTAGCTCCGCCCGTTGCTTCTTCTTCGGCGTTGGTGAAAGCGGCAACGTTTTTGCCGCTGACCAGATATTCGCCATTAGAAAGTTTCGCGTCCACCAGCGCGGCAGGGCCGTGGCAGACGGCGGCAACGATACCGCCGTTTTCGTACACTTCGCGGATAAGGCGTTGCGCGTCAAGGCTTTCGCGGAAATCCCACATCGTACCGTAGCCGCCGGTAAACAGAATGGCGGAATAGTCCGCGCCGTTCAGACCGCCCAGCCCGGGCGCAGCTTGCAAACGTTGTTGCAGGTCAGTTTGCTGCCAGTAATGGGCGTTCACGGGGTCATCCATATTCAGGCTGTCGGCATCAACGGGGGCGACTCCGGCTCGGATGGCGGCGATTTCGCTTCGGTGCCCGGCGGCTTCGGTTTCGTGCATGGGGTGCGTGAGTTCGGACAACCAAAAGCCGGTGGGCTGGCCGCTTGCACCTTTAACGGCATTGCTGGTTACAACGTAGAGAATGGGTTTGTCGGACATGTGTGTCTCCTGTCTGCAAGGTTGGTAAATAAAGGCTGGTTTTCAGAGGAGCTTTTGGCTGTATTCAGCCGTCTGAAATTTAAAAACAATATTAGTTTGTCTATGAAAAGCGGAGCTTTTGTGAAACTGAAAGCAGCCTGCACTTTGATGCAATTAGGGTTGTCACTGCTTTATTCATGTTTTCAGGTAGCCTCAATCCGCCACCGAAGCCGCCACCCATTTCACCACCAACGGTCGCACGCCGAGCAGGCTGGCGAATGCCACCGGCCAAGTAATCAAATATGATTTCAACAAACGCAGCGGGTAGCCCGCGTCGATGCCGATATTCAGAGCCACCAGCACCGCGCTCACAATCAGCACCATCACCGCTGAGGCGTAAAAAGAAAACAATACGCCCGCGTATTTTTTCGGCAATTTTTTCATCTCGCTCCCCTCAAAAAATCCATATCGTGTAGTTTAAACCGTTTATAAAAACACGAAAATAAGATAAATTGGCAAACACAGCCAAAACATGCACAAAGGAAGCAATAATGGATTGGGACTGGAACGGCATCCGCCACTTCACCACCCTCGTGGAAAAACAAACCCTTACCGCCGCTGCCGAACACCTGGGCGTGCAGCACAGCACCGTTTCGCGGCAAATCGCCCAGCTGGAAAACGCACTCGGCCTGCGCCTGTTTGACCGCATCGGCAAACGCTACCTGCTCACCCCCGAAGGCGAACGACTTTACCGCCATGCCTGCGAAATCTGCAAAGATATGAGCATGTTGCAGCGTACTGCACGCGAACAGGCCGAGCTGCGGCACAGCGTCGTCATTTCCGCACCGCCATTCGTCGCCCGACTCCTGCTGATGCCCCACATTGCCGATTTCTACCGCAAACACAACGATATACGTCTTATCATTCAAAGTGATGCCGCACTCGCCGACTTGCACGGCCGCCAAGCCGACATCGCCCTGCGCCTCGTCCGCCCCACCCAAAACGACCTTGCCGTGCGCCGTATCGCCCATTTCTCCTACCGCATCTACGGCCATGAAGGCTACCTGAAAACCATCCGCCGCGAAGACTGGCGTTTCGTGCAAATTGCCGTAAACACCCGTTTTTCCCGCTGGTTTGCCGAACAAATCGGCGAAGATGCCGACATTTCCTTCGCCAGCAACGACTTCGCCGCCGTCAAACAAGCCGTGTGCGAACAAATCGGCATCGGTATCCTGCCTGATTTCGCCGTGTTCCCCGCCGACAGGCTGCATCCCGTCTCACTCAATCCAGATGCCCCGCTACCTGAATTCGCAGCGGAACTCTTTCTGGTGATGCACGAAGACGTGCGCCGCAGCCCCAGCGTAAGGGCAGTGGCGGATTATTTTGGGGAGGTGCTGGAACACATGTCGGCAAGATAAAAAGCAGCCTGCACTTCAATTTCAAAGTGCAGGCTGCTTTTGCGTTTGGGCGATACTGCTTTCGGCCTATTCCCTTTCCTTCGGCGGATCGGTTGCCGGAAACCATCAGCACAATGGCGGTTAGTGTCCAAACTGTCCGAAGCAATCTGCGCCGTCGGCAATGCGCTGCTTGGCTTCTTCTTCGGCGGCGAGGTTGGTCAGGATTTCCGCTGCCTGCGTGCAGCCGATTTGTCGCAATACGTCGGCCAATACGTTCGATTTCGCCGTGTCCAAGCCGTCTTCGTAGCGGGCTTTTGGGAAGGCGTGCGCGGGTTCGCACGCGTTGTTTTGTTGTGACCCCTTACCCTATCAAAACAGAAGTCATGCTGATTGAGCCAAAGGCGAGTTCGTCATTGAATATTTCCATATCGTCCTGCGGTTCGCGCAGCGCGGCGGTATAGAGCAGCGGCAGGTAGTGTTCGGGGGTTGGCACGGAGAGCGCGGCGGCGTCCCCCTGCCGTTCGTAATGCACCAGTGTGTCGTTGTCCCGCGCGGCAAGGGCGCGGTTGACGGCATTGCGGAAGCCTATTGCCCAGTCGTAGCCCGCGGCGGGTTCGCGGCGCATGGCGCGCAGGTTGTGCACGATGTTGCCGCTGCCGGCCACCAGCACGCCTTGTTCGCGCAGCGGGGCGAGTTTTTTCGCCAAATCAAAATGCCATTGTGCAGGCTGCATCAGGTTCAATCCGAGCTGTACCACGGGAATGTCGACTTCGGGATACAGGTGTTTCAGCACCGCCCACGCGCCGTGGTCGAGGCCGCGTTCCGGGTTCGTTTCCACATTTGCAGGCTGCAACAACGAGCGCACCTGCCCCGCCAGTTCGGGCGAGCCGGGCGCGGGATATTGCACTTGGCTGAGTGCTGCGGGGAAGCCGTAAAAATCGTAAATCATTTCGGGGCGTTCGCCGGACGTTACCTGCAAACGGTTGCCGTACCAGTGCGCCGAAATCATCAGAATGGCTTTGGGCTTGGCAAATTTCTGCACGATGCGGCGGAAGCCTTGGTTGAACGGGTTTTCCACGTCCAGCGCGTTCATCGGGCTGCCGTGTCCGACAAACAATACGGGCATTTTGTTCATGGTGTTTCCCAATTCGTTTTGAATCGGATGATTTTACGGGAAACTTTTGTGCGAACCATCCCGTTTGGGGAAGAATATGTTTTCTTAGTGGGAAATCATGGGGCGTTTTTTGGCTTTTGTGTTTTATTTTTGTTGTTTAAAGGTTGCCTGAAAGTATGGGTGATGGTGTGGTTGGTTATGAAAAGCAGCCTGCACTTTGTTTTCCTAATGTGCAGGCTGCTTTTTATTTTTCAGGTAGCCCCCACCCGCAGCGCATCCACAATCAGCTTAAACACATTCGAATGCCCGCGGCGGCTGGGGTAATAGAGGTAAAGCGGATCGTAAGTGATGGCATATTCAGGCAACAGCTCGACCACTTTCCCCGAACGGATTGCATCCGCCACGCTCATATGTGCCACCCACGCGATGCCGAGGCCGTCTGAAACGGCTTGCAGGCGTAGATGGTTGTTGATGGAAAACTGCGATTTGGGCGTGAATGTAATCAGCTCTTTTTTGTATTTGAATTCCCACTGCATTTCCGCGCCGTGTTCGGCGGAGAGCTTTGTGCCGATGAGGCGGTGCTGCTGCAAATCGTCAATATTTTTCGGCGAACCGTGTTGCGCCAAATAATCGGGCGAGGCGACCAACGCCATTTTGAGCGGTGCGGAAATCGGCACCGCAACCATCTCTTTTGCCACATCGTTGCCCAGCCGCACGCCCATATCAAACCCTTCTTTCACAATGTCCGCCCAACGGTCGTCCACCACGATTTCCAAGCGGATTTTCGGGTATTGGTTCAAAATCGGCTTTAATTTTGGATACAACACGGCTTCCGCTGCCATCGCCGGGGCGTTGATGCGAATCAATCCCGATGGCGTATTCAAAAAATCATTTAATGCATCGACTTCTTGGTTTATGGCTTGATAAAGTGGGAAAAGTTGGTCGAAAAGCTGTTGCCCGGCTTCGGTCAGCGACACATTGCGCGTAGTGCGGTTGAGCAGGCGCAGGTTCAGCCGCGTTTCCAGATTTTTCATGCTGTGGCTCAACGCCGAAGAAGAAATCCCCAAAAGCTGCCCCGCTTTCACAAAACTCTGCGTTTGTGCGAGTGTCAAAAAATAATTCAGCTCGTTAAAGTTCTGCATTTTCTCTTTAAACTCTCTTTTATTAGTGAATTTAATTCATTACATAATAAAAACAAACCTAATTTATCTCAATAAAAACACGGGCTAAAATGGCTACACTTTCATGAGAACAAACAGGAGACAATATCATGCAAAACATCACATTAAACAACGGCGTACAAATTCCTGCACTTGGTTTCGGCGTATTCCAAATTCCGCCCGCAGAAACCGAACAGGCCGTGATTGCCGCCATCAAGGCAGGCTATCGTCACATCGACACCGCGCAGGTTTATATGAATGAAACCGAAGTCGGTTTGGGAATTAAAAACAGCGGCGTGGCGCGCGAAGAATTGTTCGTTACCACCAAAATTTGGGTGGAAAATTTCGGCTACGAAGCCGCCAAAGCCTCGCTGGATCGTTCATTAGGCCGTCTGAATTTGGATTACATCGATATGGTGCTGATTCATCAGCCTTACGGCGACAGCTACGGCACATGGCGCGCGCTGGAAGAGTATCAGGCAGCCGGCAAAATCCGCGCCATCGGCGTGAGCAATTTTTCGCCCGTACGCGCGGTGGATTTGGGACTATTCAATAAAGTGATGCCGCAAGCCAATCAGATTGAAATCAATCCGTTCCAACAAAAAACCGAAGCCGTTGCCGCTTTGCAGGCTGAAGGCATCGCCGTGGAAGCATGGGCGCCGTTTGCTGAAGGCAAAAACGATATTTTCCACAATCTCGTGTTAAGCAAAATCGGTGCGAAATACGGCAAATCTGTGGCACAAGTGATTACCCGCTGGCTGGTGGAACGTGGCATCATTGTATTGGCAAAATCCACCAAACCCGAACGTATGGCGGAAAACTTGAACGTCTTTGACTTTGCCCTCAGCGATGAAGACAAAGCAGAAATTGCCAAACTGGACGGCACGTTTGACGCCATCGTCAATCACGACACGGTGGATAATTTGAAACGTATCGCTTCATGGAAAACGGGACAATAACCGCAAACATCACATCCCTTTTTATAAATTATTTATTCTAGGAGTAAAAATGAACATTTTATTATTAAACGGTGGTAAAGAATTCGGCCATTCGCATGGTGAGTTAAACAACACGCTTCACAAAAAAGCAAAAGAAGTTTTGACCGCACTTGGACACAATGTAAAAGAAACTGTGATTGATGCTGGCTATGATGTTGAGGCAGAAATCGAAAAATTCTTGTGGATGGATGCCGTGATTTGGCAGATGCCTGTTTGGTGGATGCACGAGCCTTGGACAGTGAAGAAATACATAGACGAAGTATTTATCGCTGGACACGGCAAGCTTTACCACAGTGATGGCCGTCATCGTGTTAGTCCAACTGAAGGATTTGGCACAGGTGGTTTGTTGCAAGGCAAAAAACACATGCTTTCGCTTACTTGGAATGCGCCGATTGAAGCGTTCACCCGTGAAGGCGACTTCTTTGAAGGCAAAGATGTGGATGCTGTGTACATGCCTTTCCACAAACTCAACGAGTTCATCGGTTTGACCCGTCTACCGACATTTACATGTAACGATGTAGTTAAAAATCCACAAGTAGAACAATACTTCGCAGACTACCAAGCACATTTGAAAAAAGTGTTTGGTTAATGATAAAACATCAACTTGAAGTGGTGGGCTTTTGCCCACCATTTTGTCAGTCGCTAATTGGTACGAAATAGTGTAGCGAAAAACCATCTGCAATTCATCATATGAAAGGACAAAACATGATTAA
>CAUQSD010000092.1:0-6755 GCA_963520685.1 uncultured Kingella sp. | reverse complement strand
GTTGAGTATTGTACTATTTTGTTTTTAATTTACTATACCTGTACGCCTTGCGGCTCGCCGCCTTGTCTCATTTTTATTTTAATCGACTATACGTATGCCGGCCGCAGCAAAGGCAGCCTAAAAGCGCAAAAACAGCTTTCAGGCTGCCTTCGGCGTGTTGGGGTGCAATGTTTTGGTGAGACACAGACCTTGATTATCTGCGCGTTTCGCGATGCCGTTGCTTTGAACCGCAGACAGTAAGGCAATGGTGAAGAATGTCGGGCGGGCACGTGCTGCCCACGCATTGTTTCCCGAAGGCAGCCTGAAAACGCGTGTTTTACGTATGACCGAAATCTCCGCCCCAACGTTTTACAAAACCGCCAACCCGGCAGACAAAGTGCAGCAATATTGCTCGACTGAAGCACTTTCTTGATAATTTATTGACATAGAAACAATAGATTGTTCCGAATCCTTTGGGGTTCTCCAACGCGGGCCAATCCCCGACCCGCGTTAAAAAACCCCCTTCAACCCGCCCACCGAAAGACACGCCCATGCACCGCCCCACCCTGCGCGACTGGCTGCTGCTCGCCACAGGCAGCACATACAAATTCACCCTGACCGGCTTTTATTTCGTTACCCTGTTTGCCGTGTTGAAGCAGCAAAACTACGACCTGAACCGTTTAAGCTGGCTGCAACTCATCGGCGGCATTGAAGCGGGCAAAGTGCTGTTTGCCGCGCTGATGGAACGGCGCGTGTCAGAACGGTTCGGGCGTTTCCGGTTATGGTTGCTGGGTGCAACCGCCGTGCTGACGGCCACTTTTATTTTGATGTCCGACCGCAGCATCACCGCAAATTTTCCGCTGCTGGCCGTTCTCTGCCTGCTGGTTGCCGCCGCAGGAACGGTATACGGCTGCGCCATGCTTGGTTTGAGCTGCGTGCTGCTGCCCCCGCACGAGCGCGGTTTCGGCGGCGTGGTCCAAACCATGGCGGCGCGCGGCGGCAAAATGATTGGCGGCGCACTGGTGCTGTGGCTATACCAACAATACGGATGGACGGCGGCAGTGTCGTTTGTCATGGCGTTTTCCGTCATCATGTTTGCCCAGCTTGCGGTTTACCGCGAACCGGCCAGCCCCGCCGCCGCAGACCGGCTGCCTGCACTTGCCGCCCGTTTGGTCAGCTTTTGGCGGCAGCCTGAAACAGGCCTCCGCTGGCTGGTGTTGTTGTTTACCGCCGCCATGCCCTATGCCTTTGCCGCCGCCACCTTCGTCCCTAAGCTCATTGCGCTGGGTTTCACCCCGCTGCAAACGGGCAACATCCTCACCGTCGCCATCCCCGTTGCCTGCCTGATTGTTACGCCTTGGGCGGGCCGCCTGAGCCGCCGTATGCCGCGCGGCAGATTGATGTTTATGCTGTATTCCGTACAGTTTCCCCTGCTGGCCGCCATGATGCTTGCCGACCGCGCCGCCGCCGTATCGCCTTATCTTGCCGCCGCCCAAATTGCCGCATTGAGCGTGAGCTACACCCTGCTGATGCCCGTGCTGCTCGCGCTGGTGATGGACAAATCCGCCCCGGAAACCGCCGTATTGGACAGCAGCCTGCAATTTTCCGTCATTCTGCTCGGCACTTACGGCGCAGGCTTTTTTGCCCTGAGAACGGCACAGACGTTCGGCTACACAGCGGCCTACGGCGTTGCCCTTGTTTTGGGACTGGCGGCAGGCGCAGCGTTGTGGTTTGGGCGGAACAGGCTGGACATTGCAGACGGCAAGGCAGCCTGAAAAAACTGTTTTGGCGTTTTCAGGCTGCCTGAATCATCAAATGGACGGATTTTGGAAAACGGCGTTACCGCGAGGTCAGCTCGCAAATCAGCGCTTGGGCGTTGGCGCACAAGGCTGTGTCAATGGTGCGGGAAAAATATCGGTTGTGCCGGCGCACGCGTAATGTAGGCACTCTGCTGCCTGTTTCGCTAAATGTGCATTCGCGGCGGTCAAACCTCTGCCGCACCCGCCCGAATGCGCCGTATAGAATCAAAGAGTCCAGAGTTGTTTTGGCGAAGGTGCACGTGGTCAGCCCGAACCACCAAGGCTCGGTCAGCCGCAGCCAAATCAGGACGGGCGGTATTGCAAGGATTGTCCGCCACGCAATGCCTGCGTCTGACAACGGCGGCAATGCCGTCAGGGCAAAAACCGCCGAAACGCCGAGGGCAAGCGTGGCAACGGACATAATCACCGTGCCGAACCGGGAAACAGCATAAAACGTGCTGCCGCCTTGCATCCGCACACCACCGCGCCGCATGAAGGCAGCCTGCATATCGGCAGTCGGGCTGCGGACGGGTTTCGGGGAAGGGGCGGTTTTGTATCGCGGCTGGCGGTGGGAACGGGATTTCGGGCGGCTCATGGCGGTGTCGTGCAGAAGGAAATTTTTTAGGTGCGGTTTTCAGGCAGCCCCGCCGTGTCGGGCATATCCGCAGAGGCAGCCTGAAACGCTGCAAACCATTGCGCTACGATACGGTTTACCTCTTCCATGCCCTGTTTTTTCAAGCTGGAAAAAAGCTGGACGGATACGGACTGGCGTTCGGCAAACGGTTGCAGGGCGCGTTTTACGGCCGAAAGCGTCTTGCCCTGCTCCATCTTGGAGAGCTTGTCGGCTTTGGAGAGCAGGATGTGCACGGGGCGGCCGGTTTCGGCAAAGAAATCCAGCATCTGCACGTCCAGCGGCTTCAAAGGATGGCGCGCGTCCATAATCAGCACCAGCCCGACAAGCTGGCGGCGGGTTTGCAGATAACGGCCCAGCAGCGCCACCCAGTGCGCGCGCACGGCTTCGGGAACCTGCGCATAGCCGTAGCCGGGCAAATCGGCCATAAAGTTGCCGTTTGCCAGTTCAAAGAAATTGATGTGCTGCGTGCGCCCCGGCGTTTTGGAAACAAACGCCAGCCGCGTGTGTCCGCAAAGCGTGTTGATGGCGCTGGATTTGCCCGCGTTGCTGCGTCCCACAAAGGCGATTTCGGCGGGGGTGTCGGGCAAATCTTTCAAATGATTGACCGTGGTAAAGAATTTTGCGTTTTGAAATATGTTCATGGCTGGTAAAGTTATGTGAATCTGATATAGAATACCACGTTTGAAAGTTTATCGGTTTTTACATTTCCCAAAACTGCAAACGGTCTCAAATCCTTAATAACAATATATTCGGGCAGCCCTGCTGCCCTGATTGATTCAGGAGCATTTTCCATGAAACGTTCTACCCTGTTGGCTGCGCTGGCCCTATGCGGGCTGGCCGTTGCCGCGCCTGCCGATTTGAACAAAGGCAAGCAGACTGCTTCCACCATCTGCATCGGCTGCCACGCGGCAGACGGCAACAGCATGGTGCCGATGTATCCCAAAGTGGCAGGACAGCATGCCGAATACATCGTGAAACAGACGCAGGACATCAAAACGGGCAAACGCACCACGGGTGCTTCTGCCGTGATGGCGCCGATGGTGCAGAGCCTGAGCGATGCCGATATCCGCAACGTTGCCGCATATTACGCCACGCAGCAGGCCAAAGCCGGCGAATCCAACCCGAAACAAAATATCCCGTTGGGCACAAAAATCTATCGCAGCGGGCTGCCTGAAAAAGGCATCCCCGCCTGTATGTCCTGCCACGGTCCTGCGGGGGCGGGCTTCCCCGGCGGCGGTGCGGCAATTGATGCCTTTCCCCGCCTGAGCGGGCAGCACGCGCCTTATGTGGCCGAGCAAATCAAAGCCTATGCTTCGGGTGCGCGCAAGTCGCCCAACGAAATCATGGAAGACATTTCCAAACGCATGGGCGAAGAAGAAATCAAAGCCGTTTCCAACTATATCCAAGGTTTGAAATAGCCGCCTGATGTTGCTTTCAGGCTGCCTGAATCGGGTTTTCAGGCAGCCTGAAAGCGTTTTCTGCCAACCCCGAACTAAGGCAGCCTGAAACCATGTCCCAGTCCTCCCGCAAAGTTCCCCTTGCCCGCCGCCCGTGGTTTGCGTTTTTGAGCTCCATGCGCTTTGCCGTGGCGCTGCTCTCGCTGCTGGCGGTGGCGTCCGTTATCGGTACGGTGTTGCAGCAGAACCAGCCCAAGCAGAATTATGTGGTTAAGTTTGGCCCGTTTTGGGCGGAGATTTTCGGGTTTTTGGGGCTGTATGACGTGTATGCCTCACCTTGGTTTGTGCTGATTATGCTGTTTCTGGTTGCCAGCACAAGTCTGTGCCTGTGGCGCAATGTGCCGCCTTTTCTGCGCGAAATGCGCTCGTTCCGCCTGAACGCCACCGCCAAATCGCTCGCGCATATGCGCCACAGCGTGCTGCTTGCGGGCAGCCTGAAACCCGAAACCGCCGAACGCTATCTTCAAGTAAACGGCTTTCAAACCCGCTGCGAACCCCGTGCCGACGGCAGCGTGCTGCTTGCGGCCAAAAAAGGGGCGGCAAACAAATGGGGCTATATTCTGGCCCACAGTGCCATCATCGTTATCTGTTTGGGCGGGCTGGTTGACAGCAACCTTCTGCTGAAAATCGGCATTCTGTCGGGCAGCATCGTGCCGGATACGCAAAGCCAGTATGCCGCCGATTTTCCGCCGCAAAGCCGCCTGTCCGTGCGCAATCCTTCGTTTCGCGGCAACACCGAAATCATAGAAGGCCAGTCTGCCGATGCCACTTTTATCAATGCCGACAAGGGCGTGCTGCTGCAAGAGCTGCCTTTTTTGATAACGCTGAAAAAGTTCCATATTGATTTTTACGACACGGGGATGCCCAAAGATTTCGCCAGCGATTTGCTGATTACCGATAAGGAAACCGGTGAAACGTTTGCGCGCACCGTCCGCGTAAACCATCCGTTCACACTGCACGGCGTAACCGTGTATCAGGCGGGCTACGGCGACGGTGGCTCGGATGTCGGCTTCAAGGCTTGGAACCTGCGCCTGCCCGATGCGGCGCCTGTGCCGTTCAACGCCGTGTCGCAGCGCGCGTTTCCGCTGGATTTGGGCAAGCAGGGGCAATATCGCTTGGAAGTGGGCGAGCTGCGTGTGTTCAATGTGGAAGAGGCGCAGCCTGAAAACGGCACGGGCGGCGGCACGCTGCACGAAATCCGCAGCGTAAACCAACCCAAAGCCTTCCAAAACGCAGGGCCCACCGTGTCCTACAAAATCCGCGATGCCGCAGGGCAGGCGCGCGAATATGTCAGCTATATGCTGCCGCTGCCGCGCGAGGGTGCGCTGTTTTTTGCCACGGGCGAGCGCACCGCGCCGGACGAGCCATACCGCTGGCTGATGCTGCCCGCCGACCCTTCCGGCAAGCCGGACAGCTTTATGGCGTGGCGCGGCGTTCTGATGCAGCCTGAAAAACGCGCGGCGGTGGTGGAAGCGGCGGTGGCGGGCGTGGACGAGAAAAACCGCGCCGATTTCAGGCTGGCGGTGGAAAACCTGCTGCGCCAGTTTGCCGAAGGCGGCTACACCGCCATCAACGACCACATCAAAAACAACGTTCCCGCCGATATGCAGCAGAAAACCGGCGAACTGATGTACCAAATCCTATACGGCGCGGCAGACACCGCCCTGACCCAAGCCCTGCGCGATGCGGGGCTGCCCGAAATCCCGCCAGGCGAAACGCGCGGCAGGTTTATCCTCAACAGCTTGGACGGCTACACCTCGCTCACCCGCTTCCAAGCACCCGTGCTGATGCAGCTTGCCACCTTCAAACAGGTGAACATGTCCGGCTTGCAGATGGCCAAATCGCCCGGGGCGGCCTTGGTGTATATCGGCTCGGTGCTGTTGGTGCTGGGAACGGTATTTATGTTTTACATCCGCGAGAAACGCGCATGGCTGCTGTTTGAACCCGACGGCATCCGCTTCGCCATGTCCGCCACCCGCAGCGAACGCGACCTGCTGCGCGAATTTCCCGACCACGCCGCCAAGCTGGAAGCCTTGGCACGAGATTTGGGGCAGCCTGAATCCCCCGCAAACCAGAAGGAGCAACCATGTTCAAACGACCCGAAGAAATCCTGATGCTGATGCTGTGCGCCGCATTTCTGGCGGCAACCTATTTCGCCGCAGGCTGGGCAACCGCCGCATCCGCAAAATACACGCTGATGATTACCGGCTTTACCCTCCTGTGGCTCGCCGCCTGTTTTTGGCTGTGGACGCACGAGCGCGCAACGGGGCTTTATCCCCTGCTGGCAGGGCTGTTTGTCGCCTGCTGGTGTCCTTGGCTGGACTGGTTTGCCCTGCGCCACACTGCCGCCGCCGATTCCGTAAACATGATTGTGCTGAACAAGCCTTGGTATGCCACTTGGGCGTTTAAAGCCGCCCTTGCCGCCATGCCCGTTATCACCGGCTACGCATGGCAGTGGAAACGCCGCCGCGACGCACGGCAGGCAGGCGGAATCTGACCGGCGGCACAGGCAGCCTGAAAACCGGAAACGGCTTTTCAGGCTGCCTTGAAGCGCATTGCCGAAAAACGTGTAGGGTGGGCATTTATGCCCACGCGTTCGGGCTGCTTTTCGGACGCAAAACGCGTGGGCAGCGAGTGCCCCCCCTACTTTGCTTAAATTCCTATCTAGCAACATGGCTCGCGTAAGGAGCAACTGTATTTTTAAGCTCGTCGGATAAAAATACAAAAACTCAAATCAAGCCATTCAGACACCACGCTCGGCGATACCGTTTTCGGCCAAGTTTCCGTAGGATGGGCATTTATGCCCACGCGTTTTCAGGCTGCCTTAAAACGTATAGTCAATTAAAATCAAAATAGGACAGTAGCGCATCGTCAAATCGGGCGTAA
>CAUQSD010000091.1:0-7167 GCA_963520685.1 uncultured Kingella sp. | reverse complement strand
GCAACAAGTGCCCACCCTACGGGGAACGGTGTTGTGCGCATGTCTTTTTGCGGGTGTTGCTCATAAGCGTTTTGCCGTTTGCCGTCTTATCCTGAATCTGCGCGGTGTGTAGGGTGGGCACTCGCTGCCCACGCGTCCGCTGTTCTAAATAAGGCAGCCTGAAACGCGATTCGCTTGGCCTAATTGCGGTTGCTGCCCGCAACCATGTCAAACAGGAACAGGCGGCAGTCCAGCTTGCCGTTGTAAAGCGGGATTTTGCGGCGGGGTTTCAGCCGCATCAGGCGGGGCAGTTCCATATCGCCGCTGAACAAGGCTGCCGTCCAACCTGCGTAGTATTGTTTGAGGCGGGCGGCAAACTGGGGATAAAGGGCGTGCAGGGTTTGGCTGTCGGACAGGCGTTCGCCGTAGGGCGGGTTGGCAATCAGCAGGCCGTTTTCGCCGTTGGGTCCGGCATCCAGTGCGTCGGCGGCGGTGAAGACGATGTGGTCGGCGGCTTGGGCGGCTTGGGCGTTGGCGCGGGCTTCGTGCAACAGGGCTCGGTCGGTGTCGCTCGCGGATATGGGGTGTTGGGGCTGCCTGATTTGTTCGCAGGCTTGGGCTTTGAGTTTGGCCCACAAGGAGCGGTCGCAGTTGGAAAACTGTTCAAAACCGAAGCGGCGCATCAAACCGGGGGCGCGGTTCTGTGCAATCCATGCGGCTTCTATGGCGAGGGTGCCGCTGCCGCAGAAGGGGTCTTGCAGGGGGCGGCTGCCGTTGTAGCCTGCAAGCAGCAGCAGTCCTGCGGCAAGGTTTTCGCGCAAAGGGGCTGCGCCTGCGTTTTGACGGTAGCCGCGTTTGAACAGGGCTTCGCCGCTGGTATCCAGATAAAGGGTGGCGGTTTTGTCGTCCAAAAACAGGCGGATGCGGATGTCGGGGCGGGCTTTGTCTATGCTGGGGCGTTCGCCTTGGCTGCTGCGGAAGCGGTCGCAGATGCCGTCTTTGGTTTTGAGTACGACAAATTCGAGGCTTTTGACGCGCGCGCGTTTGGCTTCGGCTTGGATTTTGATGGTTTGGGCGGCGGTGAACCAGTCTTCCCAGCGGGTGTTGTGGGCAAGGCGGTATAAATCGTCTTCGCTGCGGTAGGGGGCGTGGGCAAGTTGGAGCAGGATGCGGCCGGCGGTGCGGGAATGTAGGTTGGCGCGATAAAGGGCGGCGGTGTCGGCGCGGGCGGACACACCGCCTTCGGCGGTTTGGATTCCGGTGCAGCCTTGGGCGGCGAATTCTTGGGCAAGGATGTTTTCCAAGCCGCGCGGGCAGGTGGCGAAGATGGGGCATGCGGTCATGATGGGGGCTTTATCAAGTAATTACGGGCATATGCGGTTGGTTATAGTCGATTAAAATAAAAATGAGACAAGGCGGCGAGCCGCAAGGCGTACAGGTAGTATGTCAAGGCGAGCCAACGCCGTATCATTGCAATTTTAATCGACTATAAAATGATGATGGCATGAGGCGGCGGGCGGATGGGGCATCCGTTGTCCACGCGTTCTGTGTTTCAAGGCAGCCTGAAAGGGCAAAACGCGTGTGAAACCGGTATGACGCATCCGTTCCCCTGTGTGCGGCGATGGAATCTGAGGCCTTTCTCGGCAAGGTAGGCACGGCACTGCTGCCCGCGCGTTTTGCGCAAAAGAGGCAGCCTGAAAACGGCAAAAGCGGCTTTCAGGCTGCCTGCATTCGTTGCGTTACCAGCGGCATACGCGCCTGTGTTCGAAGTCGTCGTAATAGCAGTGGCGCGGGCGGGGCGGCGGGCGGTCACGATAGATGACGGTGGGCGGCACGGTTTCGCTGATGTTTACGGTGGTGCCGGGCGGGGCGTTCACGGTTACGGTTTTGTTGATGGTGGTGTGGCTGCTGACGGGCAGCGGGATGTCTATCGCGCCGAAGCGGCCTTCGGGCGTGTCGGCATACATACAGCCCGAGAGCAGAACCAGGCAGCCTGAAAGCGGAAGGACAAAGCGGGTGGCGCGCATGGCGGACTCCTTTCGCAGCCGTTTTCAGGCTGCCTGAAAAGGTTTAATGGATAACGGGTTTGTCTCCGGCGGCGGCCTCTGCCAGCCAGTCTTCGCGGTATGCCTGCAAATCGGCGTAATCGGGATATTCGTGGATTTGGTTTTGCAGGCGGATTTCGTTCAGCAGGTCGCCGAGCAAATCAACGGGTTCTATTTCCGTGCCATACAGTTCTTCGTCAAACGCCACGCCTGCCAGTTTGTAGTCTTCGTCCATATCCAGCAGGATTTCGTTCATGAAGTCGTCGAGGCTTATCAGGGTTACGGTGTAGTCTTCCCATTCGTCTCCGCGACAGGCTTCTGCGTCTTCCGCGCTGTCCCAAAAGCAATAGACGGGGACGGGTTCGCCCAAGTCGTCATACGCTTCGGAGGGGCATTCGGCATAGAAGCCGTCTGCATCCTGCAAGGTGTAGACCATGCGGCTTTGCACTGCCCGCCGCACGAAGGCGTCGTAGCGTGGGTCGGATTCCGGTTTGTTTTGGTTCATGGTGCTGCTCTTGTGGGCAAAATC
The DNA here is from genome assembly GCA_963520685.1 of uncultured Kingella sp. Classification (GTDB taxonomy): domain Bacteria; phylum Pseudomonadota; class Gammaproteobacteria; order Burkholderiales; family Neisseriaceae; genus Kingella_B. The sequence goes on along the minus strand of CAUQSD010000091.1, from coordinate 4,614 downwards.
GGGTTATTCGGATTTGAGGCTGTAATAGGTTTCGCCGTCTTCTATATAGCCCAGTTCGCTGCGGGCAAGTTCGGCAAGGGCTTCGTAGCCGTTTTTCAGGTCGTCCACCTGTGCGCGCAGCATGGCGTTTTCGCGGCGCAGCTCGGCGTTGCGGCGGGCGATGCCTGCGGCTTTGTTCTGCGATTCGGTATACCGGCTGCGCAACCCGCCGCCGTTTATCCAAATTTGGTATTGCAGAACGGCCAATGCGGCGAGCAATGCCCATGTGATGCGTTTCATCTGTGTCCTTTTTCGGGTTTCAGGCAGCCGAAGCCTGAACGGCTTTTTGCGGTTTCAGGCTGCCTGATGCGGGCTTAACGCTGCAATTGGTAAAACGCGCCGATGCCCGGATAGCTCGCCGCGCTGCCCAGTTCTTCTTCTATGCGCAGAAGCTGGTTGTATTTCGCCATGCGGTCGGAGCGGGAAAGCGAGCCGGTTTTTATCTGCATGCAGTTGGTGGCGACGGCCAAATCGGCGATGGTGGCATCTTCGGTTTCGCCGGAGCGGTGGCTCATCACGCTGGCATAGCGGCTGCGTTTTGCCAAATCCACGGCGCGCAGGGTTTCGCTTAATGTGCCGATTTGGTTCACTTTCACCAAAAGTGCGTTTGCCACGCCTTTTGCGATGCCTTCCGCCAGAATTTTGGGGTTGGTTACAAACAAATCGTCGCCGACAAGCTGCACTTTGCTGCCGAGTTTTTCGGTTAGGCGTTTCCAGCCTTCCCAATCGTTTTCGTCCATGCCGTCTTCAATGGAGATGATGGGATAGCGCGCTGCGAGGTCGGCAAGATAATCGGCAAATTCTTCGCTGGTGTATGCCTTGCTTTCGGCATCCAGATGGTAACGGCCGTCTGCATAGAATTCGCTGGCGGCGCAGTCCAGCGCGAACAATACGTCTTTGCCTGCGGTGTAGCCTGCGGCTTCCACGGCCTGCTGCATCAGTTGCAGGGCTTCTTCGTGGCTGGCGAGGTTGGGGGCAAAGCCGCCTTCGTCGCCGACTGTGGTGGGGAATCCTTTGTCGTTACAGAGTTTTTTGAGCGCGTGGAACACTTCTGCGCCGCAGCGCAGGGCTTCGCGGAAGCTGGCCGCGCCCACGGGAACAATCATGAATTCTTGGATGTTCAGGCTGTTGTTGGCGTGTTCGCCGCCGTTGATGACGTTCATCATCGGCACGGGCAGCGACATCGGGCCGGCTCCGCCCAGATAGCGGTAAAGCGGCAGCCCTGCGTCTTCGGCGGCGGCGCGGGCGCAGGCGAGCGATACGGCGAGCGTGGCGTTTGCGCCGAGGTTGGCTTTGTTTTCCGTGCCGTCCAGCTCCTGCATGATTTGGTCTATATAGGTCTGTTCGCTGGCATCTATGCCGATTAGGGCTTGGGCAATTTCGTTGTTGATGTGTTCCACGGCTGTGAGTACGCCTTTGCCGTTATAGCGTGAGGAATCGCCGTCCCGCAGTTCCAGGGCTTCTTTTTGGCCGGTGGACGCGCCGCTGGGCACGGCTGCGCGTCCCATCACGCCGCTTTCCAGCAGCACATCGCACTCTACGGTGGGATTGCCGCGAGAATCCAGAATCTCGCGGGCGAAAATATCAACAATCGAACTCATGTTTGCTCCGTTGCGGGTTTGGGTTAAATCAGGTAAACGGGCGGATTATAGCGTATTTGCACGCTTTCAGGCTGCCTGATGCGGCGGGGCGTTCAGCTTTGCGGGCTGCCCAGTCCTGCCAGTATGCAGCAGGCGGGCTGTTCGTCGCCTGCGCATTGGTCGTGCCATGCTTGCAGGTTACGGCGCATGGTTTGCAGTTTTTGTATTTTTTCGTCCAACTCGGCGATGTGTTCGGCGGCAAGCTGTTTGACTTCGCGGCTTTTGCGGGCGGGGTTGTCGTTGAGTTCCAACAAGCGGGCAGTTTGGGCGAGCGAGAAACCGACTTCGCGGGCATGGCGGATAAACGACAGCCGTGCGGCATCGGCTTCGGTGAAACGGCGGTAGCCTGCCGCGCTGCGGGGGGCGGGGGGCAGCAGGCCGAGTTTTTCGTAATCGCGGATTTGTTTGGCGGAAAGCCCTGAAAGTCGGGCGGCTTGGCTGATGTTCACGGGGGTGCCTTTCTGTGGTTTGGGGGAAGTGGCTGTGCTTTGCAGGCGCTGTGTTGGTTCGCCGTGTTATGGCAGCCTGAAAACGCGTGGGCAGCAAGTGCCCGCCCTACGCAAATTGGCGTTGTGCGTATCCTTTTTTATGTGTGTCGGCCTTGGTTTTGCGGAACACGCCGAATGGAGGTTTGCAAAGGTTTCAGGCTGCCTTATGCGCCCAGATAGCCTTCCCTGCTGCCGAGCCAGCGTTCCAGATGTGCGGCAACGGCGGCAGGGTTTTCGGCAATCAGTTTTGGGGCAAGTTCGCGGGCGGCTTCCAAGAGGTGCAAATCTTGCGACAAATCGGCAAAGCGCAGCATGGGCGCGCCGCTTTGGCGTGCGCCGAGAAATTCGCCGGGGCCGCGGATTTCCAAGTCGCGGCGGGCGATTTCAAAGCCGTCTGTGTTTTCGTATATCACTTTCAGGCGTGCTTTGGCGACTTCGCCCAGTGGTTCGGCAAACAGCAGTACGCAGGTGCCTGCCGCTGCGCCGCGTCCGACGCGCCCGCGCAGTTGGTGGAGTTGTGAGAGTCCCATGCGTTCGGCGTGTTCGATGACCATCAGTGCGGCGTTGGGCACGTCCACGCCGACTTCAATGACGGTGGTGGCCACCAGTACGTTCAGGCTGCCTGCTGCGAATGCTGCCATTGTTTCGGCTTTTTCGGCGGGTTTCATGCGGCCGTGTACCAGTCCGATTTTGAGCTCGGGCAGCGCGGCTTGAAGTTCGGCCTGTGTGTCTATGGCGGTTTGCAGTTGCAGGGTTTCGCTCTCTTCTATCAGCGGGCAGACCCAGTAGGCTTGCCGTCCTTTGCGGCAGTTGGCGAGTACGAAGCCTTCTATTTCGGTGCGGCGGGCGTTGTTTGCCAGCCGTGTTTTTATCGGGGTGCGCCCGGGCGGCAGGCTGTCTATGGAGGATACGTCCAAGTCGGCGAAAAAACTCATGGCCAGCGTGCGCGGGATGGGGGTGGCGGACATCATGAGCTGGTGGACGCTGCTGCCTTTGTTTTTCAGGGCAAGCCGCTGTGCTACGCCGAAACGGTGTTGTTCGTCCACCACGGCCAGCCCGAGGTTGGCAAAGGATATGTCGTCTTGGAACAGGGCGTGCGTGCCGACTGCAACGCGGATGCGTCCGTCTGCCAGTGCGGCTTTGGCCTGTTCTCTGTCGCGCTTTTTCAGGCTGCCTGAAAGCCATGCCACGCTGATGCCGAGCGGTTCAAACCATTGTTTGAATTTGGCGTGGTGCTGTTCCGCCAGTATTTCGGTGGGGGCCATGACGGCAGCCTGAAAGTTGCCTTCGGCTTCCAGTGCGGCCAACACGGCAAGTGCGGCGACGATGGTTTTGCCGCTGCCTACGTCGCCTTGCAGCAGGCGGTGCATGGGGTGCGGCTTGGCCATGTCGGCGCGGATTTCGTCCAGCACGCGGGTTTGGGCATCGGTGAGGGCAAACGGCAGTGAGGCGAGCAGTTGCTTTGTGTAACGCCCGTCTCCCGCCAAGGGGGGTGCGCCGCCTGCGCGCCGCCGCTGTTTTGCCAGCCGCATGGAAAGCTGCTGCGCCAAAAGTTCGTCAAACTTCAAACGCTGCCGTGCGGGCAGTGCGCCGTTGCCCAGTTGCGCGGCATCCGTTGCGGGCGGCGGGCTGTGCAGCAGGCGCAGGCTTTCTGCCAGCGGGGGCAGGTTCAGGCGGTGCAGCACGTCTGCCGGTAGGACTTCGTGCAAATCGGCTGCGGAAAGGGCAGCCTGAACGGCGCGGCGCAGGGTGGGCTGGTTCAGGCCGTTGACGGTGGGATACACGGGGGTGAGGCTGTCTGCCAGCGTGTCTTCGTCCGCTGCTTTGAGCTTGGGGTGAATCATCTCCAAGCCGTAAAAACCGTGTTTGATTTCGCCCAAGGCGCGCACCCGCTGCCCTTTGGCGAGCTGTTTTTGGTGGCTGGGATAAAAGTGGATGAAGCGCAGGTTGAGCAGGCTGCCGGCTTGGTCCCTTATCCGCGCGAGCAGTTGTTTTCTGGGCGCGAACCGGACTTCCTGCAACAGCACTTCGCCCTCCACCTGACAGGGCATGCCGATTGGGGCATCGGCAATCGGGGTGATGCGGGTTTCGTCTTCATAACGCAGCGGCAGGTGCAGTGCCAAATCCCACAGGCTGTGCAGGCCGAGTTTTTCCAGTTTTTTGGCGGTGTTGTCGGTGAGTTTGAGCTGTTTTTTCAGTTCGGGAGACATGGGTATGCGGCAGAATGGAATGCGGCGGCATTATATAACGTGCGTTCGGGATAAAGTTGCAGAACAAAACGGCATAACCGTTTGAATCAAATGAAACCTGTTTTTTCCGCCTTGCGAAACAAAAATAAAGCGGGTACTTTCGGGCAGCCTGAAACGCATGGGCAGAGACCTTTGCAAAATTCCCATCTTTGGCACATTTCTTCGCAACGCGCTTCTCGAACGCTTGAAAATATTTCC
>CAUQSD010000090.1:0-7326 GCA_963520685.1 uncultured Kingella sp. | reverse complement strand
GTTGCCCACGCGTTTTATCCCCATCCCATTTCAGGCTGCCTAAAACCAACCTGTTACACCATATGGGCATAAACGTCCACCCGCAATAACAATTCCCCCTATTTGAAAATCAAGGAAAAATTTATGACTCATTATCGGCGTTCCAACCAATGCGGCGGCACATTTTTCTTTACCGTTTCATTGGCCAATCGGGAAAGCGATTTGCTCATCCGGCATATCGGATTGTTCAGGCAGGCATATCGGCGGGTTTGTCGGGATTATCCTTTTGAAACCGTTGCGGCTTGTGTGCTGCCGGAACATATTCATGCGGTTTGGCGGCTGCCGCCAAATGATTGCGCTTATTCGCTGCGCTGGCAGCTTGTCAAACGTTATTTTTCATTTCATTTTGCGGCTGAGGAAAACCGCAGCAACAGCAAAATCAGGCATCGTGAAAAGGGGATTTGGCAAAGACGGTTTTGGGAACACCAAATTAGGGATGAGGCGGATTTGCAAAGATGTGTGGATTACACGCATTTCAATCCTGTGAAACACGGTTATGTTCCGCGTGTGGCAGATTGGGAATTTTCCACATTTCACCGTTATGTGAAATCGGGGATGCTGCCTGAAAATTGGGGTGGAAATAAAACGGTGTGCGATGAAATGCGGTTGGCCGAATGGGGTTGATATAAACAAGATTTAAGATTGTTTGCTTTGCTTTAAGGTTTCCAGCAGTTCGCGTAATAATGAAATTTCTTTTTCCTGATGTGCAATGGTATTTTTTAGGGATTCGTTTTCAGCAGCCAGAGCTTCTGCCCCATAAAAAGTATTGTTTACTTTATCGGGATTGCTAATACATAAAACACTGCCGTTCTTTACATGATTTGGGGAATTGACCAAATAAACCGAGCTGTTTTCATCCACCGACAGCAATTCGGATAATGTGATGCCGAATATAGCGGCGCAGCATTCCAATTTGGCCACATCAAATTGCCATTTTCCGTTTTCCAATTTTTGATAGCCGCTTAGGGTTAAATGCAGCTTTTCTGCCATCTGCTCTTGCGTAAGCCGGTTAAGCTGGCGCATTTTCTTTACTTTTTCATTAACTTCCATTGCGGTGCTCCTTGATATTTTTGCGTATTTTAACAGAAACCCTTCAAGGCAGCCTGAAAATTCAACGCCATGACAAGATATTTCTTTTTCTCTTTTTTGCTGGTTTCAACATGGGCTTCGGCTCTGCCTTTGTTTGCCGACAACCCAATCACACACGGCAAGGTGTCTGTGCAAAGCTGGAAGGCGCGGCGCGATTTTGGCATTGTGAAACAGAATTTGGATTTTTCCTGCGGGGCGGCTTCCATCGCCACGCTGCTGAACAATTTTTACGGGCAGAAACTATCGGAGCAGGAAATTTTGGAACGCATGGGCAAAACCGAACTGCGGGCTTCGTTTGAGGATATGCAGCAGGCGATGCCGCAGTTGGGCTTTGAGGCGAAAGGCTATGCGCTGCCGTTTGAGCAGTTGGCGCAGTTGAAACTGCCTGTGATTGTGTATTTGAAATACCGCAAAAACGACCATTTTTCGGTGCTGCGGGGCATTGATAACGATACGGTGCTGCTGGCCGACCCTTCGCTTGGGCATGTGTCTATGAGCCGTGCGCAGTTTTTGGCGGCATGGAAAACGCGGGAAGGCGAAATGGAGGGGAAAATCTTGATGGTCGTGCCGAAAAATGCGGATGCGGTTAAAAATAAGCATTTCTTTTTAAGGCAGCCTGAAAGGCAGACTCGGCTGCTGGCTGGGCAGATAAAGCCGTGGCAGTTGCGCTAGAAATCGGTTCGGTTGGCATTTGGGCGGCAGTAGGCAGCCTGAAATGCTGCAAACGGCAGGCAGCGAGTGCCCCTCTTGGGAACGGGGCGGCCGGTTGCAGTTTCGCTATACGGCATGCCACTGCCCCAGCGTAACCCTGTCCAGCCCCGCCAAATCCTGCCGGGTTTCAATTGCTCCGAAGCCGTGCGCCGACAGAATATCGCGCACGGCTTTGCCTTGGTTGAAACCGTGTTCCAGCAGCAGCCAGCCGCCTTGGGCCAGATAGGTGCGGGCATCGGCGGCGATGGTGCGGATGTGTGCCAGCCCGTCTGCGAAATCGGTCAGTGCGTGCAGCGGTTCAAAGCGCAAATCGCCCTGTGTCAGATGCGTGTCGCCGTTTTCAATGTAGGGCGGGTTGGAGACGATAACGTCCGCACCGTTTTCAGGCTGCCTGAAACCTTGTGCGGCAGCCAGCCACGAACCTTGGGCGAAGGTGATGTCGGCACCGAGGGCGCGGGCGTTTTCTTGTGCGACGTGCAGAGCCTGTGCGCTGATGTCGCCGGCGGATACGCGGGCATCGGGGCGTTCCAGCTTGGCGGTAACGGCGATGATGCCGCTGCCCGTGCCCAAGTCCCACAGCGTGCCGCCTTGGGGCAGGCGGGCGAGGGCGGCTTCCAGCAGGTGTTCGGTTTCGGGGCGGGGAATCAGCACGGCGGGGGTAACGCGGAAATCCCGCCCGTAAAACTCGCGCGTGCCGGTGAGGTAGGCGACCGGTTCGCCGTCTGTTCGGCGGCGGACGAGGGCGTTGAGCGCGGCCAGCAGGTCTTCAGGCAGCCTGAAATCGCTGCGGGTAACGGTTTGGGCGTGGGTGAAGCCTGTGATGTGCTGCAACAGCAGGCGCGCTTCGTTTTTCGGCAGGGGACATTGGGCAAACCATTGGGACAGGGTCATGGCGGGCGGCTCGGCAACGGAAAGGCAGCCTGAAAAGCGGTTTGCGCGTTTTCAGGCTGCCTGAAAATGGGGAATCAGTATTTCACGCCTTTGTGCAGGGCGACGATGCCTGCGCTCAGGTTGTGGTAGTCGGCGTGGTCGAAGCCTGCGTCCAGCATCATTTGTTTCAGCGTTTCCTGGTCGGGATGCATGCGGATGCTTTCGGCAAGATAGCGGTAGCTGTCGGCATCTTTGGCGATGTATTTGCCCATCAGCGGCAGCAGTTTGAACGAATACAAATCGTATGCGGGCGAGAGCGGCTCATAAACTTTGGAAAATTCCAGCACCAAAAGCGTGCCGCCGGGTTTGAGTACGCGGTACATCTCTTTGAGCGCGGCATCTTTATGGGTCATGTTGCGCAGCCCGAACGACACGGAAACCAAATCAAAATAATTGTCGGCAAACGGCAGCTTTTCGGCATCGCACACGGCAACGGGCAGGGCCAGCCCTTCGTTGAGCAGGCGGTCGCGCCCGACGGCGAGCATGGAGGAATTGATGTCGGTCAGCCACACTTCGCCTTCTTTGCCCACGCGCTTTGCCCAGCCGCGCGACAAATCGCCCGTGCCGCCGGCGATGTCGAGCACTTTGCCGCCCCGTTTCAGATGCGCGGTGTGGATGGTGAAATGCTTCCACACGCGGTGCAGTCCGAACGACATCACGTCGTTCATGATGTCGTAATTTTTGGCGACCGAGTGGAACACTTCGGCAACTTTGGCGGCTTTTTCGCTTTCGTTTACGGTTTGGTAGCCGAAGTGGGTTTTTTTGTCTTGCTCTTGCATGACGGGTTTTCCTTTTGGGCGGGAGGCGGGCGGAACATGGTTTGAGGCAGCCTGAAAACGGGGCGGGGCGGTTTTCAGGCTGCCTTTGCAGGTTGCCTAGCGGTGGCGGCGGCGTTTGCCGTGCGGTGATTTTTTCTGTGCGGGCGCGGAGGCTTCGCCGGCGGCAGGGGCGGATGCGTCCGATGCGGCGGCAGGGGCTGCCGGTGCGGATGCGGCGGCGGAAGCCGGAGCAGGGGAGGGCGCGGAAGCGCGGGCAGCGGCGGGCACGGGGGCGGAAGCGGCCGGTGCCGGTGGTGCGGAGGAAGCGGCGGCTGCCGATGCGGCGGGCGCGTCAAACACTTTTTTGGAGCAGGCATCGGAAACGGCGGCAACGGTGGTTTTCAGCCGTTCGGGCATGTTTTCGGGCTTGTCTATCGCCAGCGCGCTGTCCCACTGTGCCTTGTCGCCATAGGCTTTCACGCCTTCGTCGTACACGCAGTCGCAATACTGCACGATGGCGGCATCGGCGGCGGACTGCTGGGCGGCGGCATTTAGGCATGCGCTGGTGAAGGCCTCGCGCACGCTGGCGGGTGCGGAGGCGGCGGCAGGCGCGGATGCGGGCGCGGAGGCAGCCTGAACGGCGGATGCGGGTGCGGTTTCCTGTCCGAACAGTTTGGCCAGAGGGGCGGGCAGGTTGTCGCAGGCGGTAAGGGCAAGCGAGAGCGCGGACAGGGCGAGAAGGCGGGCGGTGCGTGTTTTCATGTCAGCGGACCTTTTTGTTGAACAGCAGCTCGTAAGCCAGATAAAGCAGCGGCAGGCTCATGATGGAAATATAGACGATGTTGCGTGTGAAGAAATACGGGCTCAGTACGGCAACGCAGAGCATCCCCACCACTGCGCCGCCCAAATGCGCGGCATGGCCGATGTTGTCCCAAGGACGCGGGCGCAGCAGCATGGTAACCGAGTAGGCGAAATACAGCGTGGCGAAAATCCAGGCGGTCATCGGGATGAAAAAAAACAGGATTTCGCCGAGCGGGGCAAGCGAGATGGAGGCGAACAGGATGCCGGACACGCCGCCGGACGCGCCGATTGCGGTGTAGCCGGGGCGGGTTTTGTAAAGCCACAGCGAAAAAACATTGCCCGCCAAAATCGCGCCGAGATACAGGGCAAGAAAAACGAACACGCCGTAAACCCTGATGATGACGGGCGAAAAGAAATACAGCGTGAGCATGTTGAAAAACAGATGCGTCCAGTTGTTATGCAGGAAGCCTGACGAAAGCAGGCGGTCATACTGTTTGCTGTAACGGATGCGCCCGACTTGGAACTGGTAGCGTTCCATCAGGGCGGGGTTGTTGAAGGCGGCGAAGCTGGCAAGGACGGTGGCGGCTATCAGTGCGGTGGGGATAAGCTGGTTCAGGTTCATGCGGTATGGTTTTCAGGCTGCCCGAAAGCGGGGCGGGTTCAGTGTTTGCTGTGGGCGCAGCCGCCGCAGCCGCTGTGCGCGTGTGCGGTTTTTTGGGCGGCCTCGGCGGCGGGATTCGGGTCGCGGGACGCGCCTTCCATGGCCAGTTTGGCAAGGTACTGCTGCCAAAGTTCGGCCTGCCCGTTGCCCAGGTTGTCCAGATAGCCCCAGTCGTAAAGACCGCTGTCGTGCCCGTCCGAAAAGGTGATTTTCAGGGCATAGTTGCCGATGCTTTCCAAGTCGGTTATCAGCACGCCGCGTTTGCCCGTCTGCAGGGTTTCCTGCCCTGCGCCGTGGCCGCGCACTTCGGCACTGGGGGAATACACGCGCAGGTATTCGGCGGGCAGCTCGTGCCTGCGGTCGGGATAAACGAGTGTGAGCGTGTCGTGCGTTTTATTAAGGCGGATTTCCTGCGGGATGGCATACATGGTTTCGGTCTCCGTAAAGCAGGCGGATTTTAGCAGAAAGTCTTTCAGGCTGCCTGAAAAGCAACCGAAAGCGCGCTATACTGCGCGCTTTTTGTTTTTGGGGAGTGTGCCGCGGTTGTTTGCCGCCGGATGCTCCCAACCCGTTTCAGGCAGCCTGAAACCCATCCGGTCAAATTTCAAATGCACACCATGACACGACACCCGCCGCGCCGCGCCGTATATGCCGGCAGCTTTGACCCGCCCACCAACGGACACCTTTGGATGATAACCGAAGCCGCACGGCTGTTTGACGAACTCACCGTCGCCATCGGCATTAATCCCGAAAAAAAGAGCAGCTACACGCTGGACGAGCGCAAACAGTTTCTGCACGACATCTGCGCCCCGTTCCCCAACGTCCGCATCGCCTCGTTTGAAAACGAATTTCTGGTGAACTACGCACGGGAAATGGGCACAACATTCATCGTGCGCGGCATCCGCACCGCATCCGATTATGAATACGAACGCGCCATACGCTACATCAACGCCGACCTTCAGCCCGCCATCCAAACCGTATTCCTAATGCCGCCGCGCGAAATTGCCGAAATCTCCTCCACCATGGTCAAAGGGCTGGTCGGTCCCAAAGGCTGGCGCGACATCCTGCGCCGCTATGTTCCCGATGCCGTGTACCGCAAAATCCTGTCGGACAACGAAGGCAGATAAGACCTTTGCAAAACCCCAGATAGTTTTCAGGCTGCCCCAAGCACACAAGGCAGCCTGAAAATCCCTTTTTTATCCGTGATATAATTGCAGGCTTGGTTTCAGGCAGCCTGAAAACGAAACGGTAACGAAAGAACCACCTATGACAGAACCAACCCAACAAGAATACGGCGCCGACAGCATCCAAGTCCTCGAAGGATTGGAGGCCGTGCGCAAACGCCCCGGCATGTATATCGGCGACACGCAAGACGGCTCCGGCCTGCACCACATGGTGTTCGAAGTGCTGGACAACGCCATTGACGAAGCGCTGGCCGGCCACTGCGACAACATCACCGTGTCCATCAACGCCGACGAATCCATCACCATCGAAGACAACGGGCGCGGCATCCCCACCGGCATCCACCCCAAAGAAGGCCGCTCCGCCGCCGAAGTCATCATGACCATCCTGCACGCGGGCGGCAAGTTCGACAACAACAGCTACAAAGTCTCCGGCGGCCTGCACGGCGTGGGCGTGAGCGTGGTGAACGCGCTTTCCGACTGGCTGAAACTCACCATTTGGCGCGAAGGCAAAGAGCATTTTGTCGAATTCAAACGCGGCGAAACGGTCGAGCCGCTGAAAGTGGTGGGCGAATGCAGCCCCGACAAACACGGCACGCGCGTACAGTTCCTCGCCAGCGAAGACACCTTCGGGCTGGTGCAGTACAAATTTGAAACGCTCGCCAAGCGCATCCGCGAATTGTCGTTCTTGAACAACGGCGTGAAAATCGAACTGTTCGACAAACGCGACGGCAAGCACGAAAACTTTGCCGAATCGGGCGGCGTGGTCGGCTTTGTGAACTACATCACCGGCAGCAAAAAACCGCTGCACGAAAAAGTGTTCTACACCATCGGCGAAAAAGACGGCATGACCGTGGAATGCGCCATGCAGTGGAACGACAGTTATCAGGAATCCGTGCAGTGCTTCACCAACAACATTCCGCAGCGCGACGGCGGCACCCATCTCACCGCCCTGCGCGCCGCGATGACGCGCACGATTAACCAATACATAGAAGCGAACGAAATCGCCAAAAAAGCCAAAATCGACACTTCGGGCGACGATATGCGCGAAGGCTTAACCTGCGTGCTGTCCGTGAAACTGCCCGATCCGAAATTCTCATCGCAAACCAAAGACAAGCTGGTTTCCAGCGAAATCGCGCCGGTGGTGAACGAAGTG
>CAUQSD010000089.1:0-7446 GCA_963520685.1 uncultured Kingella sp. | reverse complement strand
TGGGCGACATAAATATGCCCGTTGGCGACGAGTTTGGGGAAATGGCGGTAAAACAGCGTGAGCAGCAGCACTTGGATGTGCGAGCCGTCCACGTCCGCATCCGACAGAATGGCGATTTTGCCGTAGCGCAGTCCGCTCAAATCTACGTCGTCGTTTGCGCCGTGCGGGTCCACGCCGATGGCGACGGAAATATCGTGGATTTCGGCGTTGCCGAAAAGCTGGTCGCGGTGGATTTCAAAGCTGTTGAGCACTTTGCCGCGCAGGGGCAGGATGGCTTGGCAGCTTTTGTCGCGCGCCAGTTTGGCGGAGCCACCCGCGCTGTCGCCTTCCACAAGGAAGAGTTCGTTTTCGCGGATGTCTTCGCTTTCGCAGTCGGTGAGTTTGCCGGGCAGCACGGCCACGCCGCTGCCTTTTTTCTTTTCTATTTTTTTGGCGGAACGCATCCGTGCTTGGGCTTGGCGGATGGCGAGTTCGGCGATTTTTTTGCCGTATTCGGTGTTTTGGTTGAGCCAGAGTTCCAAGGGGTCGCTGCACACGGCGGACACGAGTTTGAGTGCGTCGCGGTTGGTGAGCTTGTCTTTGGTCTGCCCTTGGAACTGCGGGTCGAGCACGCGGGCGGAGAGGACGAAGGCGGTGCGGGAGAATACGTCGTCGGATTGGATTTTTACGCCGCGCGGCAGCAGGTTGTGGTGGGTGATGAAGTTGTTTACGGCGTTGAACAGGGCTTGTTTCAGCCCTGCTTCGTGTGTGCCGCCCAGCGGGGTGGGTATCAGGTTTACGTAGCTTTCGTTTGCTGCGCTGCCTTCTTCCAGCCAGGTGAGTGCGAATGCTGCGCCTTCGCCTGCGCGGAAGTCGCCGTTGTCGGCGGAAAGGTAGTTTTCGGCGGAGAAGATGGGGACGAGTTCTTGTGCGTTGTCCAGCAGTCCGTCCAGATAGCCGCGCAGGCCGTCGGGATAGTGCCAGATTTGTTTTTCAGGCTGCCCTGTGTCTTCGCGCAGCAGGGAGACTTCTACGCCGGAGAGCAGCACGGCTTTGGCGCGCAGCAGGCGTTCCAGTTCGGCGAGGTTGGGCTTGGGGTTTTCAAAATAGCGTCCGTTTGGCCACACGTGCACTTCCGTGCCGCTTTCGCGGGCGGGGCATTTGCCGATTTCGGCCAGCGGTTCGGCCACTGCGCCGTTTGTGAAGACGATGCGGCTGATTTTGCCGTCGCGGCGGACGGTGGCTTCCAGCCGTGCGGAAAGGGCGTTGGTAACGGATACGCCGACTCCGTGCAGCCCGCCGGAGAAGGCGTATGCGCCTGCGCCGTCTTGTTTGGCGAACTTGCCGCCTGCGTGCAGCCGTGTGAACACGAGTTCCAGCACGGAGATGCCTTCGTCGGGGTGGATGCCGGTGGGGATGCCGCGCCCGTCGTCGCGCACGGAAACCGAGCCGTCCTGATGCAGGGTAACGGCGATTTTTTTGGCGAAACCGCCCAGGGCTTCGTCGGCGGCATTGTCGATTACTTCTTGGATGATGTGGGTGGGGCTGTCGGTGCGGGTGTACATGCCCGGACGTTCTTTGACGGGTTCTAGGCCTTTGAGGACTCTGATGCTGGATTCGGTGTAGTTTTTCTGGGTCATGGTTTTGGAGATTTCAGGCTGCCCGAACGGGCGCAGAGGGGGCGTATTGTACTGTAAATGCGGTAAAATCGCGCGTTTGCCGCTTTCAGGCTGCCTTGTTTGTTGGGAAGAATCGTTATGGACATTCAGGAAAACCGTCCTTATCTGCCGTTTCTTGCGGCCATGCTTACGGCTGCCGTGCCGCTGTGTGTGCTGCTGTCGGATGCCTATGCGCTGGCGGCGGGGCATCAGGCGGGCGTGCTGTTTGCGCATCGGGCGGGGCGGGTGGTGGTGCTGCCGGCAGACGGGGAGACGCTGTTTGCGGCGGCGGTGGTGTTTGTGCTCAACGGTATTGTGTCGTTTATGCTGGCGCGCTCGGCGCGGCAGAAGATGATGCGGCGGCACTGGCGTTACGCGCTTTATCTGGCGGGCACGGGTGCGCTGGCGGTGTGGCTGTTCGGCTCTGCGCTCGGCGTTGCGCTGGGGCTGGGGGCGAAGGCGGGCAGCGGTGCATGGCTGGCGTGCTATGCGGTGTCGGTGCTGCTGCTGGCACTGTGTTTTCTACCCAAGCAGCTTACGCGCGCGCCTGTGCAGACGATTACGGTGTATAGGGATAACTACCGCAGAAAGCGGCGGGAATAGGGCAGCCTGAAAATCACGAATGTGCATATTGCCGGTTTGGTTAGGGCGGACGTGTGCCTATGCGGTTTCAGGCTGCCTTCGGGCGCGGGACGCGTGGGCAGCGGGTGCCCACCCTACCTGTTGGGGTGTTCTGCGCGGCATGGGAAAGGCAGCCTGAAAACTTTGGTTTCTTGGTTTTCAGGCTGCCTTGTTTTGCGGCGGAACGGGTTACAGGCCGTTTGCTTTTTTGTCTTCTTCTTTTACGAACACGCGCACGTAGTCAATTTCCGATATTGCTTTGTCTAGGTTTTCGCTAGGATAGGACACGGAGGGGTTGGTTGCGCCGACCTGTCCGGTAATTATGACGTTCCATGCGCGGCTTTGTCTGCCTTCGGCCACGGCATCGGTGATGAATTTGTTGTATATGCCGGTGCCGTCGCGGTCGGTGGCGAAGGAGTAGGTCGGTTTGCCGTCTATCATATAGGTGATGACTGCTTCGTTTGCCGCTTTGCCGCGCTCAACAACCACGGAATAAACGTGGAACTGGCCGGCAATGTCGTTCACTTGGGTGGTGCGGTTCTGCTTGTCGGGAACATTGACTTGCAGTTTGTTGGTTTTGTTGTTGAACAAATGGTTGCTCTGGGTGGCTTTGTTCGGCCCCACTTCGGCAACGAAGTTTTCAAAGATATCCAGTTCTGCCGTTTCTGCGCCTTTGTATGACGTGAGCCACGCCGCATGCCACACGCCGCGGACGTCGGCGAATTTTGCGCGGACGTCTATGCGCGAATAGAGCGGGTAATACACATTGGCATCGCGAGAATTCACCGCGCCTGACCACCAGCCCGTGTGTCCGTTGGTCTGCACGCCGTCGGTGCGTTTTTCGGACAGGATTTTCATGATGCCGTTGCCGAAGGTGAGCTGTTCGGGGCGGTAGGTTTGAATCATGCCTTGCGGCCGACCATATGACTGGTTGAGTTTCATGCCGTCGCGTTCCGTGCCGAATACCAGCCATTTTTTGGTGTCGGCGCGGTTGTCGTTAAACTCGTCGCCGCCGTAATACACCCAGCCTGCGGGGGCGGGAATTTCGGCGGAGGGAGACGGTGTGGGTTGGGGTTCAGGCTGCGGTTGCGGTGTAGGCGCGGGCTGCGGCTCGGGAACGGGTTGTGGTGCGGGTGCGGGTTTTTCGGGCGCGGGCGCGGGATTGTTGGGTTTGTTTGCCTTGTCTTTGTTGCAGGCGGCAAGGGCAAATGCGCAGAGTAGGGCGGCTGCCAGGGGTTTTACGGTCATGCTTCATCTCCTGTGGTGGATTGGTGCATAGGGGCGGAGGGCTGCCTATGCGTTTGAAAAAAGGTTTTCAGGCTGCCTTCTGTTGTTCCAGCAGCCGCCGCAGCAGGGGCAGGGTGATGGGTTTGCCCTGTGCAATGGAATAGTCTGCCAGCGTGTTGAACAAGTTGAGCAGGCTGTTTAAATCCTGCCGCCAATGGGCAAGCAGGTATTCGTAGATGGCGGGGTCTATGCGCAGTTGGCGTGCTTTTGCCATGTCGGTGAGGGCGCGGATTTTTTCGTCCCTGTCTAAGGCGTGCACTTCGTAGGCGAGGCAGTAGCCCATGCGGGTGCGGAGGTCTTCCCGCAGTTGCAGTTTGGCGGGCGGCACGTCGGCGGCTAGGAGCAGATGCCCGCTGCGGTTGTTGCGGAAATTGTTGAAGATATAGAACAGAACGGCCTGTCCGTCCGAATCCAGCCGTTCTATGCCGTCTATGGCGATGAAGCGGGCTTCGGCGGCGGCATCGGTGAGCGGCGTGCTGCCTGCGTCTATATAAATTGCGTGTTGCCCGGCCTGCAAGGCCTGTCCGACCCACGCCTGCAAAATGTGGCTTTTGCCCGAACCCTGTGCGCCCCAAAGATAAACGAATTGGTCGTGTTCCTGCTGCAAGATATAGACCAGCTCGGCATTGGCGGTGCCGAGCAGTTTGTCAAAACGGGGGTAGGCTGGTTCGCCGAAATCAAAGGAAAGCTGGTTCACGGGCGGGCGGCAGCGGAATGGGGCTGCGGGATTGTAATGTTTCGTTGAATATTGCAAAGGTTTGACAGCGACGGCCTTGATTTTTGCACGGAATTGTGTGTCGGAGAAATCGTTTTTGGCATGAAAAACAGCGGTATTGTTTAAGATTTGTTGTGCTGCCTTGGCATTAATTCGGTCTTTTTGTTTGTGAATTTTGTCAGATTCTTATAGAATCTAACGAATTAATGGTTTTACTAATTATACTGCAAAAATAATTTAACAATGCCGGATTGTTAAGATTCTTTGTCGCAGTATTACAGTATTAAAAATTTTTCAAGCGTTTTCAGGCTGCCTGAAAACATCGCGGGCAGGTTATTTGCCTGTTTGCAGCCGTGCCGCCGGCTCTGAGTGGTATTTTTTATCCCAATAAGGATTAAACGATGAATAAAACGTTACTTTCCGTGTTGATTTGCAGCATGGCACTGTCAGCCTGCAATAAAGACAGACCCAAACACAGCGGAACCAGCAATATTCCCTGGTCACCTACAGATGCAGAAATTGCACTTAACAAAGAAACCCCTAATCTGCAAACTGGGAGAACTTTTGTCGGCAAGCAGGAAGATAACAGCGCACCGGTTCAGCCCAAATCCGAAGCCGGCAACAGCGAAGCCAGCGCAATTGATGCCTATGTTGCCCGCGCGGCTGACAGACATCCGATTGAAGGTCGGGCAAACGTCCGCACCGTTAAATTGTATGAAGCAGACGGCAATGTGCCGGGCTACGGACGCGGCTTCTACACTTATGGCAAAGACCCTTCCAAGCTTACCGATTGGGATGTGGAGAACGCCTACCGTGCAGGCTACCGCCTGATGTATATGCCCGCCGATTTGTCGCAGTGGCGGAATCAGGACTTGCCGCAGTCTTATTTGAATGCGCTGGACAAAGGCCTCTCCAAAATGCGCCACGTCAATGCCATCTTGCGTTTCGCCTATGATTACAATGCCAGTGGCAAAGATACCAATTTGGAACAGGTTAAACGTCACATCAAACAGTTGCGACCGATTTTGGCGAAAAACCGCGACAACATCTTTGTTTGGCAGGCAGGCTTTATCGGCGCGTGGGGCGAATGGCATTCTTCCGCCAACGGACTGGATTCTAACGCCAACAAAGCCGCCGTTTACAAAGCCCTTTTGGAAGCCAACTACGGTGTAAACGGCATTTACGCCAAACTCCAACTGCGCTATCCCAACGATCTCATCAACTTCCAAAACAACAGGTCCCTGCCATACGGCGTGTATGACACCGGTCTGCACAACGACTGCTTCATGGCAGGTACGGACGATGTCGGTACCTATCACCCGCGTGACGGACGTTCCCCCGCCCAATTACGCCAGTTTGCCCGCAATCTGAGCAAAACCAAAATCTTTGGTGGCGAAACCTGTGACCCCACACAAGGTGCACGCCAACACTGCGCTCAAATCTTGAAAGAAGGTCCGGAATACCATCTGACCTATCTGAACAAAGATTTCAGCAAAGCCTTTATCGGAACTTGGGAGCGCGAAGGCTGCTTCAACGAAGTTGCCAAACGCATGGGCTACCGCTACGTAGTGGACAAAGCAAGCCTGACGACTTCTGCCGCTGCCAACGGCACGGTGCAGTGGGCAGTCACCATCAGCAACAAAGGCTGGGCAAACGCACCTGATTGGGGCTACAAGCTCTATCTGGGCATCGGCGGCAAAAAAGTTCTGCTGGAGCGTAAATTTGAAGTTCAGCCCGGACAAACGAAAATCTTCACCGGCAGCTTTAAAAACCTGTCGTACAACAGCGGTCGCAAAGCTCCGATTCTGCTGATTGATACAGAAGACGCAAACTACGCCGGTCCGCATACGCTGCAATTTGCCAATAAGGACGATGCTAATGCACAAAAAGTATCCGACCCGCAGTTCGGCAACGGTCTGATGCTGAAAGGTTTGTCATTCTCAACCCGCTGATTGCGGTAGATAACGGAAAGGCAGCCTGAAAACCCATAGGTGGGTTTTCAGGCTGCCTTTTTATAGTCGATTAAAATAAAAATGAGACAAGGCGGCGAGCCGCAAGGCGTACAGGTAGTACGTCAAGGCGAGCCAACGCCGTATCATTGCAATTTTAATCGACTATATTCGGAACAACGCGTGGGGAAGTACCCAATGTTGTTGGGTTATTAAGAGGGTTTTAGGCCGGCTTTTTAGAAAGAAAAACCGTCCTGATTGGCATCAGGACGGGAATAGTTATTGGGGATGATTAGTTTCTTTTTGCACCGAATGCACCGGAAACTTCTCTATAGCCAGTAGAACCGGTTTTACCGTAATAAACACCGCCCATTTCTTCAGACTGCGGACCGTAGGATCTGCCTTTCATATTCATAATTGCATCGCTGTCCGTCGTGTTTTCGGTTTGATGGCGGATTCCCGAGAAGGATGAACCGTCGATGTTGCCGTGCAGCCGGAAAGCAACAGAATTGCCATCGTCTCCGTTGACGTCAATAATACCGGAGACTGTACCGTCAACAGTTTTTGCACCAAAATCTACATTGAAATTTACATGGCGTTCGAGTGTAGCACTGTCAGATGAAACCCCGCTGTAATGCGTCGTGCCAGAAGTAGGCATAGATGATGCAGGAGTAACATCGCCAACGGAGAAAAAGTAGTTGGTTTGAAGATCGGGGGCAGAGGGATTTGTATAATCATGCGAGCGAACAGCAGAACCAAAACGTGAGTAACGCATATTGTTGGCAGCAGTATTGGTAGTTAAGCCAAGGTCATCGCTGCCGGCCACATAGCGGTAGCTGTTAAGAGTATGCTGGCTGGAAAGGTTATTCTTAGGTTTGCTGACTTGGAATATGAAACCGTCGATATCTAAAGTATCCAAATCTTTGATTGCTTTAACGGTTGTTAGTTGTAAAGGGTTAGATTGTGAACCACAGTTTAAATTTGGATTTGGTCTAGATGCGGCATAGTAAACACCCATGCCGTTATAAACAAACTGTGGAGCAGGTTGGGCATTGCCGCCACCGTTGTTATTGTTGGCATTGCCATTATTGTTGCCACCGCCATTGTTATTCCCGCCGCCATTATTGCCGGGGTTGCTTGGCGAGCAGCCGAAGAAGCCGCAATTGCTGGCATTGTTGCTGGCATTTTTATAGTCAATTAAAATCAAAATAGGACAGTAGCGCATCGTCAAATCGGG
>CAUQSD010000088.1:0-7450 GCA_963520685.1 uncultured Kingella sp. | reverse complement strand
TAGTACGTCAAGGCGAGCCAACGCCGTATCATTGCAATTTTAATCGACTATATGTTTACAGGGTGAGCACTTGCTGCCCATCCAACCTTAATTTGTTAGGATTTTTCTCCATTGGGGGCAATATTTAAAGGCAGCCTGAAAACCGCGTGAATCGGGTTTTCAGGCTGCCTTTTTTTGCGGCTATGGGAAAACGGCGTTATCAGCCTTTTTTGCCGCTCACGTTTGCCAGTGCAAGATTGCTGCCGCGTTTCAGGGCGGTGCTGTACACGCCTTCGGGGTATGTCAGGTCAGACAGGTGCAGAATATCGCCTGCCACCACGTTTTCGCAGTCCAAATCCAGCACGGCGGGGATGTTTTTCGGGTCAACAACAACGTCCACCACAGTGGCCAGCAGGGCAACGCGGCCGCTTTGCAGTTTCACGGCTTTGGATTTTTCGGCGTTTATCACACGCACGGGGATGCGCATACGCAGCGGCTTGTTCAAATCAACCGCTTGGAAATCGATATGCAGTACCTGCTGTTTCACGGGGTGCATCTGGTAGTCGCGCACGATAACGTTGTGTTCTTTGCCGCCGAAGGCCAGTTTCAGCACTTGGGTAAAGAACGCTTCTTTTTGCAGCGCGTAAAACATTTCTTTGTGATCAACGGCAACGGCTTGCGCTGCTTCGCCCGCACCGTAAACAACGGCGGGCACTTTGCCTTCGCGGCGCAGGCGGCGGCTCGCACCAGTACCTTGGTCTTCGCGAAGGGTAGCTTGGATGGTTTCAGACATTGTGATGAGTCCTTAAAAGATAAAATTGATAAAAACCGCTGCCGGGCTGCGACCAACCCTGCGGCCTGCGCCGGATGGCGCGTTTTAAGGCAGCCTGAAACTGCAAAACCGTTTTCAGGCTGCCTGTTTGGTTCGGATGCGTGCCCTGTCTTATGGCAGGAACAGCGAACCCGGACGAACCAATTCTTCGTTAAACAGATACGACACCGATTCTTCGTTGCTGATGCGGCGGATGGTTTCCGCCAAAAGCCCTGCAATGCTGACTTGGCGGATGCGGTTGCACGATTTGGCTTCGGCGGAGAGCGGAATGGTGTCGGTGACTACCACTTGGTCGATGTCGGAAGAGAACAGCCGCTCAATTGCCGCACCGGAGAATACGGGGTGGGTGGCATAGGCCAGCACGCGTTCCGCACCGCGCTCTTTCAGGGCAGATGCGGCTTTGCACAGTGTATTGGCGGTGTCAATCATGTCGTCCACCATCAGGCAGGTTTTGCCCTGCACGTCGCCGATGATGTTCATCACTTCGGCAACGTTGGCTTTCGGGCGGCGTTTGTCAATAATCGCCAAGTCGCTGTTGAGCATTTTGGCAACGGCGCGGGCACGCACCACGCCGCCGATGTCGGGGCTGACCACAATCAGGTTTTCAATGTGTTGCTGCAAGGCATCGTGCGTGAGTATCGGTGTGGCGTAGACATTGTCTACGGGGATATCAAAGAAGCCTTGTATTTGGTCGGCGTGCAGATCCATGGTCAGTACGCGGTCTATGCCTGCGGAGGTGAGCATGTTGGCGACCAATTTGGCGGAAATCGGCACGCGTGCGCTGCGCGGGCGGCGGTCTTGGCGGGCATAGCCGAAATAGGGGATGGCGGCGGTGATGCGTCCTGCGGAGGCGCGTTTGAGCGCGTCTGCCATCGTGAGGATTTCCATCAGGTTGTCGTTGGTGGGGGCGCAGGTGGGCTGCAGGATGAATACGTCGCGACCACGCACGTTTTCTAAAAGCTCTACGGCGATTTCGCCGTCTGAAAATTTGCTTACGGAGGCATTGCCCAAGGGGGTGTCCAAATGCCGTGCCACGCGCTGTGCCAATTCGGGATTGGCGTTGCCCGTGAATACCATCAAACTGTCAAAAGCCATTTCGTCATTGCCTGTTTTGGGTTGGGGGTGCTGCTTAGGAAACATTGCTTTCCTTTCGCGCTGAAGGCAGCCGCTTGTTTATAAGCGGGCATGATTATACGCGAAACGGGCGGGAAATGCGGTTTTTTGTTAGGTTTCCGTTAAGGGGTGTTCGGACGGTATTACGCGGGTATGAGAGGCGTATCTTGCGGAAACGGTTTTCAGGCTGCCTGAAAGCAAGAGCGCGCATGGAACTGGCCATACGCGCTTTGTTTGGCTGGGGATGTAGGATTCGAACCTACGAATGCCGGAATCAAAATCCGGTGCCTTAACCAGCTTGGCGAATCCCCAAATTTTGTTTTCTGTGCAGATGGGGTTGGCTGGGGATGTAGGATTCGAACCTACGGATGTCGGAGTCAGAGTCCGATGCCTTAACCAGCTTGGCGAATCCCCAATCTTGCGGCAGAAATTTAAGCTGGGCATTATGTGGTTGAGAGGGATGGTTTGTCAATGGGTTTGCCATGAAAATTTTTGGTATCGTTTGTTTTAAAATGGAATTATTTCGGTAAGCGGGTGGCGTGGCAGCAGTTCTGCTGTCCAGCTTTGCAGATTGGAGGGCAGTTGGGCACGGATGCTGTGGGCTTCGTCTGTGGTGGGACAAGAGAGAAACAGGCATGAGCCGGAACCGGTGAGCCTTGCATCGCCGAAGGGGGCGAGTGCGCGGTATGCGGCGGCGGCTTCGGGATGGTTTTGCAGGACGACGGACTGCATGTCGTTGCGGAAGGGTTGCAGGCTTTCGTAGCTTGGGTTGGCGGCGGGGGGGCTGTTGCGCGGTAAATCGGGGTGGGCAAACACGGCGGCGGTGGGAATGTGCAGGGTGGGGCGGACGATGACGAAGCTCTGCGGCGGGATGCTGACGGCTTGCAGTCTGTCGCCGATGCCGCGTGCGAACGCGCTTTCTCCGAAGATGAAGAAGGGGATGTCTGCGCCGAGCGTTGCGCCGATGCGGATGAGTGTGGGGCAGTCGAGTTCCAGATGCCAGAGATGTTTGAGTACGCGCAATACGGTGGCGGCATCGGAACTGCCGCCGCCCAAACCGCCGCCCATGGGGATGTGTTTTTCCAACCAGATGTCTGCGCCGAAACGGCAGCCTGAAAACTGCTGCAAGGCGCGGGCGGCGCGGGTACACAGGTCTTGTTCGGGCGGGACGTTCGGTGCGGGGGTGTGCAGGATGATGCGGCTGTCCCGGCGGGGGGTGATGGCGAGGCTGTCGCTGAGGCTGGTGAGTACGAAGATGCTTTCCAGTTCGTGGTAGCCGTCGGCGCGCCGGCCGGTGATGCGTAAATCCAGATTGAGTTTGGCGGGGGCGGGATAGTGGGGGAGATGGGTGGGAAGCATGGTTTTCAGGCTGCCTTAACTGCGTGTGCGGGGACATTGTGCCATTCCGCCGCCGTATGTACCGATGCTGCTGAATGCCATGCGGATGGCGAGGGTGTGGTTTTGCAGTTCCAGAAGGCGGATGCTGCCGTCCGGTGCGGTTTGGCGGCGGATGTTCCAGCCGAGCTGGTTCAGGCTGCCGTCTGCGGCGGTGCTGTGGGGGATGCCGCTGATGTATTCGCCGTGTGCCCAGGTGGCGAGGTATTGCACGGGGATTTGGTAGCCGAGCAGTTGGCGGCTGAGTTCTTCGGGGGTGGCGGCGGTGTAGATGTTGCCTTTGGCATCGGCGGCGGTTACGCCTTGGGTATCTTGGCAGAGTTCGCCGAGGGTGCTGCCGAGCGGGGTGTTGATGCTGATGGTTTCGGCGGTGGGGCCGCGCGTCCATTCGAAGTTGGCGTAGCTGCCTTTTTCGTTTTGTTTGACGGCGAGGCGGCCGGCGGCGGTGAAGGTGTGCCGTTCAACGGCGGGGGCGCGCCATGTTTTCGGGGTGTGGGTGGGCGTACAGGCTGCGGCGAGCAGGAGGGCGGCGGATAGGGGGAATAGGTGTTTTTTCATGGGGATTTTGTGGTATGGGCAGCCTGAAAGGGGCTGCGGGCGGTTGGTCGGGGTGGCGACGCTGTTGGAACGGATACTTGATTGCCGTGCGGTTTCAGGCTGCCTTTGGATGTGGGATGCGTGTAAACAAACGCCGGTTATACGGTAAGGCAGCCTGAAAGCGGTGGACGGGGTTTTCAGGCTGCCTTGCCGTTATGGGAGGGCTACGCCGTTCTCTTGCAGGATTTTGGCCAGTGCGGCGTTGGCGGGGTCTTTGCTGCGGCTTTCGCGCCAAACTTTGCGGGCGGCTTCTTGGTTGCCCTGTTTCCAGTATGCTGCGCCCAGGTGCGCGCCGATTTCGGCGTTGCCGTCTTTGGCATAGGCTTTTTCCAACAGGGGAACGGCTTTTTCAGGCTGCCCGTTTAGATAGTATGCCCAGCCCATGCTGTCGGCGATTTGGATGTTTTCGGGTTCTTTGGCATAGGCGGATTGGATGTGGCGCATGGCTTCGGGAAGATGCTCTTTGCCGAGCGAGAGCATGGTGTAGCCCAGTGCGTTTTCGCCTTCGGCGTTGCCAGGGTTGTGGATGAGGTAGCGGCGGAAGTCGGCAACGGCTTTTTCAGGCTGCCCGAGTTTGTCGGCATAAAGCAGGCCGCGTTGGTAGAGCAGGGCGGACAGGTCTTCGGCATAGCCGGCGGCGGCTTTGGCCTGTTCTATTTTGGCGGCGGCTTCATTCATTTCGCGCAGGGCTTGGGCGGGCGTTTGGGATTCGGACAGGGCGTAGTAGTACACGTTGTTGAGTTCGGCGCGGGAAAACAGGGAGTTTGCGCCAAGTGGTAGCTCGCGTGCCTGTTTGGCAAGGGTGTAGGCTTTCTGCCACTGTTTCTGTTCGGCGGCAAGGCTGGCTTGCAGGGCGGCTTTGTCAAAGGCCTGCGCGGGTTGGCTGATTTTCTGTGCCCAGCTTTCCGCGGCGGCGTAGTCTTTGCGGGTGGCGTTGAGCAGGGCGAGCGATACGGCGGCTTGGTCTTTCTGTACGGCTGTGCCTGTTTGATAGGCTTTTTCGTAATAGTTGGCTGCTGCTGCGACGTTGTCGGGATTTTGTTTGGCGGCAATGCGGGCGGCTTGGAAATAGATTTCGGCACGCGGTTCTTTGGCGAGCAGACGTTCGGCTTTGCGCATGGCGGCTTTGTAGTCGCCGTTATACATCAGGCTTTCTATTTCCAGTTCCTGCCAGGTTGGGGAGAGTTTGTCGGAATCGGTTTTGGCAAAGAAGCGGGTGAGTACCTGCGGGCGGGTTTGGGCGACGACTTGCAGGGTGAGGCGGGTGGCGGGACGGATGTCGGCATCGTGCTGCGCCAATCGTTGCAGGGCGGCAATGGTGTCGTGTTCGTTATCGGTACTGTAAAACACGTCGGCAACGGCGGCTTCGGGCAGGTCGGGATATTGCAGGGCGGCTTTGTGGACGGTTTGCGCGCCTTGTTTCAGCAGTTCGGGATATTTCAGGCTGCCTTGGGAGAGTTGCAGGAAGGCGCGTTTGCGCTGGGTTTCGCCTGCGCCGGCCAATACGCTGTCCAAATTGGAGAGCACGGTGGCTGTGTCGCCGATGGAGAGGGCGCGCACCCACGCCATGCGCTGCTGGGCCGGACCGGGAACCGGCTCCATTTTTCGCCATTCCTGATAGATGGCTTCGGCGATGGGATAGGCTTCGGCATCTATGGCGATTTCCATGGCGCGTTCGGCTACATCGGGATTTTTGGTGTCGCGAAGGGTGCGGATATACAGGGCAAGTGCGGAACCGGCATCGCCGTTGCCCAGCGCCATTTCCGCCGTCATCAGCGAAAACACGCTTTGTGCACGCTCGCCGATTTGGCGGCGGCGGGCGTTTTCGGCGGCAAGGTCGGCGGGGGAGAGTTTGTAGCGCGGGGAGGGGCGGTAGATTTTCGTACTGCTGCCGTTTGCTTTGGCGGGCGCGGCATACAGGCTGCCTGAAAGGGCAGCGGCAAGGGCAATAAATAAGGGACTGATTCGGCGGATAGCGGGATGCATGGTGTGTCCTGTAATTGTGTTACGGCTAAAAAAGGGGCTACTTTATCATTGTTTGGCTTTACGGGAAACCTTGATGTAATAAAATAATTTTTTGATTTGGAATGGAAAAAGTGTTGTGCTGGGTGGGTTTGTTGGTTAAACTGCAATATATTATTTGTGTTAAAGACTGAGTGGAGGGAAGTATGTTGAAAAAAATTCTGATTGTGTTTGGTATGGGACTATTTTCCATGTGCGCAATGGCGGAGGATTTTGTTGATGATTCGATTTCTTTTTATGTGGGAAAAGGAGACATCGGATGTACGGGCTGGCCGACAAAAAAAGGTGCGCCCAATGGTATTACGTTTGTTGGATGCAGCGTTAATAGTGAGTTGATAACCCACAAATATAAACTTTATGGAGAATGCGCAGCTTCCGGCGGCAGTAATTTTTCTGTTTCGGAACGCGGGAAAGCTGAATTGGAATGTTCTTTTGATGCTTATGCAGGGGGTGGGGATTCTAAAAAGTTAAGAAAAGGGAAGGTGGTTAGCGGATACAACTGGCAATGTAAGGGGGTGGGAAATGATGGTGTAATTTGTAAAAACAAAGAAGGTAATGGTTTTCTTTTGAAAGGAAGGAAACAAATTCTTTTAAATAAGAAGCATTAATTTAAATTAAATAGTGAGGTATTATCATGGTTAATGGATGTTTTGAAAAAGGTTTTGGAATTCAAAATTCTTCTCCCAGAAGGGAAGAGATTCGACAGGAACTGATTGAAAAATATATTGAGAATGCTAGGAGTTATATTGGAAGAAGGAGAAATGGAAATGAATTTTCGGATACGTACTTACATGACCATTCGTTAAGAGGAAAACCTTGGTGTGATACATTTGCCGATTCAATGTTAATCAAAACAGTTGAAGATAGGGCTTTGGCTGATAGAATGATTGGTGGTCTTGATTCAGGTACTGTTCGCAGTAGAGAGAAATTTATACATAACAAGTCATGGCATGATGCTGATTCAGGCTATATTCCAAAACCTGGTGACCAAATTTTCTTTAAGGTTGAAGGTTCAAGGTCTAAGGGTAGAATAGTCAATCATGTCGGTATTGTAACCAAAGTAGAAAACGGCAGGGTCTATACTATAGAGGGGAATACTTCAAACCCTGATAAAAGAGGAGAAATAGGCGTATTTGAGAAATCTTATCCCTTGGATGGCAGTAAACAAAATAATTCAAAAAGAATAGTTGGTTATGGCACACCTGATTGGGACATAGCTGCCGATAAAATATTGGAACGGGAAAATTCCATGGGCAGCAGATTCAAAAATATGAATTACCAGCCGTCCGAACAAGATTTGAAACAGCAACAGCCTGAACGGAAAAACCAACAGGAATTGGAAGAATGTCTGCCAAATAACAAATCTTCCAACGATATGGAAAGGTAAATACAGAAATAAAACACCGCATATCTAATGCGGTGTTTTTATTGCTCCCTTTATCCCAACTTTTATTTTGAAAGGGGCTTAGGAAGCAAAATCACTCAATATAGTGATAAGCTTCTGAAATGAAT
>CAUQSD010000087.1:0-7477 GCA_963520685.1 uncultured Kingella sp. | reverse complement strand
CGAGCCGCAAGGCGTACAGGCAGTACGTCAAGGCGAGCCAACGCCGTATCATTGCCATTTTAATCCGCTATAAAAGCATTTTCAGTCCGCAAAGGAACAGCATCATGACCGTTGTGAAATGGACGGACGACTTGGACACCGGTTTCCACGACATAGACAGGCAGCACCAACAGCTTGTGGAACACATCAATGCCTTTTACGAAGCCTGCGGCAACAACAACCGCGAGCGCATGAGCGTGGTTCTGTTTGATTTAATTTCCAGCGCAAGCAGCCATTTTGAATACGAAGAAGGGCTGATGGAGCAGGCCGGTTACCCGCTTTTGGCGCCGCACCGCCGCGTTCATCAAAATTTCATCACCAAGCTGATGTCGCTGCATGAAAAATTGCACGAGGGTGAAAACGTGGCAGACGAAGTGCTGCACAGCTTAGACGGCTGGCTGTTCCGCCACATTAAAATTAACGACAAAGGCTATATCGACAGCATCAACAAAGCCGATATTTACCACGACCGTGCCGAACAGGCCCACATGCTTGCTCAGCAGTTGCAGGAATACGGCGAACCCGAAGCCTCCAAAGCCGAAACCCAAACACCGGAAGAAGACAGCGAAGAACCGCGCGGCTGGGCAAACGGATTGTGGAAGCTCTGAAACGGCAGCCTGAAACCGCGCAGACATCAATGCCCGCCCTTTATTTGGGTTTTGCAAAGATTTCGGACAGATTTCCGCATAGTTGTTTTTTATACACAGGGCAGCCTGAAATAGTTTTCAGGCTGCCCCAATTTATGTGCGCGCGAAAAAAGGCAGCCTGAAAAGGCTGCCGAAAAAACTTGATAAGGAAAGGAATACATCAAAATGAAAAAGTGTTGCGAATTATAACAAATTGTTAATTAACGTTCAACCGCAATTGGCGAAACCGCCATCTGCACCCCGCTTGTCGCACCCGTATCCAAGAACGAACTGGCCAAATCTGCGCAGCAGCCGCAGCACGAGGCCACACCCAAGCGGTCTTTCAAATCCGTCAGCGTGGATGCACCGGAAGCAACGGTTTCTTTGATTTGGCGGTCGGTAACCGCATTGCAGATGCAGACAAACATGGCAATTCCTTAAAAGATTTTAAGATTGATAATAAGTCTTAACAAATTTTGGCAATAATAGTATTTTTTATTCGTAATAGCAAGCAGCCGCGCAAAAAATTTTCCGAAAACGAATGTTTGCAAACAGATGAATGCAATGCAAAAAATTTGTGCCGGCATAGCCCGTGCAGTTGCAGGCATATCCCCGTTTGTTCTTGTAAAGCCTGTGTCAAACCCCCTAAAATTCCGCCCTTTCCACCATTCAGGCAGCCTGAAACATGCTTTCCCCCAATGCCCCTTCCCTGCTCGGCAACCTCAATGCCGAACAGCTTGCCGCTGTAACCTATCCGCCACAGTCCGCACTGATTCTGGCAGGCGCAGGCAGCGGCAAAACCCGCGTGCTGACCACGCGCATCGCATGGCTGCTGCAAAACCAAATGGCCAGCGTGCACAGCATTCTGGCCGTAACGTTTACCAACAAAGCCGCCAAAGAAATGCAGGCGCGGCTGGGGGCGATGCTGCCGTTCAACCTACGCGCCATGTGGCTGGGGACATTCCACGGGCTGTGCCACCGCTTCTTGCGACTGCACCACCGCGAAGCAGGCATGGCGCAGGCATTTCAAATTTTGGATAACAGCGACCAACTCTCGCTAATCAAACGCCTGCTCAAACAAATGGACATTTCCGAAGACGCACTTGCGCCGCGCGTGCTGCAAGGCTTCATCAATGCACAGAAAGAAAACGGCCTGCGCGCAGGCAGCCTGAACGCGCCCGATGCACCCACGCAGCGGCTGATAAAGTGTTATGCCGAATATGAAAAACAATGCCGGCAGGAAAACGTTGCCGACTTTGCCGAACTCATGCTCCGCAGCTACGAAGTGCTGAATGAAAACGAAATCCTGCGCCGGCACTACCAAAACCGCTTCAACCACATCCTTGTAGACGAATTTCAAGATACCAACCGCCTGCAATACGCCTGGTTGAAACTAATGGCAGGCGAACACAGCGCAATTTTCGCCGTGGGCGACGACGACCAGTCCATCTACCGCTTCCGCGGCGCACACATCGGCAACATGGCAGACCTGATGCGCGAATACCACATAGCCTCCCCCATCAAGCTGGAACAAAACTACCGTTCCGTGGGCAACATACTCGCCGCTGCCAATGCCGTAATTGAAAACAACAGCGAACGCCTCGGCAAAAACCTGCGCACCGAAGCCGAAAACGGCGACAAAATCCGCTTTTATTCCGCCTATAACGACTTTGAAGAAGCACAGTTCATCGCCGAAGAATGCCGCAGCCTGCAACGGGACGGCCTGCCGCTGTCGCAAATCGCCGTGCTTTATCGCAGCAACGCCCAATCCCGCGTCATCGAACAACAGCTTTTCCAAGCCGGCATCCCCTACCGCATCTACGGCGGATTACGCTTCTATGAGCGCCAAGAAATCAAACACGCACTCGCCTACCTGCGCCTTGCCGTCAATCCGGACGACGACAACGCCCTGCTGCGCGTCATCAACTTTCCCCCGCGCGGCATCGGCAGCCGCAGCATTGAAACCATTCAGGCAGCCGCCGCCGAACAAGGCAGCAGCCTATGGCAGGCCGCCTGCCGCATCGGCGCAAAATCCGCCAAAACCGCCGCCTTCGTCCGCCTGATAGAGAACCTGCGCGAACAGGCAGACGTGTTGCCCCTGCCCGAAATCCTGCAAAACATACTGGACGAAAGCGGGCTATACGCACACTATCAAAACCAAAAACAACCCGCCGAGCGCGAACGCACCGAAAATCTGGACGAACTCATCAACGCCGCCCACTTCTTCCGCCCCGAAGACAGCCCCTTTGAAACGCAGCCTGAAAATGCCGAAAACAACCCGTATTTCCCCATCCTCGCCTTTTTAAGCAACGCCAGCTTGGAGAGCGGCGAAACGCAGGCAGGAGAAGGGCAGGAAGCCATACAGATGATGACCGTGCATGCTGCCAAAGGGCTCGAATTCGATGCCGTATTTTTAAGCGGCATGGAAGAAGGCCGCTTTCCCAGCGAACTGAGCCTTTCCGAAAACGGCGGCTTGCAGGAAGAACGCCGCCTAATGTATGTCGCCATCACCCGCGCCCGCAAACGCCTGTATATCAGCATGGCAGAGCAACGGCTGCTCTACGGGCGAACCGAAACCAGCATAGCCTCCCGCTTTGTGGACGAAATCCCCGAAAACCTGCTGCACCGCTTGTCCGCCGCCAAAAACCACTTTTCAGGCAGCCTGAAAACACCCCCCGCAAGGCAGCCTGAAAATACCGAATCCGAAACCCGCGATTATCACGGCTATATGCTCGGCCAAAACGTCCGCCACGCCAAATTCGGCACAGGCGTCATCATAGATGCCGTGGATAAAGGCAAAAGCGCGCGGCTCACCATCAATTTCGGCGCAGACGGCATCAAAGAACTCGACACCGCCCACGCCAAACTGGAAAAACTGCCCTAGCCCGCCGTACCTCACTGCATATTCTGCAATGCCATGACCAAATGCCGGTTTGCGTAGGGCGGGCACTTGTTGCCCACGCGTTCCGTGTCCCGAAGGCAGCCTGAAAACGCGAGGGCAGCAAGCACTCACCCTACAACGTATCTATATACCGCATTGAACTGTACTCAAATTTGGCTTGGAATTTTGAAAGGTTTCATTCTGCGAAACCCTCACCGCAACAAACCTGACAAAACACGTCAGCAGATTGACAAAAAAATGCGGCAAATCCCCTCAATTTGCTGCTGACAAAAAAAGTCATATTTTAAAAATCTTTTTAAAACATAAATTTATCAAAAAAATTTAAGCTGGCATTGCCTATGCTGAAACCAAGTCGTACAACGCGATTGCCTGATACCGCAGCACACAAGGCAAACGCAATTTCTAACAAGTGCTGCTTTCTTTATCTTGGAGATAAAACATGAAAACTATGCAAAAAGGTTTCACTTTGATCGAGTTGATGATCGTAATCGCAATTATCGGTATTTTGGCTGCTATCGCTCTGCCCCTGTACCAAGACTATGTTTCCAAATCACAAGTTACCCGTGTGGTAGGTGAGTTGGCTGCTGCTAAAACTGGTGTAGATGCCGCAATTTTTGAAGGGAAAAACCCAGTAATGGGCACCAATACTACTTCAAGCACCAAATCTGCAATCGGCTTGGGTACTTCTGCAGCTGGTTCCGCTACTTCTATCAGCGGTACACAGGTTCGCTCTAATTTGGTAGATAGCGTTAAGTTTGTAAACCCGGAAGCTTCCAACATTCAAATTGTTGCAACTTTGGGTAAAAATGCAAACAAAGATATTAAAGGTGCAATTGTATCTCAAGAGCGTTCAAATGACGGTGTTTGGACTTGTAAAGTATCTTCTGGTGCTGCTACTGGTTGGAAAATCAAATTTATTCCTACTGGTTGCGTGAAAGCTTCTTAATTTACTCACTTTGTTAAGTGAGATGACATCACCCCATATTGGTATGGGGTGATGTTTTCATTTTAATTTCCCTATGGGAGCATCATCATGCAGATAAAGGAAATCCTGTCCAAGGATTACAAGCTTCCCCCCTTTTCTTCCTATAGACAGTCTTTTTTTAAAAGCCTGTTCTTAGTGTTGTTACCTAATATATTTTTTTGGTTAGTGGCTTGGTATCAGGGATTAGCCCGTCCTATTGTTAATATGGATTATCTTTTGCCTGTGCTCGTGTTTGCTGCTCCTTTTCCATGGAAGATTGGGAAAATCCTTGGGGCTTTGCTATTGATTGCTGCAATAGCAGTAGATTTTGCAATGTTTGCCTTGCAATTGTTCCCATTTATGGACTTGGCCGCAATCCGATATCTGCTACCATTTATTTTGATTGCCCCTGTACGATATTTAGTTTTTATCGGCATAATCTTGCTGTATATGTTAGTTTTTCCATTTATACTTAACCGCGCAGCCCGCTCAGCATCTTTCGGTTGTGTTACTTTTTGGGTTTTAGTATTTGGTCTTTTTGGATATGTTTTTTCAGAAAATCTGAAATATCATGATACCGCAGGATTACGCTTTGGCAGGGCAAATCATTATGTAATCCATAGTCAGGCAGAATTATATTGGTATGAAATGGCAGATGACTGGCTTCAACAAATTAAATCACAAGTTCCCACGCTTTCTCCTTATCCTGCAGAAAATGCATCTCACCATTTCAAACAACCATATTCGGATAAGATGCTGTTGATTGTTGCGGAATCTTGGGGACGTGCCCGAAAAGATAATGTACAAAGAAGTATTTTACAAAATATTTATAATCAAAAAGACAATTTAGAATTTATTGAAGAGGGTTTTTTTGATTTCTCTGGAGCAACAGTTCAAGGGGAAATGCGTGAGTTATGTACCTTCAAGGTAGAAAACGGCTATGCATTCAGCAAACTGCCTGTTGGTACATTTTCTGAATGCTTACCAAATAAATTGAAAAAACTAGGATATGAAACATTCGGTATGCATGGAGCAAGCAGTCAGCTTTATGATCGCGCAAGCTGGTATCCCGCCGTTGGGTTTCAAAAAAATGTGTTTGGAGAAGCTCTTATCGCAATGCCTAGATGCGATGCGTTTAATGGTGCATGTGATAGTGCCTTACATCAGGTTGTTGCTGATAGGTTTAAGGAAACAGGTAATAAAAAATCATTTGTTTACTGGATGACTTTAACATCACATGTTCCATATGCAAGAAAAGATATACACGATAATAGATTTGATTGCGAAAAATTAGAAATACCCAAAGGTGATATTTGTAACAATATGAGTTTAGAAGCACAATTTTTTGATGATTTAGGGGAGTTGATAAAACGCCCAGAAATGAAAGGTGTCGAAGTGGTTGTTGTTGGTGATCACATGCCGCCAATTATGGATAAAGTTCCAACGCAGCAATATTTACATTGGAATGATGTAAGTTGGTTGCATTTTAAAGTTAAGCCATGATTGAAAAAAATCCTCTAGGTCAGAACTAGAGGATTTTTTGCTGGTGTGAAATAATTGTTAAGCTGCCGGCAGACAACCAGACGGCATATATTTCTCATTCCAACTTTCTGCAGCGCGGCCATCAACAGTACATTTCCACCCATTGCCATGATTGCGGCTTAAGTTGATGACTGTATTTTTGATGCCTTTATATGCCTG
Organism: uncultured Kingella sp.; assembly: GCA_963520685.1. Classification (GTDB taxonomy): domain Bacteria; phylum Pseudomonadota; class Gammaproteobacteria; order Burkholderiales; family Neisseriaceae; genus Kingella_B. The sequence goes on along the minus strand of CAUQSD010000087.1, from coordinate 1,245 downwards.
ATTCCCAAATGTTGCGGAAAGGTTTCCATCTGCATCAACTTGAGCGATGAAGACGAGATTAGAATGGGGTGCCGATTCATTGATACCGATAAATTCATACGATCCTCCTAATGATCCGGCAGAAATTCCGTCTTTTGTTTTGTCTGTAGTTGGTGTATTACCTGCAGAAATTATACTTTCCACAACAGTTTTTGCGCTGGATAGCTCGTAATATACACGATTTACTTGTGTTTTTACCAAATAATCTTGGTACATAGGCAAAGCAATCGCTGCCAACACTCCCATTATTGCAATAACAATCATCATTTCAATAAGAGTAAAACCTTTATTTTTTGTAAAAGTAAAAGATTTCATTTTGCTATTCCTTGATATAATTAACAGGATTTTTAATGATATAATTAACAGGATTTTTAATAAAGCATGATGCATGCCAATCTGAATAATGTGATTAATCGAATCTATTTAATAGGTATTTTTTATGAAAATTTCTAATAATCTGATTAAATCAAAACTAAAAGCAGCTTTTATACATTTTATCATATCATTATTTATTTTTACAATGATTGTTGTTTGGATGTTATATTCGTTATATCCATCTATTTATTTCAATATGAGCGGTGGTAAACAAGGTTTATGGCTAATGTTTTGCGTAGATTTAGTATTGGGGCCGCTGTTGACTTTTTTGGTTTTTAATCCTAGTAAGAAAACGAAAGAAATTATCAGTGATTTTTTGGTCATCGGTATCGTGCAGATGATGGCTTTGGGATATGGTTTCCACACGGTTTATATGCAACGACCCAAGCTGGCTGTTGTTTATGATATGGGATCGGCAATTATGATGAATGCCCAAGAGGTTGCAGACGATGAGTCTCTAAAGTCCATCAATTTGGACACTCTGTCTGAGATTGAAGGCAAGCCATTTGCGGGATTAGTTATAAAAAATAACGAAGCAGTTTACGTAAATCTGCATGATGCCGCCAATTTGGTTGAGACTGTAGATAAATTGGGGCGCAGATCATTGGATAAACAGGAATCGGATCAGCTCGCCGCACTGGAAAAACAACATGGAAAAGTTTTTGTGATTAGTTTGGCGGGTAAATACATGGGTGCATATCTTATCTTAGATAAGAATCTAAATTTCATAGAAAAAATTGGTGAAAAACCAATGATATAACCTTTCAGGCAGCCTGCACCATGTCCACCCCCCAACAAAACATCCGCACCCTCGTGCAAACGCTCAACCGC
>CAUQSD010000086.1:0-7900 GCA_963520685.1 uncultured Kingella sp. | reverse complement strand
CAGCCCGAACCGCACAGGCATGCCCTCACACTGCCTTCCTTCCACAACAAAAGGCAGCCTGAAAACGCATCTGATACGTTTTCAGGCTGCCTTTCCGCTCACATATCCACACCCGCATATATAGCCGAAAAAACGGAAGGTGCTAATGTAGGTTAACAGCTATATCAAGCTACAAAAATAAAGATAATCAATTGTAAACAAAGGAATAAAATAAAAAAAAGAAATTACTTAAATTTTTTGTACTCCAAATTATGAAACGACAGGGCCGGGTCTACACCATCGTGGCAGATAACGCAAAGTCCGAAACATTACTCCCTGTCATTAATAAAGAAAATCATGCCGGACAGCATTGTTTACATCGACAGCCTGAGTAGTTATGACAGTTTCTGCAAGAATGCGAGTTTCGGTTTAACTTCGGCACACCGTCCCAACAGCTTAAAATCCTGCGGGACTGGTGTGGAAGTTAAGGCTAATCTGTCAGCCCTAATAAAAATGAGAGCAAGGCGGCGAGCTGCCTTTATTGTTCCAGCACGTCCACGCCTTTGGGCGGAGTAAATGTAAACGCGCTTGGGGAAAGATTGGGTTTGGTGTTCAGGCTGCCGAAACTGATGGCGGTTTGATTGCCGAAGCTGTCTTTCAGTTCCATGGCGGCAAGTTCGCTGCCTTTGAAGCCGATGCGGATGAAGCGGTAGCCCGCGTTGTTTTTCTTCGGCGTAGCCAGTACGTAATCTATGCCGTTCTTGCTGCCGTCTTCTTTGAGCGAATAGCTGTCGTCCAGCGCGGTTTTGTTGGACAGAATGGCGGCGGGGCTGTCGCCGATGGCTTGGTTTTGGTCGGTTTTGGTTACTTGTTTGAGCTCGGTATCGTATAGCCAGATGGTTTTGCCGTCGCCCACAATGGTCTGCCGGTAAGGCTTGCTGTATTCCCAGCGGAACAGACCCGGGCGCAGGATTTTGAAGCTGCCGGAGCTGGATTGGGTTTTGTTTTTACTGCGGACGGTCTGCGTAAAGGTGCCGCTGATGCCGTCTGCATCGTCGTTGAAGCGTTTGAGTGCGTCTATTCCGCCTGCCTGTGCGGCGGTGCAGGCGATGACAAGAACGGCGGTTGCCAAAAGTTTTTTCCGGTTTTCCATGTCGTTGGTTCCTTAACGGTTGGGTTAAAATGCAAAAAAACGCGGCAATCTTAACATTTCAGGCAGCCTGAAAACCGCCGTGCCCTCGCGTAAAGCCTACATTACACGCCAAGCCTTTTAAATCTAAAGGAAAAATTCCCAACCTTTAACCTGATTTTAAACCATGTCCGATTTCTATTTCCTGCTGGAACGCGCCCTTTGTGAAACCGACCCTGCCGAAAAGTGCCGCCTGACCCACGAAATCCACACGCGCCACAGCCAAGGCAGCCTGAAAGCCGACCCCGCCCCGCCTGCCAAAGACATCCAAACTGCAGGCCGCCCCGTGCGCCCCGAACTCGTTCCCGCCGCTGCGGTGGACAAACGCGCCATGAACACGCCTAAAGGTTATGCCGCCATGCTGCACGCCATTGCGCACATAGAGTTCAACGCCATTAACCTCGCCTTGGATGCCGCCTACCGCTTCCGCACGCTGCCCGAACAGTTTGCTGCCGACTGGCTGCGCGTCGCTAAGGAGGAATGCGAACATTTCGTTCTGATGCGCACCCGTCTGAACGCGCTGGGATACGACTACGGCGATTTCCCCGCCCACGCCCATTTGTGGGAAATGGCATACAAAACCGCCTATGACCCGCTGTTGCGGATGGCACTTGTGCCGCGTGTGCTGGAAGCGCGCGGGCTGGACGTTACCCCCGCCATCCGCGCCAAAGTCGCCCAACGCGGCGACACGGAAACTTGCGCCGTGCTCGACACCATCTATCGCGACGAAGTCGGACACGTCCGCATCGGCAACCACTGGTACCAATACCTCTGCCGCGAGCGCGGATTGGAACCGATTGCCCTATTCCGCGCCCTGCTGCGGCATTACGACCTGTTCGTATTCCGAGGCTATGTAAACCTAGAAGCACGCGAACAGGCGGGCTTTTCCGCCTTTGAACTGGCCATGCTGGAAAACTTTGAAGGCAGCCTGAAAGCGGAGGCAGCCTGAAATGCCGCCCCTGCTGCTGAAATCGCTGTGCGTGGCGGCGGGAGCGGTTGGCGGCGCGTGGTTGCGATGGATGCTTGCCGCACGGTTCAACCACCTTTCTGCCGCCCTGCCCTTGGGTACGCTGGCCGCCAATCTTTCAGGCTGCCTGCTTATCGGCATTGTGCTTGCACTCAACCTGCCGGAACACTGGAAGCTGCTGCTGGCAACAGGCTTTCTCGGCAGCCTGACCACATTTTCCACTTTTGCCGCAGAACTCTCCCAACGTTTCGGCGCACAGGACTGGGGCAACGCGGCACTCATGCTGGCAGCACACATCGGCGGCGGCACGGCGGCCGTGATGCTCGGCGCAATGCTGGTACGGCTGCTGCAAAATGCAACGTGATACAATCGCCGCTTCTCCAACCACACAACAGAAGGAAAACACTATGAGTTTGTTAGACACACTCACCAACGCCGCAGCATCCGCCATCGGCGGCAACGCGCAAAATCAGGCCGCACAGCTCGTTGCCCAACTTGTGCAACAAAACGGCAGCATCGCCAATCTGGTCGCCAAATTCCAGCAAGGCGGACTGGGCGAAGTCCTGCAAGGCATAGATGCCGCGCAAATCCAAAACGTGCTGGGCGGGCAATTGCAGGAAGCCGCCGCCAAAGTCGGGCTGGATGTAAACAGCGCAGGCAGCCTGTTGGCGCAATACCTCCCGCAAATTGCCGGCGCATTCTCATCCGGCGGCGCATCCGATTCCGGCACAGGTCTGGACGGCATCGCCAAAATGGTGATGCAGCATCTGGGCAAATAGTCCGCCGGCAAATATAGTCGATTAAAATAAAAATGGGACAAGGCGGCGAGCCGCAAGGCGTACAGGTAGTACGTCAAGGCGAGCCAACGCCGTATCATTGCAATTTTAATCGACGATAAAAACAAAACCTGCTTGCGCAAACGCACAAGCAGGTTTTCTGTTTATAGAAAACATAAGGCAGCCTGAAAACCGCTTTTGCACGGGCAGCAGGTTAAAATATGTTATGATTGCCGCCGAATAAAACCCATCCGCAACATATTTAAAGCATGAAAAAAACCCTTATCGGCAGCGCGGCAGCAGTTCTGACAGCCGCCGCAGTCATCGGCACACCGTTCTATCTGGGCGCAAAAGCCAAGCAGAGCTTGGAGACGCAGCACAAAATTCTCGCGGAAACCTTTTTCTTTGACGTGGTGTCGCACCAATACCAAAGCGGCTGGCTGGAATCCACCGAAACCACCGTACTGCGCTTCCACCCCAATGTTTTGGCAAACATGGGCGCGCATATTCCCGACAACGTCCGCGCCGTGCTGGAAAAACCAATAACCATGATAAGCCGTGTGCGCCACCAGCCCTTCGCTAACGGCATCCGCCCCGTGCGCGCCGTGGTGGACACCCAATTCAAATACGACCCCGAAGCCAAAAAAACCCTCGCCCGCTTCTTTGGCGACCAAGAACCGCTCACCCTGCACAACGTCATCAAGTTGGACGGCAGCGGCGAACTTTCCGCCTCCGTTGCCCCGTTTGACTACGAAGAACTCTCCGGCATCAAGCTGGATTGGAAAGGGCTCTCCGGCATCATCAATTATCAGGTAGGTTTCAACGCCTATCAGACCAAAATCAGTGTCCCATCGTTCAACGCCACCCTTGCCGACAAAGGCAGCCTGAATATGTCCGGCTTGGACATCAGCGCAGACAGCCACACCGCATCAGACGGGAAAACCGCACTCGGTTCATCCCGAACCACGCTTTCCCGCTTCAACGTGGAATGGAAAAGCGGCATGGATTACAGCATCCGCCTCAACGACCTGATAAACATGGTTACAGACTTGCAGATTGGCGCATTCATCAATCCGCGCGGCACAATCGCACCCAACCGCATCAGCGTGGAAAACCTGCGCTATACCACCGAAACCGCCGAACCCGAACCGGGCTATCTCAACACCTCGGGAGCATTCGCGTTTGACAAACTGCACTACGGCGACACCGTTTACGGCCCGCTGGAAGCCGATGTTGCCGCCAACCATCTCAACGCAGGCAGCCTGAACGCGCTCAAAGCCCGCTGGCAGCAGATAGCCGCCGAAAAACAAACCGATGCCGAATCGCGGCAAAACCAGCTTCTTGCCGCCGTCCGCAGCGAAGGCGCGCCCCTGTTTACCGACAACCCCGTATTTGAACTGCGCAAATTCAGCTTCACCACCCCCACCGGCCACATCAACACCAAAGGCAGGCTGCAATTTGACGGACTTTTGGCAGCCGATTTAAACAACATTTCCCCCATGCTCGCCAAAATGAAAGCCGAACTGGATTTGGATGTTTCCCAAAACCTGATTGAAGACTTCGCCGTTACCCAAGCGCGCGGGCTGTTCGCCACCGAAAATCCCGACAGCCCGCAAGAACAGCAGGAAGTCAGCGACACCATCCGCCTGCTCATGCAGCAGTCCCTGCAAAACATGGCGCAGGACGGCTACATCACCCAAGAAAACGGCGCAGTGAAAACACGGCTTGCCGTCTCCGCCAACACCGTCAGCCTAAACGGCAAACGCTTCAAAGCCAAAGCAGACGAAGATTTGTTTGCAGACTTGGAAGATAACGCCGCTCCGGCCGCCGCATCCGCACCGTAACCGCCCGCCTTTCAGGCTGCCTTTCCCCGCAGAGGCAGCCTGAAAAACAGGAACACACCATGACCGCCCTAAAAAACGACACCCTTATCCGCGCCCTGCTCAAACAACCCGTGGAATACACCCCCGTGTGGCTTATGCGCCAAGCCGGCCGCTATCTGCCCGAATACAAAGCCACCCGCGCCAAAGCAGGCAGCTTTCTCAACCTCTGCCGCAACACCGAACTGGCAACCGAAGTTACCCTGCAACCTCTCAACAGATTCAATCTGGATGCCGCCATCCTCTTTTCCGACATCCTCACCATCCCCGAAGCCATGGGCTTGGGACTATATTTTGAAACCGGCGAAGGTCCCAAGTTCCAACACCCCCTGCAACAAGAAAGCGACATCGCCAAACTCACCGTTCCCGATATGGACAAACTGCGCTACGTATTTGACGCAGTTGCCGCCATCCGCACCGCCCTAAACGGCCGCGTACCGCTCATCGGCTTTTCAGGCAGCCCCTTCACCCTCGCCTGCTACATGGTAGAAGGCAGCGGCAGCAAAGACTGGCGGACACTCAAAACCATGCTCTACGCCCGCCCCGACCTGCTGCACCGCATCTTAGACACCAACGCCCGCACCGTCGCCCAATACCTCAACTGCCAGATAGAGCACGGCGCGCAAGTCATACAGATTTTTGACACATGGGGCGGCACACTCAGCACCGAAGCCTTCCAAACATTCAGCCTGCACTACATCAAACAAGTAATAGGCAGCCTGAAACGCGAACACAACGGCAGCCGCATCCCCGTCATCGTCTTCACCAAAGGCGGCGGGCAGTGGCTGGAACTTCTCGCAGAGAGCGGCGCAGACGCAATCGGGCTGGACTGGACAACCAACATCGCAAACGCCCGCGCCCGCATCGGCAGCAAAACCGCACTGCAAGGCAATCTGGACCCGGCCGTCCTGTTCGGCACACCCGAAGCCGTCCGCACCGAAGCCGCACGCATTTTGGCCGGATACGGACACGGCAGCGGACACGTCTTCAACCTCGGACACGGCATCAGCCAATTTGCCGACCCCGAAAACGTCCGCATCCTGATAGACACCGTACACAGCGAATCCCGCCGATACCACGCCTAAACCTTTCAGGCTGCCCCAAAATAGAACACAGCAGAAACCGCCCGCCATGACCCCGCAAGACACCGCCGCCATCCTCCTGCTCACCGGCATCCCCCTACTTGCCGCCGCCGCCCTTTGGCAGCTATACGTCATGCTCAGCGAAACCCACACCCTCAACCGCTTTCAAAACAGCCCCAAAATGCTGTGGATTGCGCTCACCCTGTTTTTCAGTTTCAGCCTAAGCGTCTACTGCTTCTGCCCCAACGCCCGCAAAAAAGGCATCGTCTTCCTGCTGCTCGGCACAGCAGGCATCATCCTTTACGGCACAGGCATGTGGTACAAAACCCGCATACAGGCAGCCTGAAAATGGAATACCGATTGCTACACCCCTGATTTTAACGGTAGAAAGGAAACAGCATGAAACCCGCCATACGCAACGGCACAGCCGTGCTCTGCACCGCCCTGATACTTTCCGCCTGCGGCAAAAGCAGCAGCGGCACCAAGCTCCCCGCCGCCTGCGCCGATGCCCTGCAAAGCTACGCCAAACTCAGCAGCGAAAAACGCCAAGCCCTAGACATGAGCATCCGCATCGGGCTGGAACCCATGCTGGAACAAGGCGGCGGCGATGCCAAAAAAGCCGTGAAAGCATGGCAGAAAAGCTTTGCCGACCAATACGACGCCCTAAAAAAAGCCCAAAGTAAAGAAGCCGCCCAAGCCGCGTCGGAAAACACCCAAGCCCTATGCAAAGAATGGAAAGCCGCCCTCAAATAAGCAGCGGCATTTAAAGGCAGCCTGAAAACCTGAATACACGGTTTTCAGGTTGGTTTCGTTTTCAGGCTGCCCCAAATCCGATTAGCCAAGCCTAAGGCGACAGTGTGAGCGGGGTACTCGCTGCCTGCGCGTTCGGTATCGGAAGACAGCCTGTGTGATTGGCGAGAAAGCAAATGATCGATTTAAGCCGTGAAAATATTTTGGAGATTTATTATTTGGTGGAAAAGCTGGTGGAGGTTTTTCATGACGATGAGCGTGCGCACAATCAGGAAACCATCAACTGCTTCATCGCCGATTATTATCCTTCCATTCATAAGCTCTACTACGAAACCATATGGAACGCACTGACAATTGAAGAGCGCCAAGCTGTTTTAGATGCGGATTACACGGATGGCCGAGGCAGAGATTATGCTTCGGGCGGCAAACTACTGGGCGAAAGGAAGGATTAGCAAGGTAGGGTGGGCACTCGTTGCCCACGCGTTTGGTATCGGAAGGCAGCCTGAAAACGTGTGGGTATAGATACCCGTCCTATTATTACTATTGGCAGGCTGGAAATATTAAGCGCCATTCGGGCAAAACCGTTTGGCGCACATGGCGCGGCAGGCGGAAGCGGAAGATATTGCCGAATTGGAAGCGTTGAAACGGTAGTTTCAGGTAGTCTGGAAACCAATATTTTTAAAACATTATGAGTAATGAAATTCTTACCTTTTTAGGAGGTAGTGCAGTGGGCACAATAATTGGCACAGTTATCAATGCGTTTATCACCAACAAAGTAACCAAGTCTAATCAAGATTTCCAATTAGAAATGGAGCATCAAAAATATCAAAGAGCACAAATTGAAAAGAAATTAACAGAACAAAAAAGAATGTTGCTGGAAATTCATCAATTATTAAGTAAAATTTCCCGTGAGTTTTCTTTAACAGGCATCAATATAAAAAGGGAAGCACAAATAACTGCAGAACAATACGATGCAACGTATTCAGAAATATGCACATCCTGTGATTTAATCAGAGCATATTGTGATTTATTTTTTCCAGATTTATCTCGTGATATGAATCAGATATATGGGGGAATGAATATGTTTTAGGGGACTTTTAAAAGCTATCTCTACTTTCTGGAAATACAAGCCGACCAAGAACTGAAGCAAAGCAAAATGAATGAACTTGTAACCATAGCCAACAAAATCAATGAACATATTAGAACAGCAAAATATAGGCTGTCTTCCATAATGGAAAAAATGGAGTAGCCAAAGTGCGGCTGGATTTTTGAATCAG
>CAUQSD010000085.1:0-7977 GCA_963520685.1 uncultured Kingella sp. | reverse complement strand
CGAAGCCCCCTAACGGGGGCTTCGCTTTTTCTATAAAATCTAAAAAGTTTAAAATAGCTAGTTTTGATTTCAGGCTGCTTAATTATGGCTAAAAATGTATTTACCCGCGACAACGACACCATCCGCATCCGCGGCGCGCGCACGCATAATTTGAAAAACGTCGATTTGGACATTCCGCGCCACAAGCTGGTGGTGGTAACGGGGTTGTCGGGCAGCGGCAAGTCGTCGCTGGCGTTTGACACGCTGTATGCCGAAGGGCAGCGGCGTTATGTCGAGAGCCTGTCCGCCTATGCGCGGCAGTTTTTGCAGATGATGGACAAGCCCGATGTGGATTTGATTGAAGGCTTGTCGCCTGCGATTTCCATCGAGCAAAAATCCACCAGCCACAACCCGCGCTCCACGGTGGGTACGGTTACGGAAATCCATGATTATCTGCGCCTTTTATACGCCCGCGTCGGCACGCCGTATTGTCCAGAGCATGATTTACCGCTCGCCAGCCAAACCGTATCGCAGATGGTGGATGCCGTCTTAAAGCTGCCCGAAGACACGCGCGTGATGATACTTGCCCCCGCCGTGCGCGAGCGCAAGGGCGAGTTTGTGGATTTTTTTGCCGACTTGCAGGCGCAGGGTTTTGCCCGCGTGCGCGTGGACGGCGCGGTGTACAGTTTGGACGAAGTGCCGAAGCTGGAAAAAAACATCAAGCACAATATTGATGTGGTCATCGACCGCGTAAAAGTAAAAGCCGATATCCAACAACGGCTTGCCGAGAGTTTTGAAACCGCACTGCGCCACGGCAACGAGCGCGCGCTGGCGATGGAAATGGACAGCGGCGAAGAACATTGGTTTTCCGCGCGTTTCGCCTGCCCCGTGTGTTCGTACAGCCTGCCCGAATTAGAGCCGCGCCTCTTTTCGTTCAACAACCCGATGGGTTCCTGCCCGACTTGCGACGGCTTGGGCAACACCAATTTCTTCGACCCCGAAAAAGTGGTCGCCCATCCTGAATTATCGTTGGCAACCGGCGCGATTGACGGCTGGGACAAGCGCAATCAGTTCTATTTCCAAATGATTCAGTCGCTGGCGCGGCATTACGGTTTCGATGTGCAGGCTGCTTGGGAAACGCTACCTGAAAAAGTCAAAAAAGTCGTGCTGCACGGCTCGGGCAAAGAAGTCATTGATTTCACTTACCTGTCCGAACGCGGCACCACCTTCAACCGCAGCCACGCCTTCGAAGGCATCATCCCCAATCTCGAACGCCGCTACCGCGAAACCGACAGCGAAACCGTGCGCGAAAAACTGCGCGAATACCAAAACCACCGCGCCTGCCCGAGCTGCGGCGGCGCACGTTTGCGCAAAGAAGCGCGCTACGTTTACGTCAGCGGCGAACCGCTGCACGAAGTCTCCGCCTGGCCGCTGACCAAAACCCACCAATTCTTTGAAACGCTGGATTTGGACGGCAACAAAAAACAAATCGCCGAAAAAATCCTCAAAGAAATCACCGAACGGCTCGGCTTCCTGATTAACGTCGGGCTGGATTATCTCAATCTCTCCCGCTCCGCCGAAACCCTCTCCGGCGGCGAAGCTCAGCGCATCCGCCTCGCCAGCCAAATCGGCAGCGGCCTGACCGGCGTGATGTACGTATTGGACGAACCCTCCATCGGCCTGCACCAGCGCGACAACGACCGCCTGCTCGCCACCCTCAAACGCCTGCGCGATTTGGGCAACAGCGTGATTGTGGTCGAACACGACGAAGACGCCATCCGCGAAGCCGATTTCGTCGTCGATATGGGCCCCGGCGCGGGTGAACACGGCGGCAACGTACTGATTGCCGACACCCCCGAAAACGTCGCCCAATGCGAAAAATCCGTTACCGGACAATACCTCAGCGGCAAAAAATCCATTGCCGTGCCGTCTGAACGCACGCCCGTCAATCCCGACCGAATGCTCGTCCTCAAAGGCGCGCGCGGCAACAACCTCAAAAACGTTACCCTCGAACTGCCGCTCGGTTTGATTACCTGCATCACCGGCGTATCCGGCAGCGGCAAATCCACCCTGATTAACGACACCCTCGCCAAAATCACCGCCCGCGAACTCAACCGCGCCCAAGAAGAACCCGCCCCATACGACGACATCCACGGCCTCGAACACCTCGACAAAGTCATCAACGTCGACCAATCCCCCATCGGCCGCACCCCGCGCTCCAACCCCGCCACCTACACCGGCCTGTTCACCCCCATCCGCGAACTCTTCGCCGGCGTGCCCCTTTCGCGCGAACGCGGCTACAGCGTCGGCAGATTCTCCTTCAACGTCAAAGGCGGCCGCTGCGAAGCCTGCCAAGGCGACGGCGTGATTAAAGTCGAAATGCACTTCCTGCCCGACGTGTACGTCCCCTGCGAAGTCTGCCACGGCAAACGCTACAACCGCGAAACCCTCGAAATCCAATACAAAGGCAAAAACATCAGCCAAGTCCTCGACATGACCGTCGAAGAAGCCCGCGAATTTTTCGACGCCGTCCCCACCGTATCGCGCAAACTGCAAACCCTGATGGACGTAGGCCTCGGCTACATCCGCCTCGGCCAGTCCGCCACCACCCTCTCCGGCGGCGAAGCCCAGCGCGTCAAACTCGCCTTGGAACTCTCCAAACGCGATACCGGCAGAACACTCTATATCCTCGACGAACCGACTACCGGCCTGCACTTCGCCGATATTGCCCTGCTGCTGGAAGTCATAGGCCGTCTGAAAGGCAAAGGCAACTCGATTGTGATTATCGAGCATAATTTGGACGTGATTAAAACCGCGGATTGGATTGTGGACTTGGGGCCGGAAGGCGGCGATGGTGGTGGTATAATTATTGCTTCAGGTAGCCCTGAACAGGTGGCGAAGGTTAAGGGGAGCTATACTGGAAGGTATTTGAAGGTGGTTTTGTAAGAATATTAGTTTTAAATTCAGAATTGCCACATTCTATTCTTTCGAACTAGAAGCTATTAAGAGATTTAAGCCATGGACATTAATATCGAGACGCTTAACTACTATGTCGGAAAGGCGAAAATACCGCTAAGCGAACTAAGAATATCAGTTAAAAATATTGATTTATTCTTGAGTGGTGAAAAACAGCCGACATTCAACCAACTTTCCAGTATCGCAAAAAAGCTCAATATTCCTACAGGCTTACTTTTGCTGGATGAGTCTATTGAAGTGAAAAGCGGTCGGTTGGAGTTTAGAACAATTAATTCATCACATCTTAATGAAATGAGTGAAGAATTGCGCGATACCATTATTGAAATGGAAAGTAAACAACAGTTTTTGCGCGAACAAATTGAATCTACTTTAGATTTTATCGGTTCTTGCTCTATTGAGGATGATATTTTGTCGGTTGCATCAAAAATTCGAGATAAATTGCAAATAGATAAAGACTTTAAAGAGAAAATTTCTAAAGATAATATGCTGAAATTTCTCAAAAGCAAAGTAAACAACATTGGAGTATTTGTATTTTTTAATGGAATTGTTGGCGAAAATACCCATAGAGCATTAAGCCTAGCAGAGTTTCGTGGTTTTGTTTTGGTAGATAATAAGGCTCCTATCATTTTTATCAATCAAAAAGATGAAACAACTAATGGAAAAGTATTTACACTGATTCATGAGTTGGTTCATTTATTCATTGGAACTGATGAAATCCTGACAGAAGTTAATGCTGGAGATTATACGTTTGATAAAACAGAAGCTTTCGTAAATAAAGTAACAGCAGAAATTCTGGTACCTAATGATATTTTTCATGCTACGGTGGAAGAGCTTAGAAACAGCAACAAGAACAATATAGTTCAGATCCTTGCCGAGAGATTTAAAGTGAGTGAATTTGTGATTGTAAGGCGATTGTATGATTTCAAGTTTATAGATCGCCAAAGCTACCTTTCTAAAACTAAAGAATTGACAGATAAGTTTGAACAGTTTCAAAAAAATAAGACAAAATCTTCATCTGGCGGAGACTACTATAATAATTTACATTTCAAAGTGGATAGACGATTTTTTAGTTATGTACAAGAAGCATTGCAGCAAAACAGAATTTCTTATACAGAAGCCTTTCGAATTATTGGTGTCGGCTTTAAAGGCTATAAAGCCTTGGTGGAGGCATAGAAAATGCAATACTTATTGGATACCAATATTTATATTAATTTCTATGACCGAGCCTACCGGTTTGAATATTTTCCTAGTTTTTGGGATGCCTTTGAAAAAGTGCTGAATCAATATGTTGTTTTGCCGCAGATTGTAGTTGATGAAGCTTGCAAAAGCGATGAATTTAACGATTGGCTCGGGCAGAACTTTAACGGGCAATATCTGAATCATAAAGACTATGCCGAAGAATGGGGCAAGGTTATTCAGCATATTGCCCAACATTCCTGTTATAGCGATAAAGCATTGATTGATCCAAGAAGTTGGACACATGAAAGAATCGCGGACGGTTGGCTTATCGCCATTGCCATAAAAGACGGCTTAACCATTGTTACCGATGAATGTGCCAATCCGAGTTTGAATGTTCAAAATCCTAGTAGTGCAGTAAAAATTCCTGATATTGCGAGAGATTTCGGCATCAAATGTATTACGATGAACGATTTTTTTAAAGAAATTGGATTCAAACTTTAATTCAAGACTGCAGCAAACAAGCAAGCGGTAGTCCGCACATCCAACCCGCCACGTGCGTGGCTTGCGCCACACACCCTACCGATGAATCACTCAGAACTTAAAAACCAACGTGTAGCAAGCAAGCCGTAGCCTGCATACCCAACCGACCGCGTGCGTGGCTGCGCCACACACCCTACCTGTGAATTACACGGAACTTCAAAACCAACGCGTAGGGTGTGTGCGGTACGCACGCACGCGGTTGCTTGATTGACGGTTTTGTTGTTTCAACATTTCAGACGGCCTCCAATGTCGTCTGAAAAACATCAGCTCCAACAAAGTTAAAACCTTAAACAACAAACCATTCCTTCCCTAACCCCCAAACAAAAAACAAAAATCCTATGGCGCGTTATCGCAGAAACTTCATTGCCGGCGGTACATTCTTTTTCACCGTCAAACTCGCCGACCCAAAATCGCGCCTGTTTGTCGAACATATTGGCTTCGCGTGCGGCTTATGTGGATGTGCAAAAACAATATCCCTTTGAAACCGTCGCCGTATGCGTACTGCCGAACCATATTCACGCCATTTGGACGCTGCCGCCCAATGATGCGGATTATTCCCTGCGCTGGCGGCTGATTAAAACCAAATTCTCCGCACATTTCCCTCATGCTGAAAACCTGTCCGCCAGCAAACAGCGGCGGCACGAACGCGGTATTTGGCAACGGCGTTTTTACGAACACACCGTGCGCGATGAAATCGATTTGCAACGTTGCGCAGACTACATCCATTTCAATCCCGTCAAACATGGATTATGCGACAATGTCCGCGATTGGGCATTTTCGTCGTTTCACCGTTATGTGCGGGATGGACGGCTGCCGTTAAATTGGGGCGGCACAAAAGAAACGGCGGTAATGAGTTTTGGAGAGTAAATGCCATAATAAAGAACTACCGACCGCGTGCGTGGCTGCGCCACACACCCTACTCATGAATCATGAGGAACTTCAAAACCAACGCGTAGGGTGTGTGCTGTACGCACGCACCCGGTTATTTGATTGACGGTTTGCCGTTTCCAAATTTGCTTTCGTTGAAGCTGCCACTTTTCAGACGGCCTCAAATACCAATAAGGCCTATCCGTCCATCCCCAAACCACTCATTTAAAACAAACCAATGTGCAGGCTGCTTTTCAACTTCGTTGAAGCTTCGTTTTAGCTTCGCAGAAACTCCGTTTTCAGCAGGCTGCCATTCAAATATCCTATCGATAAAGGCTACTTGAAAACAAACGAAGTGAGTTTCTGCGAAGCTAAAAATATACGCCTCAACAAAGCCGAATATTTTCAGGCAGCCTTTTCTTAACTTGGCGCCAGCCGCAGTTTCAAAAATCAGAAACCGCCGTTATCCGCCAAACAACGCCACCTTACCTTCCGCGCCGGAAACATCCAGCACTTCAATTCCTTCCCCGTCCAGCACCGCCTGCGTCAGCATGGCCACGCCGCCGGAGGGGCCGATTTCCAAAATCCGCCGTACGCCCAGCTCGGCCATGC
The DNA here is from genome assembly GCA_963520685.1 of uncultured Kingella sp. Classification (GTDB taxonomy): domain Bacteria; phylum Pseudomonadota; class Gammaproteobacteria; order Burkholderiales; family Neisseriaceae; genus Kingella_B. The sequence continues at coordinate 1,824 of CAUQSD010000085.1, read as the reverse complement.
TGCGGCATTCGGCCGCCCAGTCCACGGGATTGACCAACACATTTTGCGCGATGCCGCGCGCCTGTTCCGCATCCAAACCGCAGGCTGCCGCCCATTCGGCCACTTGCGCCACGGCGGGCAGCATGGCGGGGTGTGGTGGAAGCCGACTTCCACGTCCAGCCGCCACAGCAGGTTTTCGGGCGTTTGGCCGTTTTCGTCTTTCACCGTATCCGACAACACGCCGCACACGCGCGCCACCGATTCGGGCTTGCCGCTGACGACAAAGCCGTCCGTGCTGTTCTGCAAGCCGATACACGGGCGGTCGGCTGAATCTACGGGAAACAGTTCGTCAAGCACGGCGGCAATCTGCCCGCGGCTCACGCCCTGCACCATCACCATCGGATGCAAGCCGTCATGCAGATACATACCCGTTGCGCGCCCTTGCAACGTGGCCGTCGCGCCAATCAATTCGGTCAAGGCCAGCAGTTCGGCGGCGTGCTGCGGCTCGCGCATCAGATAACGCCCGAGTATGCCCTGCGAATGCCCAATAACGCCCGCCGCCTTACCGCTGTCCAAGCCGCGCGTTTCCAGCGTGTACAGATTGGCGATTTGCGAGAGGAAAATGCCGGGCGCGCTCACAGCGGCACGCACCAAATCGATGCCGTCCGCGCCGTTTTCCACCCATTTTATCGGCTCGAAACCCTGCGGGCGGGCGGCGGCAATCTGCCCGGCCACAGGTGCCAAGATTCGGGCGGCAGCGGCGACCACTTCGTTTGCCCTGTCCCGCGCCCCGTCGGCCAAAGCCTCACGCAGGCTGCTTATCCAATCAAAGCCCTGCCCGGAGAAGCACAATGCGAACGGCTCGTCATAAAAACGCTCCAGCAGGCGGTTTTGTTGCAGTTGGCTCATGGTTTCACACCCTCCGTAATCGGTGTTGAACGGTTTGCAAAACTTAATATGATGATTGTATTACGAATAACGCGCTTGTGCCACGCACTCAAATCAAACATGGTTTTCAGACGGCCTTATTGATTTCGCGTTACCCTTCCGTTGGATGGTTGAAGGGAAACCCCATGCCCACTGTTATCACCACCCTAGAAAAACTTGCCGCCGCACAAACCTTGTTTGCCGAAACCCTGCTGACCGCGCTGCCGCAAAAAGCAGCCTGCACCGTATCGGGCGCCGGCGGCGGCTTTGAAACTGAAGTATCTTATTCGCCCGAGCTGGATTTGTGGTACGCCATGCAGCCGCAGGGCAAAAAATGCTGGAACGGCTTTGGCATCGGCCAGCCTGTGGCCGGCAAAAAAGTGTCGATTGCGACGGAAATCAACTTCTCCGCCGAAGGCCTGAACCGCGCCGTTTCCGGCGTGTTCGCGGAGGATAGCAACGGCGGCGTTTGGGTGCTGCACCGCGGCAAAATCCGCGGCGGCAAGGAATTGTTCTTCCGCCATTTTGGCGGCGAAACGCTGACGGCGGACGACGGCGGCAAAGAGGAAACGTTTGCCCTGGTCGGCAAACTGGACGGAGATTTTCCCCAAAGGCTGGGAAATTTTGTGCATGAAATTTTGCGTATTAAAGCTGCGGCGAAAAACTACTAACCTAATCTTTCAGGCAGCCTGAAAAGCAAATCCTACGGGTATTGAATTGTTTAACTGACGGTTTTCCGTTTTGAATTTTGGAGATGGTTGGGGGGATTGTCAGAGCGCCTAAAACCAAATCAATTTATTGAGTGCCGTTATGTATTCCGTTCCCCAAGACAGCCTGAAACGCAAACCATCTCCGCAAAAACAGGTTTTATAGTCGATTAAAATTGCAATGATACGGCGTTGGCTCGCCTTGACGTAC
>CAUQSD010000084.1:0-8041 GCA_963520685.1 uncultured Kingella sp. | reverse complement strand
GCCCGATTTGACGATGCGCTACTGTCCTATTTTGATTTTAATTGACTATACCTGTACGCCTTGCGGCTCGCCGCCTTGTCTCATTTTTATTTTAATCCACTATATTTTCAAGCGTTCGAGAAGCGCGTTGCGAAGAAATGTGCCAAAGATGGGGATTTTGCAAAGGTTTCAGGCTGCCTCTGCCAGCTTTTCCACTGCCAGCACAACCGGCGGGCAGTTGCGCTGGTTGGGAAAGGTGTAGCGCAGCACACGGTATTGCTCTTGCGGCAGGGTGGCGGCGAAATCCGACAGGACGGCGGTTTCGGGTTTGCCGGCCTCGTGTCCGTGATAGAGCACGGCGGCGAGCAACCCGCCCGCCCGCAGCAGGGAAAGCGCGCTTTTAACGGCGGCCAGGCTGGTTTCAGCCTGTGTGGAGATGTGTTTGCTGCCGCGCGGCAGGTAGCCGAAATTGAATACGGCGGCGGCCAGCGGTTCGCGGATGTGTTCCGCCAGATGTTCGTGCCCCGCCTGTATCAGGCGCACCCTATTGCGCATTTTGTGCTGCCGCAACCGCGCATCGGTGGCGGCAATGGCTTGGGGCTGGATGTCAAAGGCATATACCCTGCCGTTTTCGCCCGCGCACTGTGCCAAAAACAGGGTGTCGTGTCCGTTGCCTGCCGTGCCGTCCAAAACGGTGTCGCCGGTGCGGACGGTTTCGCGCAGCAGGCGGTGCACGAAAGCAAGCTGGCTTTCAATCGGCATATTCGGGCTGTCTGTCTATCGCGTCCACCGCCTGCCGCAGCCGCCGCAGGGCAAGGCTGTGGAAATCGCCCAATGCGTTCCACACGGCATCTTCGCTCAATACGCTGTATTCGCCTTCGGTGTGTTCCCGCAGGGGCGCGCCGCTGCGCTGGGCTTCTACCATTTCGGCATACGCGCCGTTGTCGTAAAACCCGGCAAGCTGCTGTATCAGGTCGGCTCCCTGCTGCCAGCGTTCTACATCGGCTTCCAGTGCGGGCAGCAGCGCAACCCATGCGCGATAGGCAGCCTGAACGCGGTCAAGTTCGGCCTGCATGGTTTCAGGCTGCCTCATAAGCCCAACTCTTTCAGAAAGCGGGCATCGTCCGCCCAGCCGGATTTCACTTTTACCCACACTTTCAGAAACACTTTGCAGCCGAACAGTTTTTCCATGTCCAGCCGTGCTTCGGTGGAGATTTTTTTCAGCCGCTCGCCGCCTTTGCCGATGATGATGGGTTTTTGGTTTTCGCGCTCTGCCAGCACGGCAACATAGATGTGGTTTATCCCGTCTGCTTCGTCAAACTTTTCCACTTCCACGTTGAGGGCGTAGGGCAGCTCTTCGCCCAGATAGCGGAACAGTTTTTCGCGCACGATTTCGGCGGCAAGAAAACGGCCGGATTTGTCCGTAATCATGTCTTCGGGATAAAGCGGTTCGCCTTCGGGCAGAAAAGCCTGCAATTTATCCAACAAATCGGCAATGCGGATGCCGTGTTTTGCGCTTACGGCTTCGCAGGCGGCAAAATCAAATTCTTGGCGCACCTGCTCGATGAAGTTGTCCAGTTCCGCCGCGCTGTGGGCTTTGTCTATCTTGTTTACGGTAAGGATGACGGGGGTGCGTGCGGGCAGCAGGCGCAGCACTTCGCGGTCGGCATCGGTGAAACGCATGGCCTCCACCACAAACACGATGGCATCCACGCCGCCGATGGTGTCGGTTACGTTTTGGTTCAGGCGGTCGTTGAGCGCGTTGCGGTGGCGGGTTTGGAAGCCCGGGGTGTCCACAAACACAAACTGGGCGGCGGGCGTGGTGTAAATGCCGGTTACTTTGTGGCGCGTGGTTTGGGCTTTTTTGCTGGTGATGCTGATTTTCTGACCAATCAGGTGGTTCATCAGCGTAGATTTGCCGACATTGGGACGGCCGACAATGGCGATGAAGCCGCAGCGGTAATCCTGCGGGATGGCTGGCTTGCGGCCGGCTTCTTTGGCAAAGAATTGGTCTATATCCATAACGGGCTTTCCGGTTGGGATGTTGGTGAGAAACGGGCTTGCCGTATTGCAGGCAAAATCCGCGGAAGAAACGGCGAAACGGGAACGGGACGATTTTTTAGGGTGGGTACTTACTGCTTGTGCGCTTCATCTTGAAGGCAGCCTGAAAACGTGGGGGCATGCATCATGTTCTACAAAACCGCGCAGGCAGTTTCAGGCTGCCTTGGAGCATGAAACGCGTGGGCAGCGAGTGCCCACCCTACCGAAGAACGGCGTTTCACTTATGGCCGGCGGTTTCAGGCAGCCTGAAAACCCGTTGCAGCGGCGGCAGAACAAACCGGAACAACACAATGTTCCACACCGCCACCAACAGGCAGGCGGCAAACAAATCTATCGGGAAATGCGCGCCCAGCAGCACGCGGCTTGCCAGCACGCCCGCCGCCCATGCCGCCACCGCCAGCCGCCATGCGGCGCGCCTGTTCCTGCGCCAACCCTGCGTGAAGCCGACAAACAGCATCAGCCACGCAGCGGCGAAACTGGTGTGCCCCGAGGGAAACGAATAACCCAATTCCGTTTTGTGGTGTTCCGCCAGCAGCTGCTCGGCGGGGCTGCGGACGGCGTTATCAATCATCTGCCGCCTGCCGTCTTTGTCCAGCGCGTAAAACTGCTGCGGCTCTATGCCCTGCCGTTGCGCAAGATAAACGACATACGGACGCGGCTCGCGCAGCAGAACCTTAATGCCCGATTTTGCCGCCTGCGTGCCGACCACCGACAGCAGGCACAGCACGATAACGGTTATCGGGTGATAGCGGCGGCGCACCAGCCACGCCAAAACCAGCGTGAACGCCACGGCAAAACCGTATGCATACGGCTTGCTGCCGCCCGTTTCGGTCAGCAGGATGAGGGCTTGGTTGGCAGAGGAAGCACGCGCGGCTGCGGCTTCCGCCGTCCAATGATAGCCGGCAGCCCAAAAGCCGATGGGGACAAGCAGCAGCAGCGCGGTATAAAGGATGAGGGACAGGGCGGGCTGTTTCATTTTTCAGGCTGCCTTTTGAAGGAAAACGCGAATTGGTCGTCTGTTTCGGGAAGCTGCCAATGGCGTAGCAGCTTGTTGAGCTGGCGGATTTTGCGGCGGCGGACGCGGTGTGCCAGCGGCACGGGGGCATTGAGCGCGAACCTGCGCCGCCAAAAGCCGATATCGGCAACTTCCTGCACCACCATGTCTTTGCCTTCAAAGCGGATTTCGCCGGACAGGGCGGACAGAAAGGCGCGCGGCGAGCGATAACTTCCGTCTGCCTGCGGGAAATAGCGGCTGGCATCGCACCAGATGCGGAACAGCGGGTCTTGTTCCGCGCCCTGCGGCACCCGGATGCGCAATTCGGGGAAGCGGCGGGCGGCATCTTCGGCATTGGCCCAGATGCAGAAGCGGTAGAACGCGAAACCGCAGAATCCGCCTGCCAGCGCGCCGATTAGGATATTGGCGGCATTCATTTCTTTTTCCCTTTTGCGTGGTGCTGCTCAAACCAGGCCAGTGCTTCGGCGGCGCATTCCTGTTCGGCAGCGCGGCGGCTGCGCCCTTGGGCATAGGTGATTTTGCCCAGCTCGCCCAAATCGCACGACACATCAAACAGGGCCTCGTTGCCCTCTCCAGTTTGTTTTTCTATGCGGTATTTGGGCAGCGGCAGATGCTGCGCCTGCAAGGCTTCCTGCAAGCGGGTTTTGGCATCTTTTGCCTGCGTGGTCATGTCCAGCGTGCGGATGCGCGGGGCAAACAGGCGGCGGACGGTTTCTTCGGCAGCGGCGAAATCGGAATCAAAGCTGATGGCGGCAAACAGGGCTTCCATGGCGTCGGCCAGTATGGAATCCCGGTCGCTGCCGCCGCTTTTGAGTTCGCCCACGCCCAAGTTTAGCGCGCTGCCGATGCCGATGCTGCGGGCGGTTTCGGCAAGGGTGGCTTCTTTGACAAGCTGGGCGCGCATGGGCGACAGGCGGCCTTCGGGCAGATTGGGGAATGCGTCAAACAGCATTTTGGCAACGACATAATCCAAGATGCTGTCGCCGACAAATTCAAAGCGTTCGTTGTTACGCGCGCTGTGGCTGCGGTGGGTCAGTGCTTGGCGCAGCAGGGCGGGATTGCGGAAACGGTAGCCGAGCTGCGCCTGAACGCGGATGAGGTGTTGTGCTTTCGGGTCGGGTCGGGTCATGGCGGTTGGTCTGGTTGTGTGGTGTGTCTGGATGTTTTCAGGCTGCCTTTAAAGATAAAACGCGTGGGCAGCAAGTGCCCACCCTACGGATACATCTATTCGTCAAAGCAAGACAAGGCGTTAGCATTGCAATTTGAATCCGCTATGCCTGCGGCCGGCGGTTTCAGGCAGCCTGAAAGGCGGTTTGGTGTCTTTCAGGCTGCCTGTTCAGAATTTTTTGAACTCCCATTCGCGCCCGTCTGCATGGAAGCTCAGGTAATAGCGTGCGCCGACTGCGTCTATCTGCGCGGTGTGCCACATCAGTTTGCGCGGGGCGGCAAGCTGCACCAGCGACACGGCATAGGGTTCGGACAACACGGCGTTGACGCTTTCGGCCTTCGCCTGCCATTGTCCGGCAATGTCCGCCGCTTGGGCAAAATCCACACTGGAAAGCGGGAACAGTTTGCGGGCAAACTGTTTGTCCGCGCTTGCGTCTTCGGCAATATCGGGCTGCCATCTGCCGTTTTCATACAGGTATTGCAGCACGCTGTGCGGCTTGGTGGGGTCTTCCAATGCGATTTCTATGCGCGGACGCGTGCCGTTGAAAAAGCTGATTTTTTCGTACACGTTCAGCGGTTTGCCTGCCAGTTCGGGCAGCTTTGCCAGCGCGGCTTGGGCTTGGCGCAGGGTTTCTTTGCTGCGCAGCACGTTGGCAGGTTTGGGCGGCGGGTTTCCGTTTTCAGGCTGCCCAGTGCCCGGGGGGGCGGCAGATGCGGCGGAAATGCTTGCCGCCTGTTCGGTTTCCGCAGAGACGTTGCAGCCTGCGGGCAGCAGCACAAGCAAAGCGCAGAGCAGTGCGGTCTTCATCATGGCGTTTTCCCTTCTTGCAGCATCTGCCGTTCGTACACGGCCTGTGCCAGCGTGCCTGCATCCACGTATTCCAATTCGCTGCCCACCGGCATTCCGCGTGCCAGACGGCTGACTTTATACGGCTGGCCTTTTAAGAGTTCGGACAGGATATAGGCGGTGGCGTCGCCCTCGGCGGTGAACGAGGTGGCAATGATGATTTCGGCAACGGGGCTGCCTGAAAGCCTGTCGGCAAGCTTTTCCAGCGCAATTTGGTGCAAATCCACTTCCTGCGCCGCGCTCACCTGCCCCATCAGCACGAAATACAGGCCGTCGTGGCAGCGGGCGGCTTCCATGCTGGCGACATCGGCGGGCATCTGCACAATCATCAGGCGGGTCGGGTCGCGCGTTTCGTCGGCGCAGATTGCGCAGGTGCCGCCCTCGCAAAAGGTGTTGCACAGGCGGCAGTTGCCCACTTGTTTCAGGGCGTGTTCCAATGCGGCGGCAAGTTCTGCCGCGCCGCTGCGGTTTTGTTGCAGCAGCGTGTGCGCCATGCGCTGCGCGGTTTTCGGCCCGACGTTGGGCAGGATGCGCAGGGCTTGGATGAGGCGGGAAAAGGCATCGGGCGGGGTTTGGCTCATGGCTTTTGGGTTTCAGGCTGCCTGAAAACGCAATCAGGCTTTGGGCAGGGTTACGCCGGTTTGTTTCATGTATTTGCCGTTGCGGTCTTTATAGGACGTCTCGCAGATTTCGTCGCTTTCAAAAAACAGCACCTGCGCCACGCCTTCGCCGGCATAGATTTTGGCGGGCAGCGGCGTGGTGTTGGAAAATTCCAGCGTTACATAGCCTTCCCATTCGGGTTCAAACGGGGTGACGTTTACGATGATGCCGCAGCGGGCGTAGGTGGATTTGCCTAAGCACACGGTGAGCACGTTGCGCGGAATGCGGAAATATTCCACCGTGCGAGCCAGCGCGAAGGAATTGGGCGGGATGATGCAGCAGTCGTCTTCCACGGTAACGAAGTTTTTCGGGTCAAAGTTTTTGGGATCGACGATGGTGCTGTTGATGTTGGTGAAGATTTTGAATTCGTTGGCGCAGCGGATGTCGTAGCCGTAGCTGGACGTGCCGTAGGAAATGATGCGGCGGCCGTCCTGCTCTTTGATTTGGTTGGGCTCGAACGGCTCAATCATGCCGTGTTGCTCGGCCATGCGGCGTATCCAGCGGTCAGATTTGATGGTCATGGTGTTTTCCTGGGTTGGGGTATCGGGGCTAATAGGCAGCCTGAAAGGGCGGGAGGGCATCTCGCCACGCGGTTTCAGGCTGCCTTGATATGCAGGGCGCGTGGGTAACAATTGCCCGCCCCACTCTATTTATTTCCTGCTTTCAGGCTGCCTGCCAGCCGCCCAAATGCGCTGCCAATTCTTCCAGCATTTCGCCGATGCCCTGCGCCATCAGGGTTTGTTCGGCAAAGGCAAGGCTGGCGGCATCGTCGCCGTGCGCTTCGGCTTCTTCCTGCATGATGTCGAGATACCGTATGCGTTTGAGCGTGAAATTGTCGGCAAGCACAAAGGCGATTTGTTCGCGCCATACCAAGCCCAGTTGGGTAGCCGTTTTGCCGGTTTCTAGATGGCGGCGCACTTCTTCTGCGGTCAAATCCTGTTTGGCGATTTTCACGGTCGGCACAACGTCGCCCTGCCCTTTCAGTTCGCAGCTGTCGTCCAGTTCAAAGCCGCCTGCGCATTCTCCTGCCGCCAGCCATTCGGTCATCAGTGCGGCAGGGGATTTCTGCGTGTGCGGCAGGCGGACTTCCAAACCGCCGAGGGCTTCGCGCAGTTTAGAAAGCAGGTTTTCGGCGCGGTTTGTGCTTGCGCTGCCGATAAGGAGGAAGCCGCGCTGTGTGTCGCACACGGCTTGGGTCAGGCTGCTGCGGACGAATGCTTGGGGCAAAAGTTCGTCCGTAATCTGCTCTTTCATTTCCTGTTTTTCTTTGCGCCCAATACTGCGGGCTTCGGCGTTTTGGATTTCGGCGATGCGTTCGTCCAAAATTTCGCGCACCACGGCGGTGGGCAGCACTTTTTCGGCTTTTTTCAGGGCGATGCCCCATGTGTGGCCAGCGGGGAAGACGGGCTCGGGCGAAAAGCCGTGCGGGGCGGCAAAGCCTTCGCTGGTGCGTTCAAGTCCGGTTATCGGGGCAAACGCGGCTTCGCCGAGCTTGACGGCAAGCGTTTGGGCGTCGGGTAGTTTTTCTGTGGAAACGGGATAGAAGCTGAGCTGTTTGAACCACATGGCGCGTCTTTCTGTTTTTTGGACGAAAGCGCGCGATTATAGCATCAGGAGGCTGTTCAGGCTGCCTGAAACGGGTGGCTACATGGTTTCTCGGATATAGGAGATGCGGACGGTTTGGCCTGCGCGGACAAGATGGATGCTGTGTTTGGTGCTGCCTGCGCAGCCTTCGGCGGCGGAGAGGACGCTGGCATAGGCGGCGGTGCGGCGGACGACGGCTTCGTAATGCATGGGGGCGGCAGGGGAGGAGGTTTCGCTTGCTTGGGCGGAGCAGTCGGCGGGCGGGCTGCTTTTGCTGCTTTTGGCGGGCAGGGTTTCAGGCAGCCCTTGTCCTGCTTGGCCGCCTGCGTGCGTTTGGCGCAGCGCGCGGTAGGCTTCGTCCATACTGGTGCCGGCATAGGTGCAGGAATAGGCGGTTTTGTTTTTTTTCAGCGCGGTTTGGGTGCAGGAAAGGGGGTTTTCGGCAGCGGGGGCGGAGGCGGCTTCGTCTGCCGATGCGGTGTGCGCCAGTGCGGCGAATATGGCGGCAGTTATCAGTTTTTTCATGGGGTGTCCTTTATAGTGGATTAAAATTGCAATGATACAGCGTTGGCTCGCCTTGACGTACTACCTGTACGCCTTTCGGCTCGCCGCCATGTCTCATTTTTATTTTAATCGACTATATTAGCGGCGTTTTTTATGATTTTTGGACAGGGCGGGTTGGTGTTATTCCAGACACAGCAAATCCTGACGGGCGCAGTATTGTTAGG
>CAUQSD010000083.1:0-8080 GCA_963520685.1 uncultured Kingella sp. | reverse complement strand
TCCCGCTGTTCTTGAAAGAATGCGAATTTCGGTTTAACTTCGGCACACCGTCCCGGCAGCTTAAAATCCTGCGGGATTGGTGTGGAATTTAGGGCTAATCTACGTCAGCCCCTTTTTTCGTGCATCAGCTTGGTTTTTTCAGTCGTGTGATTTTGCCGTTTACCATTTGCAGGGTGGTGGTTTGCGCGGGTTGGGCGGCGGTTGTTTTCGGGCTGTCTTTTTTGTTGGAGCTGTCTGTTGCTTTGCTGCGTTTGCGTGCGGGTTGTTCGGGCTGTGTTGCCTGGCTTGGCGCGGTATCGGCATTTTCTGTTTTCAGGCTGCCTGAAACTTTGGCCGCTGCTTTGCCGTTTTCGCTGTTTTTGCCTTTGCGCTTGCGCCGTTTTTTTTCGGGTGCTTTGTTTTCAGGCTGCTTCTGCTTTTGGTTTTCTTGTTTGGCTTTGCCGCGCTTGGGTGGCTGTTCGCCGCCGGATAGCAGGATAAGGTCTATTTTGCTGGTATCCAAATCGGCGCGGGCAACTTTCACGGTTACGCGGCCGCCCATTTTGAACTGCACGCCGCTGCGTTCGCCGACCATGGACAGGGTTTCGGGGCGGTAGTTGAAGTAGTCTTCGCCCAAGTCGCTGACGTGTACCATGCCTTCTATGTGGATGTCGTCCAGTGTAACGAAGATGCCGAAATTGGCCATGCCGGAGATTTTGCCGTTGAAGGTTTCGCCGATTTTGTCGCGCATGTAGTAGGTTTTAAGCCAGTTTTCTACGTCGCGTGAGGCTTCGTCGGCGCGGCGTTCGCAATATGAGGCGTGCGCACCGAGATTTTGCCAGTCAGCGGCGTATGGTTTGCCGGAGAGTACGGCTTTGACGGCGCGGTGGACGAGCAGGTCGGGATAGCGGCGGATGGGGGAGGTGAAGTGGGTGTAATGCTCGTAGGCAAGGCCGAAGTGTCCTTGGTTTTCGGGTTCGTAAACGGCCTGCTGCATGGAACGCAGCAGCATGGTTTGGATGAGTTCGCGGTCTTCGCGCGGGGCGATTGTGTCGGCCAGTGCGGCGTAGTCTTTGGGGGTGGGCGCATCGCCGCCGCCGAGTGTGAGCCCTAACAGGCCGAGCTGTTCGCGCAGGTTGGCGAGTTTTTCGGGGGTGGGGCCGGCGTGGTTGCGGTAAAGGGCGGGGTGTTTGTGTTTGAGCAGGAAGTCGGCGGAGCAGACGTTGGCGGCGAGCATGCATTCTTCTATCAGTTTGTGCGCGTCGTTGCGGATAACGGGGACGATGCGCTCTATTTTGCCGTCGTCGTTGAAAATCATTTGGGTTTCAACGGTTTCAAACTCCATTGCGCCGCGCTGGCGGCGTTTTTTCTGCAAAATTTTAAACAGGGAATAGAGTGCGCCGAGCGTTTTGGCGTGCGGGTTTTTTTCGCCGCTTTCCAGCCATTGCCAAACTTGGTTGTAGGTGAGGCGTGCGTGGGATTTCATGACGGCGGGATAGAAGCGGTAGGCTTTGATGTTGCCGGCGTAGGTGATTTCCATGTCGCAAACCATGCACAGGCGTTCTACGTCGGGATTGAGCGAGCAGATGCCGTTGGACAGGTTTTCAGGCAGCATCGGGATGACGCGGCGGGGGAAATAGACGCTGGTGGCGCGTTCGCGGGCATCGGTATCGATTGCGTCATCGGGTTTGACGTAGTGGCTGACATCGGCAATGGCGACGACGAGGCGGTAGTTGCGTCCGGTTTTTTCGGCGTATACGGCATCGTCAAAATCGCGGGAGGTTTCGCCGTCTATCGTAACCAGCGGCAGGCTGCGCAAGTCTTCGCGGCCTTTGCGGTCGGACGGGCGCACTTTGGCGGGGATTTTGGCGGCGGCTTTTTGGCAGGGGTCGCTGAATGTGTGCGGCAGGCTGTGTTTGCGCAGGGCGATTTCTATTTCCATGCCGCTGTCGGCATAGCCGCCCAGCACTTCGGTGAGCCGTGCGACTGCGGGGCGGTGGTTTTCGGGATAGGCGGTGATTTCGGCAACGACGACCTGTCCTTCTTCGGGGGCTAGGGCGGCGACGCTGTCGGGTTCCAAAATGATGTTTTGGGTGAGGCGTTTGTCTTCGGGTTCCAACACGGCGATGCCGCGTTCCAGATAGAAGCGTCCGACCAGTGTGGTTTGGGCGCGTTCCACTATGTCCAGCACCTGTCCTTCGCGCCGGCCGCGCCTGTCCAGCCCGAGCGGGCGCACGGTGACGGTGTCGCCGTGCATGAGGCCGCGGGTTTGCCGTTCGTATAGTACGAAGTCGCCTTCGCCCGTGGGCACGAGCGGCACAGCGAAACCGAAGCCGTCTTTGTGCATTTCTACGCGGCATTTGACGATGTCCAGCTTTTCGGCGGCGCACACGAGGCCGCGCCGGTTGATGTGTATCTGTCCGTCGCGCGCCATGGCTTTGAGGCGGCGTTCGAAGTATTCGTATTCGTCTGCGCGGATGGTGAGTTTTTCGGCAAGGGCTTCAATTTTTTGGGGCACGCCCAAGTCGTCCAGCAGTTTGGTTATCCATTCGCGGCTGGGGAGGGGGTGGGGGTATTTTTGGCGTTCGCGGGCAAGATAGGGGTCTTGCTCGCGCAGGCTTTGGTTTTTTTTCTGTTTGGCCATTTCGGCTGTTCCTTGTAAATCAAATCAAAAAATTAAAATTTCGGTCAATCAAATGTCGCCCATATTGCCGGTGTGCGTGAAAATTGATGCGCTCAATGGCGGTTTGCGGGGCGGGCATTTGTTGTCTGTGCGGTTTCAGGCTGCCTGAAACTGTGCGGGCATAAATATCCGTGTTATGGGAATCGGCCGCTGTGCGCAGTTGTTTTTTACCGCTCTGCTATGCCTGTTCTGCGGCGGCAATAAGGTCGCGTTTGAGGGCGAACTCCGCGCCTGCGTCGTGTTCTAGGGCGGGGCATTCGGCGGTGAAGCTGTCTTCGGCGCGTTCGGCGAGGGTGGCGATTTTGGCGTAGTGCAGGCGTACGCTGTGTTTGGCGAATACTTCGGTTAAATCGGCGAGCAGGCCGGGGCGGTTGGCGGCGGCGATTTCTATGGTGCAGCGTCCGCTGCCTTCGTGCCAGATGTGGACGGCGGGCGGGATGGGCAGCAGGCGGGCTTGGCGGCTTGGGCGGCTTGGGGCGCGCGGCAGTTCGGGGATGTCGCCTTGCACGAATGCGTCCAAATCGTGTTGCAGGGCGGCTTGTACGCGGGCGGTTTCTTCGGGGGTGTCGCGCAGCGGGGGCAGGCTGACGATGAAGTTGTCCAAAATATAGTCGTGTGCGGTTATAAAGGCGCGGGCGGCGGCGATGTCTAACCCGTGGTGGGCGAACAGGCGGCAGAGGCGGGCGAACAGGCGGTCGCGGTTGGGCATGTATGCCAGCACGCGCAGGCTGCCGTTTTCGGGGCGGACGTCGGCGCGGGGGGTGTCGGGTGCGGCGGCGATGAGCGGGAGCTGCTTGGCGGCGGTGCGGCTGCTGTGGCGCGAAAAATAGGCGTCGCCCAAGGCATCAAACAGGCGGCGGACGGTTTGGCGGCTGTGTCCGCTTTGCATCAGGTGCGCTTCTGCGGAGCGGCGGCGTTCGGACAGGCTGCCGTCTGTTTTCAGGCTGCCTGAAAGGCGCTCGCAGGCAGCCTGAAACAGGGTTTCCAGCAGCCGCGCTTTCCAGCCGTTCCAAATTTTGGGGTTGGTGGCGCGGATGTCGCTGACGGTGAGCAGGTAGAGTGCGTCCAACCGTTCGCGGCTGCCGACTTTGGCGCAGAAGCGTTCTATCACGGCGGAGTCGCCGGTGTCTTCTTTCTGCGCGGTGAGGGAGAGGGAGAGGTGTTCGCGCACAAGCCAGACCAATAAGCCGGCTTCGTCTTCGGGCAGGCCGTGGGCGGCGGCAAAGCGGGCTGCGTCTTTTGCGCCTTCAACGGCATGGTCGCCGCCGCGTCCTTTTGCTATGTCGTGGAACAGGGCGGCGAGATAGAGGATGTGCGGCTTGGGGAAGGCGCGCATGAGGGCGGAGGCGGCGGGCAGCTCGTGGCTGTGTTCTTCTTGGGCAAGGCGGCGCATGTTCCGCAGCGTCATCAGGATGTGGTCGTCCACGGGATAGGCGTGGTACAGGTCGTGCTGCAACAGGCCGGTGATTTTGCGCCATTCGGGGAGATAGCGTTCCAATATGCCGTATAGGTTCAGCAGACGCATGACGCGGGTTTGGCCTGAGGCAGCCTGAAAAAAGCCGAGAAAGCGGGCGCGGTTGGCGGGGTTGCTGCGGAAGGCTTGGCCGATGTTGTGCGATGCGGCCCACCATGCGCGCAGGGTGTCGGGGGCGATGCCGTCCAAGTCGCGGCGGTTTTGCAGGATTTGGACGATGCGGAACAGATGTTCGGGCTGCTTTGTGAAGATTGTCGTGTCGTTGGCGGCTATCTGGCTGCCGATTTGGCTGTAATCGCCGTCAATCGGGCGCACGCTGCGCGGCAGCGGGCAATAGACGCGCGCGCGCAGCACGGGCAGCAGGATGCCGCCCAGCCGCACCACGGTTTTGGCGGTGCGGTAATAATGGCGCATCAGGCGTTCCACCTGTTCTTTCAGGCTGCCTGAATGCGGGTGGCGGTTTTTGGCGATGAGATGCTGCAAGTCAAACAGCAGGCGGTCTTCCTCCCGGCGTGCGGCAAGGTGCAGTTCTATCCGCAGGCAGGCGAGCGCGCGGTGGCTGCGGCGCAGCAGCCCCGCTTCTTCGGGCGACAATATGCCGTTTTCGGCCAGTTCGGCAAAGCTGCCGCCCAAGCCCTGCGCGCGTGCAATCCAGCCCAGCACGTGCAAATCGCGCAATCCGCCGATGCCGTTTTTGATGTCCGGTTCCAAGGCGAAGGCGGGCTGGCGGGCGTGCCGCTGCTGCATCTCCAACAGCTTGCTTTCCATATACGGCACAAGGCTGCGCTGCGTGTCCAGTGCGGTGAGGGTCTGCTGCGCCAGCGTTTTGCTGCCGCAGAGATAGCGTGCTTCCAAAAAGGCGGTGTCGGCGGCCAAATCTGTCCGTGCGGCGGCGAGAAGCTGTTTCAGGCTGCCTGATTTGGCGGCGGGGGCAAGCCCCCAGTCCCACAGCGTTTGCACGAACTGGGCGATGCGCGCCTGCCCGTCTTCCGACAATTCGCGCGCCGAGACGATTGCCAAGTCCAAATCCGAATGCGGATACATTTCGCCGCGCCCGTATCCGCCCGTTGCCAGCAGGCAAAAATCGGGATTGGGGCAGCCTGAAAAGCAATGCGCCCATAAGGCGGACACGGCATCGTCCAGCGCGCGGCTGCGGCTGCGGAAATAACACGCGGGGCTGCGGCGGGCGCGGTAGGCTGCGGCGGCGCGGGTTTCGGCTGCGGCAAGGACGGCGGACAAACGCGCGGGAATGTCGGAATCTAGCATAGGCAAAAGGAAGGAAAAACAAGGCAGGACGCAAAGCCCCGCACACGCGCGATTTTAACGTTAATTCACATAATGCGCGGATTTATTTTGCTAAAATCACCCAGTTTTTCATTTCGGAACGGAAACATGCTGCCTTTGTTCAAAATATGGGGTATTCAAATCAAGCTGAACCATGCGGCAGCGGCAGCCCTCACGCTGGCAGGCACGCTTTTGGGTGGCTATGCCGCGCTTTACCGGGTGTCGGAATACGACCGTTTGCAGGAGCGTGCCGCCGCCGCACTGGCAGGCACCAAGCGCAGCGTAAGCTTCAATCCCGAATACATCGAACGCAGCCTGTTTCCGCGTCCCACCGTCGTGCTGCACAACGTGGTGCTGACCGATGCCGACGGCAAAAGCATCGCCCTACGCGCAGAACGCATCCGCATCGGCGTGGCATGGAGCAGCCTGTTCGGCGAGCCCGCCATTGAAAAGCTGGTGCTGGACGATGCCGATGCCTATCTGTCGCGCGATTCGCAAAACCGCTGGAACATTGCCGACCTTTGGGATACGCGCAACCGCCGCCCCGCTTCGTTTAACCGCGTGCAGGTGAACAAGGGGCGGCTGTTTGTGCGCGGCGGCAGCGGCTTGGGCGAAGCCTATTTTGACGGCATCAGCCTTGCCCTCGGGCGCACCGGCGACGGGTTCAGCTATGCCGTGTCCGCACAGGCACATTCCCCCTATTGGGACAGTTTCTATTTCAACGGCACAGGCAGCGCGTCCAGCGACGAACGCAGCCTCAAATTTCCCGAAACCGTGCTCAAATTCAGCGGCAAGGAAAACGGCTACTCGTTTTCAGGCAGCCTGAAAACCAATGCCGCGTGGCGCGACAGCGGCTTTTCCGCGCAGAACACCCGCTTGGAAGCCGCCAGCTTCCGCTACGGAGGCACGCTGAACGCCAGCATCGCCGAAATCACCAGCCGCATGGGCAACAGCAAAATCAGCGGCATCAACATCGCCTTCAACGCCCCGTCCGCCCCCTACCGTCCCAACGCCGCCTTTTCCGCCGCACAAGCACAATGGCAGGACGGAGAATGGCAAAGCCGCGAAACCAGTTTGGAACTCAATATGCAGGACGACGCGCGCAACGCGCTGGAAGCCGGCATTAAAGGCACGTTTTCCTACCGCATGGGCGGCGCGTTGGACATCCGCCGCGCCAAATTCGTCAGCACGCAGACGCCCGCCGCTGGCGCACCGCGCTTTGTTACCGAGTTGGAAGGCAGCCTGAAAATCGCCGGCGCGACACAGTGGCAGGCACAGATGCAGGGACTGTTTGATGCCCAGCCCGCCCGTTTTTCCCTCAAACGCGAAGGAGCGGCAATTTCAGGCAGCCTGAATCTTGCCAAGCTCAGCCTGAAACCCTATGAAAACCTGCTGCAAGGCGGTTCGGCAGCCATTCCCTTCCCCGAAGGGCCGCTTGCCGCCAAAATCTCGGCCGACATCGGCACGCTGGAAACCAAAACCGCACAGATAGACGGCCTGCGCGCAGAAATCACCGCCGATTCCAAACACATCGCCCTATCCCCCGTGTCCGCCGATTTATACAGCGGACATATTTCAGGCAGCCTGAACATTGCCAACCGCACCCCGCTGGAATTTGCCCTGAAACAGAAAGCCGAAAACATAGAAATCCGCCCGCTGCTGCAAGATTTGTTCCAAACCGGCGAATTGAGCGGCAAAGGCACGGCAGAAATTGACCTGACCGCGCAAGGCAGCAGCCGCGAAGAGCTGCTTTCCACGCTTTCAGGCAGCCTGAAACTGGACGTGGCAGACGGCGAATGGACAGGCATCAGCGTAGCAGGCATCCGCCGCCTGCTTGCGGGCGGCAGGGAAACGCGGCCGGAAAACGAAGCCATGCCGTTCAGCCGTTTCAGCGTGGACGCACATTTGGAAAACGGCATCAGCCGCAGCCACACTATTGCCGCGCTCATCCGCCCCGCCGCCAAAATGGAAAGCGAGGGCACGATAGACTGGAACAAAGGCGAAATCAGCAGCAGCGTCCTGTTTCAGGGTGTAGGTGAACGCACGCCGCTGCCCATCCGCATCAGCGGCAGCCTGCACGCCCCCGCCGTGAGCCTGGATTTCCAAAAGATGACATCGGGGCTGGCCACTGCCGAAGAAAAACAGCGCGCAGTCGGCGCCACCCTGAAACAGCAGTGGCAATGGCTGCTGAACCAGCCGCAGAAATAACCGTCCGACACAAAGGCAGCCTGAAACCGTTCCGCACGGCTTTCAGGCTGCCTGATACCTTTGTAAAACCTCAAAAGCATCGCAGAACGCGCAGATATAGTCGATTAAAATTGCAATGATACGGCGTTAGCTCGCCTTGACGTACTACCTGTACGCCTTGCGGCTCGCCGCCTTGTCTCATTTTTATTTTAATCGACTATAATGAAGCGCATGACGAAGAAATGGGTCAGAGATGGGGATTTTGCAAAGGTCTCTGTTTTTTTCCATGTTCGGATTCCAATGAAAAAGGTTTCCGTCTCACGGGCATCGTCTCCCTTACTCCGCGCTGCACCCAATATGGCTGACACGCATGAAAACAAATATGCGTAGGGTGGGCACTTGTTGCCCACGCGTTCCGCACCCAAAATCTCAAGTATCCATCTAGCCGAGCATAAGCATATCTGTTTGACGGA
>CAUQSD010000082.1:0-8094 GCA_963520685.1 uncultured Kingella sp. | reverse complement strand
TTTCAGGCTGCCCTTGCGGTGGGTTGTCGGTTTTCGGGCTGCCTGAAACGGGGTTCTGCGCAGCGGGTTCTTTGGCGGCGTTTGCAAATCCGTGTTCTGGCCGTGCCGTTTGTTTTTCAGGCTGCCTTATATCGGCGGCTGCGGGTTCGGGCGGAACGGGTTCGGCTGCGGCGGCAGGGATTTCAGGCTGCCCTTGCGGTGGGTTGTCGGTTTTCGGGCTGCCTGAAACGGGGTTCTGCGCAGCGGGTTCTTTGGCGGCGTTTGCAAATCCGTGTTCTGGCCGTGCCGTTTGTTTTTCAGGCTGCCTTATATCGGCGGCTGCGGGTTCGGGCGGAACGGGTTCGGCTGCGGCGGCAGGGATTTCAGGCTGCCCTTGCGGTGGGTTGTCGGTTTTCGGGCTGCCTGAAACGGGGTTCTGCGCAGCGGATTCTTCGGCGGCGTTTGCAAATCCGTGTTCTGGCTGTGCCGTTTGTTTTTCAGGCTGCCCTATATCGGCGGCTGCGGGTTCGGGCAGAACGGGTTCGGCTGCGGCGGCAGGGGGTTCAGGCTGCCCTTGCGGTAGGTTGTCGGTTTTCAGGCTGCCTGAAACGGGATGCTGCGTAGCGGGTTCGTGCATTTGGGTATGCGCGATTTCGGCGTTGCGTGGGGTGTTTTCGGCGGCGAAGGGGGCGAAGGCGAGCATCCGCAGCAGGGTCATGACGAAGCCTGCGTATTCGTCGGGAGCGTGCGGCAGGTCTTGCTTGCCGCGCAGGGCGCATTGGTAGTAGAGCTGGATTTGTTCGCCGCTGAATGCTTGGGCAAGTGCGTGCAGGCGGGGGGATTCGGGATCGTTTGGGGCGATGGCGGCGGGAACGGTTTGGGCAAGGGCGATGCGTTGCAGCAGCAGGGCGAGTTCGGCGAGTGCGTTGTCAAAGCCTGTGCCTTCCGCCGCCATTTGGCGTGCTTGGGCGATTAGGGCTTCGCCGTTGTGTTGGGACAGGGCGTCGAGCAGGGTATACAGAAGGGCGTGGTCCGCCGCGCCAATCATTTGGCGGGTGTCGGCTTCGGTTACGCTGCCGGAGCCCATAGCGATGGCTTGGTCGAGCAGGCTTAATGCGTCGCGCATGGAGCCTTGGGCGGCACGGCCCAACAGGGCGAGTGCGGTGGGTTCGTAGGAGATTTGTTCCGCGTCCAAAATGTGTGCCAGATGGTTGGATACCTGCTGGGCGGTCATGTTGCGCAGCACGAATTGCAGGCAGCGGCTGAGCACGGTTACGGGGACTTTGTGCGGGTCGGTGGTGGCGAGGATGAATTTGACGTGTTCGGGCGGCTCTTCCAGCGTTTTGAGCATGGCGTTGAACGCGGATTTGGAGAGCATGTGCACTTCGTCAATGATATAGACTTTGTATTTGCCGGCGGTGGGTGCGTATTGGGCGTTTTCCAGCACTTCGCGGATGTTGTCGATGCCGGTGTTGGATGCGGCATCAATTTCCAGCAGGTCCACAAACCGCCCTGCGTCGATGTCGCGGCAGGATTGGCATTGGCCGCAAGGTTCGCCATGCTGCGCGTTTTCGCAGTTCAGGCTTTTGGCGAGGATGCGGGCGATGGTGGTTTTGCCTACGCCGCGCGTGCCGGTGAGCAGATAGGCGTGGTGCAGACGGCCGGCGGCAAGGGCATTTTGCAGGGCTTTGACAACGTGTTCCTGTCCGACTAAATCGGCAAAGGTTTTGGGCCGCCATTTGCGGGCGAGAACTTGGTACATAGTGGGCTGCTGGCAATCTTGGGCGGGGTCTGCTGTTGGAAACGCCCGCTTGTGCGTTGGAAATATCCGCCTGCGCGCTGTGTTTTGCGTTAAGGCGGATTGAAACCTTTGCAAAATCCTTATCTTGGGCACATTTCTCCGCCATGCGCACTTTGCGGTGCTATTGCTTTGGGCTGCGTGCAAATCTGAGGTTTTGCAAAGGTCTCGGATTGTAAAAATTAAACGTATTTTAACATATTTACTCGATTGGCACGGGGTATGCTGGTTAAGCGGGCAGAAGTATGATAACTGTTGGCATTTATAGCCGGCCGATGCAATTGACCTTTGGAGATAGCTATGAAAAACAAACGCTTTGCAATTCTTTTGGCATTATTTGCTACTGCCGCACAGGCGGAAAATGTGGTGCAGCTCGGTGCCTATAACGACCAGCCTTCGGCGCAGCGGCAGGTGGCGAATGCGGCTCTGGCGGGTGTAAATGCCAAGGTGCAGACGGTGCAGGGGGAAAACGGTTCGCTGCTCTATCGCGTGCGCACCGATGCGATGGACAACGAGCAGGCGCGGCAAACCCAAGAGCGGTTGCGCGAGAACAATATTGAATCGCTGCTTTTGGCAAAATAAGCGGCTTTGCAGTTTCAGGCTGCCTAAACGGTGGGGATACCGTTCAGGCAGCCTGAATTTTTTAGGGGAATGGGCGTTTCAGGCAGCCTGAAAATGCGCGGGCAGCAAGTGTCCGCTCTACTGGAATCGGTGCTGTGCGCATCTGTTTTGATGCGTGTGCCGTCTCTATGCCCATTGTGCTAACACGGGCGCATGGTCGCTGGGGCGTTCCTGTGCGCGCGCATCGGTGTCGGCATACACGTCGTGCAGGTTGGGGAGCATGGCATTGCTGATTAGGATGTGGTCTATCCGCAATCCCAAGCCTTTTTGGAACATGCCGCCGCGATAATCCCACCAAGTGTAATGCGCGCCGTCGGGATGAATCTGACGCAGAGCGTCATGCAGCCCCAAATTCAAAAGGCGGGTGAACCACTGCCGCTCTTCGGTTGAGCAGAGGATTTTCCCGCGCCAGCGTACGGGGTCGTACACATCGGCATCGGTGGGGGCGATATTGAAGTCGCCCAGCAGCACGAGCTTGGGGTGGGTGGCAAGCTCGCGTTCCACAAACTGCGCCAATGCGGCAAACCATTGCCGTTTATAGTCAAATTTCGGACTGTCCAAGACTTCGCCGTTTACGCAGTACACGTTTATCACGCGCACGCCGTTGATGGTGGCGGCAATCACGCGCCGCTGCGGGTCGTCGGGCATATCGGGCAGCCCGATGCGGACATCGGCAGGCTCGTGGCGGCTGATGATGGCAACACCGTTATAGGTCTTTTGGCCTGCCCAAACGGCGTGCCAGCCGCTCAGGCGGAAAGCGGCGGCAGGAAAATTGTCTTGTTCCAGTTTGATTTCCTGCAATGCCAGCACGTCGGGGCAGTGTTCGGCGAGCCATGCGGCAACCTGCGGCAGGCGCACGTTTAAAGAGTTTACGTTCCAAGTGGCGATTTTCATGCGGGATTTTTCCGTTTGGTTTGGATGTGTTGTGGGTTGGTATCCAGCACGGCGAGCAGGCGGCGAACCGTGTCGGACGAAAGGCGGTATTCTACGATACGCAAATAGCGCGTGCAGCCCACTATTCCCATGCGGCGAAGCCGGTCTATGTGGCGCGACAGCTCACCCGGCGGCAGGCCGGTGTATTCCGCAAGCTCGTCCAGATTCCGTGCGCCGCAGGCAAGGCGGAACAGGATGGCAAGCCTTTCAGAGTGTGCCATGGCTTTGAGCAGGGAGGCAGCGCGGGTAAATTCTTGTGCAGTCTGTGTCATGTGCGATTTGTTTTGATTATTGTTTGGTGTTGTCCCATAGTATTTCAGGCAGCCTGAAACGGTTTTCAGGCTGCCTGAACGGGCTTCGGGCTTGATTACTGCTGTGCGTTGGGATTGGGGTTGATGAGGATTTCCACACGGCGGTTCTGTGCGCGCCCCGCATCGGTGCTGTTGTCGGCAACGGGTTGGCGCGAGCCTTGTCCCGACACGCTCATGCGTCCGGCGGCTACTCCCCGCTGGTTCAGATAGTCGGCAACGGCTTTGGCGCGGTTGAAAGACAGCGGGTTGTTGATGGCATCGTTGCCGGTGCTGTCGGTGTGGCCAACGATGGTGATGGTGGTGTCCACATAGGTTGCCAAGGTTTGCGCCGCCTGCACCAGCGAGTTCTGTGCTTGGGGCGACAGGTCGTAGCGGCCGGTGGCGAAGGTTACGTTTTCAGGCATGGTCAGCTTGATTTGGTTGCCCTCGCGTGCCACGTCCACGCCCGTGCCCTGCAATTGTTCCCGCAGTTTTTTCTCTTGGTAGTCCATGTAGCCGCCCACGCCCGCGCCGACTGCGCCGCAAGCCAAAGCGGAATTGCGCGCACCTTTGCTGCCGTGTGTCAGTGCGCCGACGATGCCGCAGGTTGCCGCGCCGCCCAAGCCGTAAAGCGCGGTTTTGCTGATGCCGCTCTGGCCCGTTGTCGGATTGGTTACGCAGCCGCCCAAACCGACGGCAGCAGCAGTGGCAATGGCGATGAGGGAAGTGTGTTTCATGATGTTTTCCTTTGTTTTGAAGATGGTCGGATTTTTCAGGCTGCCCGAATCCGTTGCCGAATCAGGCAAAAAAACGGCGGCAATATACCCCAGAACGGCAGCCGCCACAGCCCGATTAACGCTAAATTACTTTTTCAGGCTGCCTTTTTACGCATTTCCGCGCCGGAACAAACCGCCAGCAGAAACAGTCCGCAACCTGTGGAAAACAGCATCATGCCCGCCATCACCATCGGTGTGCCGTTGTGCAGCGCGGTGGCGGCATACGCAAACAGCGAGCCGATGAGCGACTGCGATGCCGAAAGCAGGGCGTTTGCGCTGCCGGCCACGGCGGGTTGGTAATGGCTCATAAACATTGCCTGTGTGTTGGCCACAATCAGCCCCTGTGTGCCGACCGACACCATTACCAGCGGCACAATCAGCCACAGCGACGGCTGTCCCAAGGAAAACACGCAGGCAGCCAGCGCGATATTGGCACATATCTGCAAGACGATGCCTGTTCTCAGCAGGTCGGCAGATGCCCAATTGCGGCGCAATCCGAACGCAGTCAGGCGGTTGCACAGCATCATGGTTACAATGTTGCAGCCGAACACCCACGCAAACCCGCGCGGTGTCAGCCCGTAAAGATTCATGTAAACAAACGGCGATTCGGTCAAAAACACCATCATGGAGGAAAATGAGGCAGCCTGATAGAACAGAAAGCCCAGTGCAGGTTTGTTTTTCAGCACTTGGCCATAACGGCTGCCGATTTGCCGTATCTGCGCCGCATGCAGAGGTTCTGGATTTTTGTGCTTGGGCAAAAAGCGAAACAACAGCGCGAACACGCCCGATGCGTATAAAAACAGAAACACGAAAATGCTGCGCCAGCCGCCAGCCGCCTGCAAAAACGCACCCAGCATCGGCGCGGCAAGCGGGGCAAGCATCAGAATGATGCCGATAAGCGCAAACATTTGCGCCGCCTCCCTGCCCTGATAATTGTCGCGAACCAGTGCGCCGACCACCACGGCAGACATTCCGCCACCCAAAGCCTGCACACTCCGCAATATCATCAGTTGGGTTGCGTTCTGAACGAATACCAGCCCCAAACAGCCGGCCAGATAAATGCACAATCCTGCCAGCGCGATGTTGCGCCGTCCTTTGATGTCCGACAGGGAGCCGCCGACAATCTGGCCGAACGCCACGCCGAACATAAAACTGCTCAGGCTCTTTTCAATCTGATGGATGTCGGCTGCCAGCGATGAGGCAATCTGCGGAACGGATGGAAGGTAGGCATCAACGGAAAGCGGCATAATCGCCACCAGCGTTGCCAGGAGAAATGCCAATTGGCGGCTGGAAAGCTGCGGTTGGGAAGTTGTCATAAAATTTGATGGGTAAAAGGAAATCAGGCTGCCGATAAAATCAGGCAGCCTGAAAAAATGTTGGTCGGAATGAGAGGATTCGAACCTCC
The DNA here is from genome assembly GCA_963520685.1 of uncultured Kingella sp. Lineage (GTDB taxonomy): Bacteria > Pseudomonadota > Gammaproteobacteria > Burkholderiales > Neisseriaceae > Kingella_B. The sequence goes on along the minus strand of CAUQSD010000082.1, from coordinate 2,292 downwards.
GACCCCTTCGTCCCGAACGAAGTGCGCTACCGGCCTGCGCTACATTCCGAAAGGCGCGGATTATATGCCGATTGGGGCACGGGTGCAAGCATTCAACTGCCGCGGAGTTCCCGTGCCGCCGCCAGCACAGCCTCGGCGTGTCCTGCCGTTTTCACGCCGCGCCATTCGCGCCAAATACCGCCGTTTGCATCCAAAATAAAGGTGCTGCGTTCTATGCCCATGTATTCCCTGCCGTATAGCTTTTTCAGTTTCAATACACCGAATTGGCGGCACACGGTTTCGTCTGCATCGGAAAGCAGCGGGAAGGCGAAGCCGTGTTTGGCTGCAAAATTCTGATGCGATTTAATGCTGTCGCGCGAGATGCCTGCAACGGTGCATCCCAGTGCGGCAAATTCGGGCAGCAGTCGGTTGAAGTCCAAACCTTCGGCTGTGCAGCCTGCGGTGTTGTCCTTGGGATAGAAGTACACAACAAGCGGCAGGTGTTCCGTGCTGCGGAACAGGCTGCCGTCTGCGGCGGGGAGGGTGAAAGAATGGGGCATGGCGGTTTCCATATTTTCAGGCTGCCTTAACCGTTATTAAGGCAGCCTGAAAAGCAATGCGGCGGTAATCAGAGTAGGTTCAGGTCGGACACGCGGTCGTACATCTGGCCGGGTTCTTTGCCTTCTTCCCACAATGTGATGCGCAGGCGCAGGTCGTTGGCGGATTCTGCTTGGCGCAGGGCTTCGTCCAGCGTAATCCTGCCTGCCGTGTAGAGTTTGAACAAGTCTTGGTCAAAGGTCTGCATGCCGTCGGTTTCAGAACGCTCCATCAGGCGCATCATTTCGATGAGTTCGCCCTTCATCATAAAGTCCTGCATGGCAGGGGAGTTCACCAGCAAATCGACGATGGCGGTACGCCCGCCTTCTTTCAGGCGCGCGAGACGTTGGCCGATGATGCCGACCACGTTCAGCGACAAATCCAAGAGCACCTGCTTGTGCTGTTCTTCGGGATACAGGTTCATGATACGTTCAACTGCCTGCACGGCGTTGTTGGCATGGATGGTGAAGAAGCATAAGTGGCCGGTTTGTGCCAGTTGCAGTGCGTATTCCATGGTGTGTTCGTTGCGTACCTCGCCCACGCACACCACGTCGGGTGCCTGACGCATGGCGGATTGCACAGCCATTGACCAAGAATTTGTATCTATGCCCAGTTCGCGTTGGGTGAAGATGCTTTTAATCGGCGTGTGCAGATATTCCACGGGGTCTTCAATGGTTACGATGTGGCCGGCGGCGTGTTTGTTGCGCCAGTCGAGCATTGCTGCCATGGAGGTGGATTTACCCGAACCGGTTGCACCGGCAAGAATAATCAGACCGCGCGGCTGCATGGCGAGTTCTTTCAATTCCTGCGGAAGCTGCAATTCGTCCACGGTCAGGATTTTGGTGGTGATGCGCCGCCACACCATGCCGGCGTGTCCCTGTTCGTGGTAGGCATTGACACGGTAGCGCACACCTGTAGAGGACGTTACGGCATAGTTGATTTCCAGCTCTTCTTCAAAGCGGGTGCGCTGTTCGGGGGTCATGGTGGAATACACCAAAATCTGCGTATCCTGCGGGGTGAGCGGTTTGAGCGGAACGGGGATAAGCTCGCCGTTGATTTTGAATGAGGGTGGGAAGTTCACGCTGATGAAAATATCGGAAGCAAGCCGCTTTTCGCACTCGGCGGAGAGCTTTTCCAACAGCGGATGCAGGGTAATTTTGTGTTCGGCAGACGGCTTGGACGGTTTTGCATCTTCCAATGTGTAGGCAAATTCGGCCTGGCTGTTTTTTTGGTTTGACATGATGAACCTTTGTTGGGAACGAAATTAAGAAATCATTTCCGGGTTTTGCGCTTTGGCGCGGGCATCGGCAAGCGATATGATGTTGCGGCGGACTAAATCTTGCAGGCATTGGTCCAGTGTCTGCATACCGAAATTCTGCCCCGTTTGGATGGAAGACTGCATCTGCGCGATTTTGTTTTCACGGATAAGGTTGCGGATGGCGGGGGTGGATACCATGATTTCGTGCGCTGCCACGCGGCCTTTGCCGTCTTTGGTTTTCAGCAGGGTTTGCGAAATGACGGCTTTGAGGGATTCGGAAAGCATGGAGCGCACCATTTCTTTTTCGCCTGCGGGGAAAACGTCGATGATACGGTCGATTGTTTTGGCGGCGGAGGTGGTGTGCAGGGTGGCGAATACCAAGTGGCCTGTTTCGGCGGCGGTTAGTGCCAAGCCGATGGTTTCCGGGTCGCGCATCTCGCCCACGAGGATGATGTCGG
>CAUQSD010000081.1:0-8144 GCA_963520685.1 uncultured Kingella sp. | reverse complement strand
GTACGCCTTGCGGCTCGCCGCCTTGTCTCATTTTTATTTTAATCGACTATAAAAAACTAAATTCCCTTAAAAATCATAACACTGAGTAATAAACCGCCAAAACCCCTGTTGCCACTGCACAAACACATATATAATGCGCCGCTTTCACGCACCCGCCCGGGTGGCGAAATTGGTAGACGCAGGGGACTCAAAATCCCCCGCCGCAAGGCGTGTCGGTTCGAGTCCGACCCCGGGCACCAAACATTAAAAAGCCGCTTTGCTCAAAGCGGCTTTTTTCATGGCCGGCATCCGCAAAGACGAATGCGCAGACAGACCCAAGCCGATGCCTGCGCATTCCGAGACCTTTGCAAAACCTCAGATTTGAGCGCAGTTCAAAGCAATAGCATCGCAAAACGCGCAGATAATATTGAAATATTTTCAAGCGTTAGAGAAGCGCATTGCGAAGAAATGTGCCAAAGATGAGGATTTTGCAAAGGTCTCATTCCGTGTGCCATCAGATGCCTTGGGCCTTCACTTTACCGTCTCCGTCCAATTTGGAAAGGGCGGAAAGATAAGCGCGTGCAGTGGCAACCAACACGTCGGTATCCGTGCCCTGGCCATTAACCACCTTGCCGTTTTTAGACAGGCGCACGCTGGTTTCACCTTGGCTCTCCGTACCTTTGGTAACGGCATTCACCGAATAAAGCTGCAACACCGCGCCGCTTTTCGCCACGCTCTCAATCGCTTGGAACACTGCGTCCACCGGTCCCGAACCGGTTGCTTCCGCGCGCTGTTCTACGCCGTCCACGCTGAACACAATCTGCGCCACCGGCGGCTCGCCCGTTTCCGTAACAATGCGCTGCGAAATGAATTTATATCTGTCTTGCGACAGGCTCACCATTTCGTTGGACACCAGCGCGTGCAGGTCTTCGTCAAAAATTTCGCGTTTTTTGTCGGCCAGCTCTTTGAAACGGGCGAATGCGGCATTCAGGGCTTCTTCGCTGTCCAATTCGATGCCCAGTTCCTGCAATTTGGTTTTGAAGGCGTTGCGTCCGGAAAGTTTGCCCAAAGTCAGGCGGTTTGCGGCCCAACCCACGGATTCGGCAGTCATGATTTCATAGGTTTGCGGGTGTTTCAGCACGCCGTCCTGATGGATGCCGCTTTCGTGCGCGAAAGCGTTTGCGCCCACCACGGCTTTGTTCGGCTGCACGGGATAGCCAGTGATGGCGGACACCAGTTTGGACACGGGCACGATTTGCGTGGTGTCAATGCCGGTTTCCAAGCCGAACAAATCGTGCCGCACTTTCAACGCCATCACGATTTCTTCCAAGCTGGCATTGCCCGCGCGTTCGCCCAAGCCGTTGATGGTGCATTCCACTTGGCGCACGCCTGCCTGAACGGCGGCCAGCGAGTTGGCCACCGCCATGCCCAAATCGTTGTGGCAGTGGGTGGACCAAACCACTTTATCGCCGTTGGGCACGCTGCCGATAATGGCGCGGATGCGCTCGTACCACACGGAGGGAACGGAATAGCCCACGGTGTCGGGAATGTTGATGGTGGTTGCGCCGGCTTCAATCACCGCTGTGAAGATTTTGGCCAAAAAGTCCAAATCGGAGCGCACTGCGTCTTCGGCGGAAAATTCCACATCGTCCGTGTATTCTTTGGCAATTTTCACCGCCTTCACCGCCGCGTCAATCACTTGCTGCGGCTTCATTTTCAGCTTGTATTCCATGTGGATGGGGCTGGTGGCGATAAAGGTGTGGATACGCTTTTTCGGCGCGGAGGCAAGGGCTTCGCCGGCTTTGCGCACATCGTTTTCCACCGCACGCGCCAACGAGCAGACCGTGGCGTTGGTGATGGTTTTTGCAACGGCGTTCACGGACTCAAAATCGCCCGGGCTGGCGGCGGCAAAACCGGCTTCAATCACGTCCACGCCCATTTTTTCCAACTGGCGGGCAATGCGGATTTTTTCTTCTTTGGTCATGGATGCGCCGGGCGACTGTTCGCCGTCGCGCATGGTGGTGTCGAATATGATGACGCGGTTGCTTGTGTTTGGCATTCTGTTTTGCTCCAAAGTGGTTTGTTGCTGCATAAAAGCGTTTAAATCAATGGGTTTCCCTTGCGCTTCTGCCAGCGCGGACAATTTCTGCAACTGGTGCAGCGGCAACGACCCGCGCGTGCGCCATTTGTATATTGCGGCGGCGGTGGCGGCGTTTTCCGGGTCATGCTGCTTCAAGGCATCGGCCAGCGCGTTCACGCCGCCGAAATAGGCAATCAAGCGTTCTATGTCTAACTGCATGGTTTGTGTCCAATCCGTCTGCGAAATGGCGGCGATTATACGGTTTTTAGACAAAACGGCAACTTATTTTTACCATTCCTTGCCTATCTTGATAATTTTCTAGACAGATTGTCTTTCAGGCTGCCCTTGTGCCACACATCCGCCAAGTTCGGGCAGCCTGAAAATGCTATACTGCGTCACTTTCCGACCCGCGAGAAAACACCATGACACTATCCGAATTTTTGCAGCGGCACGCCGCCGAACACCGCATTCCCGATGATTTGTGCCAAACCGTGTCCGACATCGCCCAAACCTGCATCCGCATCGGCAGCCGCGTCAGACAGGGCGCGCTCGGCGGTGTGCTGGGTGAGGCGGGCACGGGCAACATTCAGGGTGAAGCACAGAAAAAACTGGACGTTATCGCCAACCGGATGCTGATTGACGCACTGCAAAACTCGCCTGCCGTGGCGGGCTTGGCAAGCGAAGAAGAAGACGGATTCGTTCCCTGCCGCGAAAACGGGCGGTATCTGGTTCTGTTCGACCCTTTGGACGGTTCGTCCAACATAGACGTAAACATTTCCATCGGCACGATTTTTTCGCTGCTTGCCAAGCCCGAAGGCAGCCTGAAAACCGAATCGTTCCTCCAAGCGGGCAGCCGCCAGCTCGCTGCGGGATACGCGCTCTACGGCCCGCAGACGCTGCTGGTACTGACATTCAGGCACGGCGTATTCGGTTTCACGCTCAACGACAGCGGCACATTCGTGCTGACGCAGCCTGAAATGCGGATTGCCCCGCACACCGCCGAATTTGCTGTCAATATGTCCAACCGCCGACACTGGGAAGCCCCTGTCCGCCAATATATAGACGGGCTTCTGGCAGGCAGCGGCGGCGCACGCGGCAAGGATTACAACATGCGCTGGGTGGCGAGCATGGTTGCGGAAGTGCACCGCATCCTCACACGCGGCGGCGTATTCCTCTATCCCAAAGACGCACGCCATCCCGAACGCGAAGGCAAGCTGCGGCTGATGTATGAGGCCGCCCCCATGTCGCTGCTGGTAACGCAGGCAGGCGGCGCAGCCAGCAACGCACACATGCCGATATTGGACATCGTCCCCACCGGCCTGCACCAGCGCGCCGCCGTTATCCTCGGCAGCGCGGAAGAGGTGGCGCAGGCAGACGCGCTGCACAAGGCGGCAGAGGCAGCCTGAAACACCTGCCGCCGACCGTTAATTTTGATACGGCACTTGTGCCTACACGTTTTCAGGCTGCCTGCAAGCGTATCTATTGTTGATTAAAATAAAATGCAGCAAGGTGATAACGCCCGCCGTATATGAATAGTAAATAAGGGTGTCGGCAACGTCGTGTCATTGCAATTTGAATCAACTATCTCAGTTCCACCCTATACTTAACCTTTTCAGGCTGCCCCAAAAGCTGCCTAACCGCCAATTTTAAAGAGACTCCTTCCAATGCAATTTCCCTATTCCTGGCTGAAAACCCAGTCCGACCCCGCCCTTTCCCCCGACAAACTCGCCCACCTGCTCACCATGGCAGGCTTGGAGGTGGAAGAAACCCTTCCCGCCGCGCCCGCGTTTTCAGGCGTGGTGGTGGCCGAAGTGAAATCCGTTGAAAAACATCCCGATGCCGACCGTCTGAACATCACCCAAGTGGATGCAGGCACGGGCGGCCTGCTGCAAATCGTGTGCGGCGCGCCCAATGTAGCGGCGGGCATCAAAGTGCCGTGCGCGCTCGCAGGCGCAGTGCTGCCGGGCAATTTCAAAATTAAGCCGACCAAAATGCGCGGCGCGGAATCAAACGGAATGCTGTGTTCCGCCAAAGAGCTGGGACTGCCTGAAAACGGGATAGACGGGCTGCTTGTCCTGCCGCAGGAGGCGCCCGTCGGCACAAACATCCGCGAATATCTGGATTTGGACGACACGCTGTTCACCCTGAAAATCACGCCGAACCGCGCCGACTGCCTGAGCATCAAAGGCATCGCACGGGAAACCGCCGCACTCACCGGCTGCACATTCAGGCAGCCTGAAATCCGCCCCGTTCCCGCCGCAAGCAGCAAAACCCAACCCGTGCGGATAGACGCACCTGCCGACTGCGGCCGCTTTCTCAGCCGCGTGGTGGAAAACGTGGACGCGCGCGCGGCAACGCCCGACTGGATGCGGCAGCGGCTGGAACGGTGCGGCATCCGCAGCGTGTCCGCACTGGTGGACATCGGCAATTACGTGATGCTGGAACTGGGGCAGCCGATGCACGTTTACGATGCCGCCCGCCTTTCAGGCAGCCTCACCGTCCGCCGTGCCAAAGAAGGCGAAACACTGGCCTGCCTGAACGAAAAAACCGTTACCCTGTCGGCAGATACGCTGGTGGTGGCAGACAAAAAGGGCGCATTGGGCATCGCAGGGCTGATGGGCGGCGCAGCCAGCGCAGTATCGGCGGAAACGCGCAGCATCGTGCTGGAAGCAGCCTGGTTCGCCCCCGAAACCATCGCCGGCAAATCGCGCCGATACGGCTTCGGCTCGGACAGCTCGTTCCGCTTTGAACGCGGCGTGGATTACGCCTTGCAGCACGACGCAATGGAACGCGCCACCGAACTGGTGTTGCAGATTTGCGGCGGCACGGCGGGCGCGGTTACCGAAGCATTGGGCGAGCTGCCCGCACCCAAGCGCGTCTCCGTCCGCAGCGCGCGCGTGGCCAAAGTGCTGGGTGCAGACATTGCCGCCGAACGCATCGGCGAAATCCTGCAACGCCTCGGCCTGCAACCCGAAAACACGGCGGAAGGATTTGCCGTTACCGCACCAACCTTCCGATACGACATTGAAATAGAAGCCGATTTGATAGAAGAAATCGCCCGCGTGCACGGCTATGAAAATATCCCCGCCGAACACACGCACGGACGGCTGGCCATGCTGGGGCAGCCTGAAAACCGCCGCCCGCGTTTTGCCGCATATCAGAAAATGGCAGCACGCGGCTATCAGGAAGTCGTGAGCTACGCCTTCGTAAACGAACAATGGGAGCGGGATTTTGCCGCCAATGCAAACCCAATCCGCCTGCAAAACCCGCTGGCGGCACAATACGCCGTGATGCGCTCCACCCTCATCGGCGGGCTGGTGGAAATCCTGCAAAACAACCTGAACCGCAAGCACAACCGCGTGCGCGTGTTTGAAATCGCCCGCGTGTTCACCAAAGATACAGACGGCCGGTTTGTGCAAAACGAACGCATCGGCAGCTTGGCATACGGCGCAGCGCAACCCGAACAGTGGGGCGAAAAAACGCGCAACATAGATTTTTATGACGTGAAAGGCGACGTGGAAGCCTTGCTGGGCGGCAAAACCGCCGAGTTCGTGAAAACCGAACACCCCGCGCTGCACCCCGGCCGCTGTGCAAAAATCCGCATCGGCGGCGAAGCAGTCGGCTTCATCGGCGAACTGCACCCGAAATGGCTGCAAAAATACGAACTGCCGCAAGCCCCCGTCGTGTTTGAACTGGACATGGCAGCGGTGCTGAATGCACAAAAAACCCGCTACCGCCCCGTATCCAAATTCCAGCCCGTGCGCCGCGATTTGGCGTTTGTCCTACCGGAAACCGTGCCATACGCCGAGCTTGCCGCCGCCCTCGCCCGCGCCGACAACCCGCTGGTGCGCGAAATAGAACTGTTTGACGTGTACCGAGGCACAGGGCTGCCTGAAAACCACAAAAGCATGGCAGTGAAAATCCTGCTGCAAGACCAAGATGCCACGCTGACAGACGAAGCCGTGGAAGCAGCAGTAGCAAAACTGGTGGAACACGCCGAAAAAATCGGGGCAAAACTGCGCTGACACCACACTCCGAAGCACAAAAAAGGCAGCCTGAAAGCCGACAGATGGTTTTCAGGCTGCCTTTTGGCGCAAAACGCGCAAGCCGCAGCTTAAAATCAAAACGGGACAAAGCAACAAACCACAGATAAGGCAGTACACATAAAAATTGATACGCACCCCCCCAATTCCCGTAGGGTGGGCACTTGCTGCCCACGCGTTTTCAACGCTGCCTTAACGCAGACTCAGGATAAAGCAGCAAAACGGTTTACAGCCAACACACGCCCCTGCCCGCGCATTATCCATCCGAAGGCAGCCTGAAAACACACAGACAGCAGACACCCGCCCCGCGAATATAGTGGATTAAAATAAAAATGAGACAAGGCGGCGAGCCGCAAGGCGTACAGGTAGTACGTCAAGGCGAGCCAACGCCGTATCATTGCCATTTTAATCCACTATATCTCTGTTTTCATGCACACCGGCTATATAATCCCGCCTTTTCACGCCGAACACGGACTTTTGCCATGACCGATGCCATCCTCCTCCCCCCCCGCCGCCTGAAACCAAACTGCCGCGTGCGCCTGCCCGGCTCCAAAAGCATCAGCAACCGCACCCTGCTGCTCGCCGCACTCGGCAGCGGCAACTGCGAAATCCGCTCGCTGCTGGCATCGGACGACACCGCCCGCATGCTGGACGCACTCGCCGCACTCGGCATCCCGCTGGAACACACCGGTTCAGGCAGCCTGAAAGTGCACGGACAAAACGGCAGCTTCCCAAACAGGCAGGCCGACCTGTTCCTCGGCAATGCAGGCACCGCCTTCCGCCCGCTCACCGCCGCACTCGCCATCCTCGGCGGCGACTACCGCCTGCACGGCGTGGCACGGATGCACGAACGCCCCATCGGCGACCTGGCAGACGCACTGCGGCAGACAGGCGCACAGATAGACTACCTCGGGCGCGAAGGCTATCCGCCGCTGCACATCGGCACACGGCACGACAGCGGCGCGCGCAGCATCACCGTTCAAGGCAGCGTGTCCAGCCAGTTTCTCACCGCCCTGCTGATGGCCCTGCCGCTCACGGGCGAAGCATTTGAAATCCGCGTGGCCGGCAACCTGATTTCCAAACCCTATATAGACATCACCCTAAACCTGATGGCCCACTTCGGCGTAAACGTCCAAAATCAGAATTACCAAACTTTCAGGCTGCCCGCAAACGCCCGCTACCGCGCCCCCGCAGTGCTGGACGTGGAAGGCGACGCATCCAGCGCATCCTATTTCCTCGCAGCAGGACTGCTGGCGGCACAGCCCGTGCGCGTCATCGGCCTAGGCAGACACGCCATACAGGGCGACACCGCCTTTGCCGGCGAACTGGAAAAAATCGGCGCAGACGTAGCATGGAGCGACGACTACATTGAAGTATCGCGCCCCGCCGAACGGCAGATTGAAGCGTTTGACCTGGATGCAAACCACATCCCCGATGCCGCCATGACTCTGGCCGTCGTTGCGCTGGCCGCAAACGGCACATCCCGCATCCGCAACATCGCATCATGGCGCGTCAAAGAAACCGACCGCATTGCCGCCATGGCCGCAGAACTGCGCAAACTCGGCGCCGACGTGCGCGAAGAAGCCGATGCCATACACATCACCCCGCCCGAACGCCTGACACCCAACGCAGAAATAGACACCTACGACGACCACCGCATCGCCATGTGTTTCTCACTGGTTTCCCTGCTGGGCGTGCCCGTCATCATCAACGACCCAAAATGCACGCACAAAACCTTTCCCGACTATTTCAACACCTTCAATTCACTGGCAGCCTGAAACCTTTGCAAAAAGCCCGATTGGATACATTCGTAGGGAGGGCACTTGTGCCCACGCGTTTCAGGCTGCCTTAATGCTATAGGAATTTGTAGCCGATACATATGATAGCACTTGTGCCCACGCGTTTCAGGCTGCCTTAATGCAAAGAACGCGTGGGCAGCAAGTGCCCACCCTACCCCAACCGTCATGGTGCATATCAATTCTTTACGATAGTATAGTCGATTAAAATAAAAATGAGACAAGGCGGCGAGCCGCAAGGCGTAC
>CAUQSD010000080.1:0-8255 GCA_963520685.1 uncultured Kingella sp. | reverse complement strand
TGCTGAATGTGCCGCCGGTTAGGTCTTCAATGGCGATTTTGCCGTCTTTGGCTTTTCGGGCGTAATCCGCGATGTTTTTTTCAATTTCGGCAATGCTCATTTGGTCGGCATCGCGCAGGATGGGTACAACCAGGCCGCGCGGGCTGCCGATGGCGATGCCGATGTCAAAATAGCCGTGGTACACAATGTCTTTGCCGTCCACCGATGCGTTTACCACGGGGAATTTTTTCAGCGCGGCCACGGCGGCTTTCACGAAAAACGACATAAAGCCGAGCTTCACGCCGTGTTCTTTTTCAAACCGTTCTTTATAGCGTGCGCGCAAATCCATCACGGGCTTCATGTTTACTTCGTTGAAGGTGGTGAGGATGGCGTTTTCCTGCTGCGAGGCGAGCAGGCGTTCGGCAACACGGGTGCGCAGGCGGCTCATCGGCACGCGCTGTTCGGGGCGGCTTCCTTGGGGAACGGGGGCAGCCTGAACGGGTGCGGGGGCTGCCGTTTGTGCGGCGGCGGCAACGTCTTCTTTCAATACGCGTCCGCCGCGGCCGGAACCTTGCAGGGCGGCGGTGTCCACGCCTGTTTCGGCGGCAAGTTTGGCGGCGGCGGGCATGGCGGCCGGAACACTGCCTGCGGTCGGGGTAGCCTGAACGGGGGCAGTCTGAACGGGCGCGGCTTTGGCAGCGGTGGCGGCGGTGTCTATTTTGGCCAGAAGCTGCTGGCTGGTTACGGTTTCGCCGTCCTGCACGATGATTTCCACCAGCACGCCTGCCTGCGGCGAGGGCACTTCCAGTACGACTTTGTCGGTTTCAATGTCCACCAGCGTTTCGTCGCGCGCCACGCTTTGGCCGACTTTTTTGTGCCAGTTCAGCAGCGTGCCTTCGGTGATGCTTTCGGCAAACACGGGGACGTTTACTTCAATAATCATGATTTGCTCCTGTCGGGATTCGGAAAATGGTTTTCAGGCTGCCTGTGCATTGTCCGGAGGCAGCCTGAAACTGCTCGGGCGGCATGCCTGCCTTATTCAATTTGCGGCGGGGTTCAGCGCGTCTTCAACCAGCTGTTTGAGCTGCGCGGCGTGTTTGCTGCCGTAGCCGACTGCGGGCGCGGGGCTGTCGGGGCGGGCGGCAACCTGCCAGTGCGCGCCGTTGGAAACGTGTTCCAAAAGGTGGCGTATCTGATACCACGCGCCTTGGTTTTTCGGCTCTTCCTGCGCCCACATGCGTTCGGCATTCGGGTATTTTGCGAGTTCGGCGGCAATTTCTTTGCCGGGGAAGGGATAGAGCTGTTCCAGCCGCACGATGGCGGTTTCGTTTTCCAAGCCGCGTTCGGCGCGCCCTGCGGCAAGGTCGTAATACACCTGCCCCGAACACAGGATGACGCGCTTCACTTTGCCGTTGTCTTCGCGGGCAACGGTGTCGCCGATAACGGGGCGGAAGGTTGTTCCTTCCAAAAAGTCTGCCAGCGGGCTTAACGCGTCTTTGAGGCGCAGCAGGCGTTTGGACATGAAGATGACTAGGGGTTTGCGCATTTTGCGCAGCACTTGGCGGCGCAGGATGTGGAACATTTGGGCGGCTTCGGAGGGCATGATTATCTGCATGTTGTCCTCGGAACACAGTTGCAGCCAGCGTTCCAAACGGGCGGACGAATGCTCGGGGCCCTGCCCGTCATAGCCGTGCGGGAGGATGAGCGTCAAAGCGCACATGCGCCCCCATTTGGTTTCGCCCGATGATATGAACTGGTCTATCGCCACCTGCGCGCCGTTGGCGAAATCGCCGAACTGGGCTTCCCAAACGGTGAGCTGTTCGGGGGCGGAGCAGGCGTGTCCGTATTCGTATGCCAATACGGCCTCTTCGTTGAGGATGGAGTCGATGATGGTGAAGGGGGCTTGGTTTTCCGCCAGATTCGCCAGCGGGATATACATGCCGCCGTGGTGTTCTTTGCGCTGGGTGTCGTGCAGCACGGCATGGCGGTGCGAGAACGTGCCGCGTCCGGAATCTTCGCCGGAAATGCGCACGGGCGTGCCGTTTGTCACCATGGCTGCGTAGGCGAGGGTTTCCGCCATGCCCCAGTCTGCGGGCTGTTCGCCCGATGCCATGGCTTTCCGTTGGGCGATGATGCGCTTGGCGGTGCTGTGCAGCCCGAAGTTTTCGGGGGTTTGGGTGAATTTGTCGGCAAGGCGGCGGATGTCGGCGGCAGAAAGCCCGCTTTCTACGTTTTCGCGCCAGTCCTGCCCGCCGTAGCTGCTCCAATTGAGGCGGTGTTTGCGGGGATAGTCGGTCAGCCGGGTTTGTTCGACGTGTTCGCCTTTGTCCAGCGCGTCGCGGTATGCCTGCACGTAGCCTTCGGCTTCGGCGGCAGTCAACGTGCCTTCTTTTTCCAGTTTCTCGGTATAAAGTGCGCGCGTGCCGGGGTGTTTGGCGATGGCGCGGTACATCAGCGGTTGGGTGAGCGTGGGGTCGTCGCCTTCGTTGTGTCCGAGTTTGCGGTAGCAGACGATGTCCACAACCACGTCCTTGTGGAAGGTTTTGCGGTAATCCAAGGCAGCCTGAACGACGTAGCACACGGCTTCGGGGTCGTCGCCGTTCACGTGGAAGATTGGGGCTTCCACCATTTTGGCGATGTCGGTGCAGTACACGGCGGAGCGGGTATCGCGGGTGTCGGATGTGGTGAAGCCGATTTGGTTGTTGATGACGAGGTGGACGGTGCCGCCCGTGCCGTAGCCGCGTGTGCGCGACATGTTGAAATTGGCCTGGTTCACGCCCAAGCCGATAAAGGCGGAATCGCCGTGGATGAGCACAGGCAGAACCTGTTCCTTGCCTTTTTCGCCGCGCCGCTGCTGTTTGGCGCGCGCGGAACCGCCGACAACGGGATTGACGATTTCCAAATGGGAGGGGTTGAAGGCGAGGGTAACGTGCATTGCGCCGTGGGGGGTGCTGATGTCGGAACTGAATCCGTTGTGGTATTTCACGTCGCCGCTGGGGTATTTGATGTCCACGCGCCCTTCAAATTCGGCAAACAGGTCGGCGGGCTGCTTGCCCAGTGTGTTCACCAGCACGTTCAGCCTGCCCCTGTGCGCCATGCCGATGATGACTTCTTCCACGCCGTCTTTTCCTACGTTTTGAATCAGATAGTTCAGGGCGGCAATCGCGCTTTCGCCGCCTTCCACAGAGAAGCGTTTCTGCCCGACATATTTGGTGTGCAGATAACGTTCCAGCGTTTCGGCGGCGGTGAGCTGTTTCAGGATGAAGCGTTTTTGCTCGGCGGAAAACTGCGGGGTAGACAAATCGCCTTCAAAACGGTTGCGTATCCACAGGCGTTCTTCAAGGCTGCCGATGTGCATGTATTCCACGCCGATGTGCCCGCAGTATGTTTTTTGCAGTTTGGCGATGATGTCGGCAAGCGGCAGCCGTTCTGCCCCGCCCACGGAAAAATCGCCCCCCAGCCCGAATTTCAACGCCATATCGGCATCGGTAAACCCGTATTCGGCCGGCGAAAGCCCCTGCACGGGGCGCGGGTGTTTCAGTTTCAACGGGTCCAAATCGGCGGCATCCGAACCCTGTATGCGGTATGCGGTAATCAGGCGCAGCACGGCAATCTGTTTTTCCAGCAATGCTTCGGAAAGGCTGCCTGAAACGGCCGGCGCATGCCGCTGCCCTGCCAAATTGGCGAAGGTTTCCCTTATCGGACGGTGGGCAACATCCTTTGCGCCCGCGCCCGATTGGGCAAGCGCGGCGAAATACTGCCGCCAGGTTTCGTCCACGGAATCGGGGTTGCCGAGATATTCCTCATAGAGCTCTTCTATATACGGCACGTTTGAGCCGGAGAGATAAGAGAAACGGCGTTTTTCTTCCATCGCGTTGGTCCTTATGCTGGAACAGGGTTCAGATAAACAAAGGGGAGCTTTGCATTCTAACCGTTTTTGTAGTGTTTTGTAAGCGTGTGTTCAGGCTTGGTTGGGAAACGTTGCCGCGGGGCAGCCTGAAAAGCCTTTGGCGCAGCGCGCAATATCCCGTAAAATATGCCGAAATTCCGACAACGCGGCTTTACACAAGGAAACAAAATGTACGACTACCAATCCGATGCCACCAAATTTCTGAACAGCTTCCTGAAAGAGCATCCGGAAGAAGAAAAAAAACGGCTGGAAAACCGCCTCCTTCTGTGGGACGTGCAGCTTGATGCCGACGAGCAGGCCGGTTTCGCCGCCGCCAAAACCCCGAAAAAACCCTACACCTATTATCAGGACTAAGCCGCTTGTTCAGGCAGCCTGAAACGCCATGACCGCCAACGCCCGCCCGTTCACGCCCGAACTTTTGGCCTATCTCGGCCGCATCGCCACACCCGAACACCCCGTGCTTGCCGAAATCCGCGCCCAAAGCCGGCCGCACCGCTTGGGCAAAATGGCGGCCGCGCCGGAACAGACGGCATTTCTTGCCCTGCTCGCCCAAATGGCGGGCGTGAAAAACTATCTGGAAATCGGCACGTTCACCGGCATCACCAGCACCGCCGTCGCCCTCGCCCTGCCCGATGACGCACGCCTTTCCTGCTGCGACATCAGCGTAACCTTCACCGATATTGCACGCCGTAACTGGCAGCACGCAGGCGTGGCACACAAAATCACCCTGCACCTGCAACCCGCCGTCATCACCTTGGACGAAATGCTCTCAAACGGGCGCGCCGGCACGTTTGACCTGATATTCATAGATGCCGACAAGCCGCCCACACCCCATTATTTTGAACGCAGCCTGAAACTCGTCCGCCAAGGCGGCATCATCGCCATAGACAACCTGCTGCTGAACGGACGCATCCTCAACCAAGCCGATGCCCAAAGCCCCGCCAGCCTCAAAATCCTGCAAGACTTCAACGCCGCGCTGCCGCACGACCCGCGCATCGCCACGCTCACCCTGCCCTTGGGCGACGGGCTGACGCTGGCGGTGAAACAATAGCCGCCGCACAAGCGGTTTCAGGCTGCCCCATCACACCAAACGCGTGGGCAGCAAGTGCCCACCCTACAAGCTGAAACTATGTATATGTTGTATATGTTGCCCACTCTACGGAAACCGGCGTTGCGTGTTGTTTTTTATGAGCCGCTCTTTGTGGCGGAGTAGGGTGGGCACTTGCTGCCCACGCGTTATTCCAAGGCAGCCTGAAAAACACAAAACGCATAAATTTATAGGCTGGGCATTCATGCCCGCGCGCCCCAACCCAAAGGCAGCCTGAAACCCCACAAACACCAAATGCCCGCCATGCCGAAAACCGCCTTGCAGCCGCAAACCAAAATGGCACGCCGCTTGCAGGCACTTCCCATTTTCCACACGCAGGCAGCCTGAACACCCGTTTCAGGCTGCCTGCGCCAATCCGAAAGGCCAAACATGACCACCGAAAACCAGCAGCCGCAAGACCCCGCACTCGCCGCCTATCAGGCAGGCGACTTCGCCACCGCCTTCGCCAAATGGCTGCCGCTTGCCGAACAAGGCGATGCCAACGCCCAATTCAACATTGCCCTGATGTACCACAACGGACAAGGCACAGAGCCCGACAACGCCAAAACATACGAATACTGCCGCCGCGCCGCCGAACAAAACCACCCCCACGCCCAACACTATCTCGGCTATCTGCTGCAAGACGAAAGCTTCGGCACACCCGACGAAGCCGCCGCCGCCCAATGGTGGCGCCGCGCCGCCGAACAAGGCATAGACGATGCACAATTCCAACTCGGCGTACTCTACACCGAAGGCAGAGGCGTGCCGCAAGACAACGACGAAGCCGCAGACTGGTACGAAGCCGCCGCCCTAAAAGGACACGCCCTCGCCCAATTCAACCTCGGCGTACTCTATGCCAACGCCCGCCAATACAGCCACGCCCGCCACTGGTGGAACAAATCCGCCGAACAGGGCAACGAAGACGCACGCAGCGCATTGGCCAAGCTTGACGAAATGGGGCTGTAACCCCCCCCCGCCCAATCCAAAGATTCAGGCAGCCTGAAACCCCGTCCGCCATTGAAGGAGCAACCCGTGTCCGACCTGAAACCCTATCCCAAACCCAGCTATCCCCAACGCGCCAAAACCGCCCTGCACTACCTGCTGCCCCAACACGCCATAACCCGCGCCGCAGGCTGGTTTGCCGACAAAAAATGGGGCGCGTTCACCCACGCCGCCATCAACGCATTCGCCCGGTATTACAAAATAAACTGGAACGAAGCCGCCAAGCCCCATCCCACCGACTACGCCAGCTTCAACGAATTCTTCACCCGCAGCCTGAAAGACGGCGCACGCCCCATCATCCCCGAAGCCACCCTCCTCTGCCTGCCCGCAGACGGGCGCGTAAGCGAATGCGGCAGCATAGACGGCAGCCGCCTGCTGCAAGCCAAAGGCCACAGCTTCACCCTGGAAGACCTGCTCGCAGGAGACAAAGCCCTTGCCGCCCTCTTTGAAAACGGCAGCTTCCTGACCACCTATCTCTCCCCGCGCGACTACCACCGCGTACACATGCCCTGCGAAGGCACACTGCGGCGGATGATATACGTGCCGGGCGAACTCTTTTCCGTGAACCCCTTTCTCGCCCGCCACATCCCCAACCTGTTCGCCCGAAACGAGCGCGTCATCTGCATCTTCGACACCGCCTTCGGCAGCATGGCACAGATACTGGTCGGCGCAACCGTAACCGCCAGCATCAGCACCGTGTGGGCAGGCATCATCAATCCCCCGCGCGGCAGCAGCGTGCGCGAGTGGCGCTATCCCGCCGACGGCAGCGAAGCCGTCCGCCTCGGCAAAGGCGGGGAAATGGGCGCATTCCGCCTCGGCTCAACCGTCATCAACCTCTTCCCCCAAGGCGCAGTATCGCCCGACGCACGCCTGCAAGCCGGCACGGTTACACGCATGGGCGAACTTCTCGGCTCGCAAAACCGCACACCAAACCATAGCGGATTAAGATAAAGCAGCGGCCGACGCAGTAGCACCGCATCCGCTATTATAGTCGATTAAAATTGCAATGATACGGCGTTAGCTCGCCTTGACGTACTACCTGTACGCCTTGCGGCTCGCCGCCTTGTCTCATTTTTATTTTAATCGACTATAAATGCAAAACCCCCATTCAGGCTGCCCGCGCAAAGGCAGCCTGAAAACCACCCGCCGAATACCCCACCCTCACATCCCATCCAGCCACATGACCCCAATCCAACTCCAACACGCATCCGCCGTCCTCGCCCAAATCCTCACCTTCGCCCAACCCGCCGACAGCATCCTCTCCGCCTATTTCCGCACCCACCCCAAGCTCGGCCGCCAAGACCGCAGCGAAACCGCAGAAACCGCCTTCGCCGCCCTGCGCCATTATCAAAAAATCGCCGCCGTCCTGCCCCGCCCGCAGCAGGAACCGCGCAAAGCCGCACTGGCCGCACTGGTGCTGGGGCGCGGCCTCAACATTTCCCAACTGGAAAACCTGCTGGACAAAACCGGTGAAGAAAAAGCATTCCTCAGCAGCCTGAAAGCCCAAAAAAACCAGTTTTCAGGCAGCCTGAACACCGCCGCCGAACTGCCCGAATGGCTCATATCCCGCCTGCGCACCTTCAAAAGCGACGAAGCCGTTCTCCAATTCGGGCGCAGCGTATCGCAGGGCGCACCGCTGGACGTGCGCACCAACACCCTCAAAGCCCGCCGCGACAAAATCCTGCCCCTGCTGCAAAACGAATTTCCCGATGCCCATGCCGCACCCTATGCCCCGCACGCCGTCCGCATCCCCTCCAAGCCCGCATTAAACCGCCATCCGCTGTTTTTAGACGGCACACTGGAAGTGCAGGACGAAGGCAGCCAGCTCATCGCCCTGCTCCTTGGTGCAAAACGCGGCGAAATCGTTGCCGACTTCTGCGCAGGCGCAGGCGGCAAAACCCTCGCCATCGGCGCACAGATGGCAAACAAAGGACGGATTTACGCGTTTGACGTATCCGAAAAACGCCTCGCCAACCTAAAACCCCGCATGATTCGCGCAGGACTCACCAACATCAGCCCCGAAAAAACCGACAGCGAACACGACCCCCGCCTCGCCCGCCTCGCCGGCAAATGCGACCGCGTGCTGGCAGACGCCCCCTGCTCCGGCCTGGGCACACTGCGGCGCAACCCCGATTTAAGATACCGCCAGTCCCCCGAAACCCTCGCCAAGCTCGTCCCCCTGCAACAAAGCATCCTGCAAGCCGCCGCCGCACTGGTAAAAGCAGGCGGGCGGCTGGTTTACGCCACATGCAGCATCCTGCCCGAAGAAAACGAAGC
>CAUQSD010000079.1:0-8261 GCA_963520685.1 uncultured Kingella sp. | reverse complement strand
CCAATGATTTCTTTATGAAACAATGGGTAATTTGATTTTCAGGCTGCCTTATCCGTTTGGCTGATGGTCAGCCCTGTGAAGCCGGAGAGCAGGGTAAGCAGCAGGCAGAGGTAGCAGAAAAAGGCATAGGGCAGATAGGCGATGACGGACACGCCCAGCACTTTGGCGATGAACACGCCGCACACGCTCCACGGCACGAGCGGGTTGATGACGGTGCCTGCGTCTTCCAGCGTGCGCGCCAGATTGCGCGGGTGCAGCCCCAGTTTTTCATACACGGGCTTGAAGGTTTCGCCCGCCAGCAGGATGCTGAGATATTGCTCGCCGATTAACACGTTCACGCCCACGCTGGTGAGTGCCACCGAAAAGGTGGCGCGGCCTGCGCCGGTGAGGAAACGGCGCATGGCATCCAGCAGCGCGGGGACGATGCCGAGCGCGAACAGCAGCCCGCCCAAACTCAATGCCAGCATGACGACGGTTTGCGTGAAAAACATGCTTTCCAAGCCGCCGCGCGACACCAGTTTGACGATGCCTTCGCCCGCGTGTTCGGGTTTGTAGCCCGCAAACAGCCAGCCGCCGAGCTGTGCCATGTTCAAATCGGTGTGGAAAAAGGTGATACCGATGGAAACGGCAATCACCGCCAGCATGGTGAGGATGGCGTTCACCTTAAACAGGGCCAGCGCAACCAAAAGCGCGAAGGGTATCAGCGCGTAGGCGTGTACCAGCCCGCTTTCCTGCAACTGGCGGCTGAGTTCCGCCACGCCGTTCAGGCTGCCGTGTCCCACGGGCGGCACGGCCCACACCAAAAATGCGGCGGTGAGCAGCAGGGCGGGGACGGTGGTGTATGCCATGTTCTTAATGTGTTCGAACAAATCAATGCCGACAGTGGCGGCGGCGATGCCCGTGGTATCGGACAGCGGGGACATTTTGTCGCCGAAAAACGCGCCCGAGACCACTGCGCCCGCCGTAATCGCAGGGGTAGCCTGAAACGCCCCGCTCATGCCCATAAACGCTACGCCGACGGTGGCGCAGGTGGTGAGACTGCTGCCGATGGAGATGCCGACAACGGCGCAGAGCAAAAAGGCGGAGAGATAAAAATAATCGGGCGAAATCATGCCGAAGCCGTAATACATCAGCGTGGGAATCGCGCCGCTCATCATCAGGACAGACACCAAAAGCCCGATGAAGAAAAACAGATAAACCGCCCCCATGCCCTGTTCCACCGAAGCGGCCATGCGCTTCATCATGGATTCCCATTTCGCCCCGCGCGCCAGCCCGTAAAGCAGCAGCGCGGTTATCGCCAGCAGGATGGAGAGGTGCGGCACCCATTCCAGCGCGATGATGGTGTAGCCCATCACGGCCACCGCCAGCGCGGTAACGACGGCGGCTTCGCCGAGCGACAGGTTGAGCAGGGGTTGTTTGGAGAGCATGGGGATTCCTTTCTTTTTTCAGGCGTTCAGGCTGCCTTGCGGCTAATTTGTAGGGTGGGCACTTGCTGCCCACGCGTTGTCCCAAGGCAGCCTGAAACTGCGCGGGCAACCAGTGTCCTTCCTGTGGCAACCGGTGTTGCGTGTATCAGTTTTTATGTGGGTTGGCTGTTTGTTCGCGTGGTTTGCGGTTTTCAGGCTGCCTTGTGGCTAATTTGTAGGGTGGGCACTTGCTGCCCACGCGTTGTCCCAAGGCAGCCTGAAACCGCGCGGGCAACCAGTGTCCTCCCTGCGGCAACCGGTGTTGTGTGCAACAGTTTTTATGTGGGCCGGCTGTTTGTTCGCGTGGTTTGCGGTTTCAGGCTGCCTCAACGGTGCGGAACGCGTGGGCAACGAGTGCCCACCCTACCTGCGCATCGGTTTTCTACGCAACCGGCATTAAAAGGCGGCGGCAATGGCGGCGGCTGCGTAATCGGCGTTATTGTCGTTTAACCCTGCAATGCAGATACGGCCGCTATCAAGCAGATACACGGCGGATTCGTCGCGCAGGCGGCGAACCTGTTGGGCATTCAGGCCGGTGTAGCTGAACATGCCGCGCTGTTTCAGAAAATAGCCGAAATCCCTTTCAGGCAGCCTGCTGCTCAGGATGGTGTAAATCTTTTGGCGCATGGACAGGATGCGCGTCCTCATTTCGGCAACTTCCTGCCGCCATTGCGCCGACAGTGCGGCATCGCTCAAAACGTGATAGGCGGTCAGGCTGCCTTGCGCGGGCGGGGTGGAATAGATGCGGCGCACGCCGAGCTGCAACTGCCCCAGTACGCGCTGTGCGTCTTCGGCATCGGGCAGCACCGCCGCCAAAGCCCCCGTGCGCTGCCCGTATAACGCCATGTTTTTGGAAAATGAAACGGCGGCAAACAGCGGCAGCCCGAGTGCGGCGGCGCGGCGCAGCGGATAGGCATCTTCGTCAAAACCGCTGCCGAAGCCTTGATAGGCCATGTCCATAAACGGGATAAGGCGGCGTTCGGCGAAGATGTCCAGCAGCGTGTCCCACTGTTCCGGCAGCAAATCCGCGCCGGTTGGGTTGTGGCAGCAGGCGTGCAGCACGAACACGGTGTTTTCAGGCTGCCTTTGTGCAAACGCGCACAAATCGGGGAAATTGATGCCGAAGGTTTCGGGGTTGTAATACGGATAGCTGCCGACTTCAAAGCCTGCGGCGGCGAAAATGCTGCGGTGGTTATCCCACGTGGGGTCGCTGACAAATGCTTTGGCGTGCGGAAACGCGCTGTGCAGCAAATCTGCGCCCAGCCGCAGCGCGCCCGAGCCGCCTAGGGTCTGCACAACGGCCATGCGGTTTTCGGCAACGGGGCTGTGTGCGCCGAAAAGCAGCTTGGGCAGTTCTGCGCGCAGTCCTGCGTGTCCTTCCATCGGCAGATAGCCTTTCACGCCCAATCCCGTGCGTGCTTCGGCGATGCGGACGCTTTCAGGCTGCGTCATGCGTCCTTCGCCGTTGAAATAAATGCCGATGCTGAGGTTGGTTTTGTGCGCTCGCGGGTCGTTTTGGAAGGTGTCTATCAGGCTGAGGATGGGGTCGCCTTCATAGCGGGGAAGGTGGGTA
Organism: uncultured Kingella sp.; assembly: GCA_963520685.1. Classification (GTDB taxonomy): domain Bacteria; phylum Pseudomonadota; class Gammaproteobacteria; order Burkholderiales; family Neisseriaceae; genus Kingella_B. The sequence continues at coordinate 5,222 of CAUQSD010000079.1, read as the reverse complement.
AACATGGCTGCTCCTGCGGTTTTGTGTAAATTTTGTGTAAGGATGCGTCAAGTATAAAGAGTTTGCGCGGGGTTTGGAATCGGGAAGAGGGGCTTTGTTCTGTTTGCCGCAGGGAATTAAATGCGGATTGGCGGCACGTGGATTTCCCCGTCCACAGGGTTGGCATCCAGCCGTGCGCGGCTTTGGCAGACATCGGCTTCGGGCACGCCGTGCAGGTTGGGGAAGGAATTGTGCAGGCGGAAAACTTCCGTTGCGAAGCCGTGCGCACGGGCGGCTTCAAGAAAGAGCCGGCAGGTTTTGGCTTTCTGGTTGGGATTGGCGTTGATGACGAGCATGGCGCGTTGCGGATTTTGCCGGCCGCGTGCGAAGGCTGCCGCCTGTTTTTCTATGTTGCTGCGGTGGGCTTGGGCGAAGGCGGCAAAGTCAAACCGGTATCTGCCGGCCGCGTCGGTGAGCGCAAGGTCGTTGTCTATGTGGACGATTTCGGCATCGGGATAGGCGCGCAGGAACTCGGCGATTTTGGCTTGGGCGAACACGGATTTGCCCGAACCTTCGTGTCCGCGCAGGAGGATGAATTTCTGCATAAAGCGGTTTTCAGGCTGATTTTTTGGGGGCGGGTGCGGACGCGTGGGCAGCAAGTGCCCACCCTACCATGTCAATATAGTGGATTAAAATTGCAATGATACGGCGTTGGCTCGCCTTGACGTACTACCTGTACGCCTTGCGGCTCGCCGCCTTGTCTCATTTTTATTTTAATCTACTATAGTTTCTTTATAAAACAACGGCAATCCGCTTTTCAGGCTGCCTTATCCGTTTAGCCGCTGCTTGATTTTATGAAACCGATGCAGCGCGTAGGGTGGGCAATCGTTGCCCACGCGTTGTACACCGAAAGGCAGCCTGAAACCGCGAAGAGATGCACCCGCTTTACGGGAATTGGCGTTGCGCATCGGCAGGAAGTTTAAAAACGCGTGGGCAGCAAGTGCCCACCCTACCATGTCAATAGTTTCTTTATAAAACAACGGCAATCTGCTTTTCAGGCTGCCTTATCCGTTTAGCCGCTGCTTGATTTTACGAAACCGATGCAGCGCGTAGGGTGGGCACTTGCTGCCCACGCGTTGCACTTTTCAGGCTGCCTTTTGTCCTACATCAGTGCGAGCGCACTCAGGCATTTGCCGCGCTGGCCGTTTTGCGGGGGGACGGACAGCCCGCGCAGTTCCAGCGTGTAACGGGTGCCGGATTGGTCGGCCTGCAACACGCGGTAGGCGAGCAGGCCGGCGAGTTTGTCGGGCGGCGTGCCGGCGGGATAGTCCAGATAGGAAATGGTTTCGCTGCGGCGTGCCGGCGGCGGTTGGTCGAATACTTTGTCCATCAGTTCGCCGCTGCGGGCATAGGCTTTCCAGGCAACGTGCTGCATGGGTGCGCCGCTTTGGTGGTTTTTCAGATAGGCGATGTCGTCGCCCTGCGTGCCGGTGCCCTGCGGCGGCTGCTCGGAATCGGGTTCGTTCTGCGTGCCGTAATCCCGATGCGGCAGCGGTGCGGGATAGGCGATTGCGTCCGTCTGCCATTGGGCGCGGCATTCGGCCTGAAACAAACCGAACGGTGCGGTGGTTGCCAGCGTCAGCCGCAGCGGGCGCGGGAAGTAGCCCCTGTGTTTTATGGGAATGCGCCAAGCCTGCGCCGTTTTGTCGGTTTTCAGGCTGCCTGAAAGCTGGCAGCGCGTCCAGCCTTCGCCCGTGTCTTCGGTTTTTCTTTTCCGGCTGCCGTGCCACCAGAACACGCGGGCGCGGCCGCCGCCGTCAAACAGCAGGCGCACTTCGGCTTCTTCTCCCGCGAATACTTCGCCTGTGTAATCGGCGTGCAGGCGCAGCCCCAAAAGCTGGCGGCGCGTCATCAGTGCGGATACGCCGATAAAACCCAGCACCCAAAAACAGATGGCATAGACAACGTTCACCTGATAATTCGCCGCGCCAATCCAAATGGCGGCACCCAGTATCAGCATCCCGCGGCAAAGCTTGGTTGGCCGAAGCGATACGTGCTGCGCCGACAGGCTGCCTTCGTCCGACAGGTCAAAAATTTCTTTTGGGCTAAACAGCGGCATTTTCCAAAATTTCCATCAGTGTGCTGCTGCCGTGCTGCTGTTGCAGCGACTGCACGCGGTGGTTGGCAACCGGCACCCACACGGCTTTCACGTCTTCGGGCAGCACAAAGGCGCGGCCTTCCAAAAACGCCCATGCCTTCGCGGCATTGGCAACCGCCAAACCCGCGCGCGGGCTCAATCCCAGCGCAAACACACCGGGGCGGCGCGTGGCCGACACCAGGCGGTAGATATACGCCGCCACCGCGTCCGACACGGTAACTTCCCGCACCTGCTGCTGCCACTGCGTCAGGATTTCGGGCGAGGCCGCCGCTTGGATTTTCGGCAGCAGCCTGCGCCTGTCGCCCGTGTGGTAGAGCTGTTTTTCCGCTTCTTCAACGGGATAGCCCATGCTCAGGCGCATCATAAAGCGGTCGAGCTGGCTTTCGGGCAGGGGAAACGTGCCGAGCTGTTCGCTGGGGTTTTGCGTGGCAACCACCAAGAACGGACGCGGCAGGCGGTAGGTGCGTCCGTCTACGGAAACCTGTCCTTCCTCCATGGCTTCCAGCAGTGCGGACTGCACTTTGGGCGAGGCGCGGTTGATTTCGTCCGCCAGCATAAATTGGTTGAACACGGGGCCGGGGTGGAATTTGAAGCTGCCTTCGTTGGGCTGGAACACGTTTACGCCCAAGAGGTCGGCGGGCAGCATGTCGTTGGTGAACTGCACGCGTTGGTATCTCAGCCCCAGCACGGCGGCAAGGGCGGTGGCCAGCGTGGTTTTGCCCACGCCCGGCACGTCTTCCAGCAAAACGTGTCCGCCCGCCAAAATGCAGGCGAGGATTTGTTTCAGCACGGTCTGTTTGCCGAGGATGACGGCGTTGAGCTGTTTGAACAGGGGGTCGAATTGGGGCATGGTTTGGGGTTCCTTGGTTTGTGGCGGATGGGGGAATGCGGACGTTTCAGGCAGCCTGAAAAAGGGTTAGTCAATCCTAACGTATTCCACCGACAGGATTTCAATCTGCTCGCGTCCCACAGGCGTGTCGAGCCAGACTGTGTCGCCTTCGCGGGCTTTGATGAGTGCGCGCGCCAGCGGCGATTTCCACGAAATCTTGTTCCGCGCAGCATCAATTTCGTCTTCGCCCACAATGCGGACGGTCTGCTCCGCGCCGTTGCCGCGTTCCAGCGTAACCGTGGCGGCGAAGAAGATTTGGTCGGTCGGTTCGCGCGTTTCGGGATTCACCACCACCGCGTATTCCAAGCGTTTGGTCAGGAAACGGATGCGGCGGTCGATTTCGCGCATGCGCCGCTTGCCGTAAAGATAGTCGCCGTTTTCGCTGCGGTCGCCGTTGCCGGCCGCCCAGTTCACAATCTGCACGATTTCGGGACGCTCTTTGTTTACAAGGGTATAGAGTTCGTCTTGCAGGGCTTTGTGTCCCTGCGGAGTCATGTAGTTTTTTGGGATGTCGGACATGGTTTTGGTGCGCGAAAAAGTCGGCATTTTACCCGAAAGCGTTTCAGGCTGCCCAAGAAGCCGTTATCTGTTTTTAGACAAAAAGTCCACAACCCAAATATGGCAAAACCTGCTGCCTGAACAGCGGAAAATAGTGTAATATCCGCCCGGTTTGCCGCTGCATTGCCGCAGGCAGCCTGCGCGGGCGGCGTTTTCTTAGACATTTTGTCTATTCACCCCCTTTTGAAAGGAATCCCATGAAAGTTTTTTATGACAAAGATGCCGATTTGTCGTTAATCAAAGGCAAAACCGTTGCCATCATCGGCTACGGCTCGCAAGGACACGCCCATGCCGCCAATTTGAAAGACAGCGGCGTGAACGTGGTAGTGGGGCTGCGCGAAGGCGCGTCTTGGAACAAGGCGAAAGCGGCAGGCTTTGACGTGCGCTCCGTTGCCGATGCGGTGAAAGGTGCAGACGTGGTGATGGTGCTGCTGCCGGACGAAAACCAGCCCGCCGTGTATAAAACCCAAATTGAGCCGAACCTGAAAGAGGGCGCGGCTTTGGCGTTTGCACACGGCTTCAACGTGCATTACAACCAGATTGTTGCGCCGAAAAACGTAGACGTGGTGATGGTTGCGCCCAAAGGCCCCGGCCACACCGTGCGCAGCGAATTCCTCAAAGGCGGCGGCGTGCCCTCGCTGATTGCCGTGCATCAGGATTACACGGGCAAGGCGCGCGATGTGGCTCTGTCTTATGCGGCGGCAAACGGCGGCACCAAAGGCGGCGTGATTGAAACCGATTTCCGCCAGGAAACCGAAACCGATTTGTTCGGCGAGCAGGCCGTGTTGTGCGGCGGTTTGGTAGAGCTGATTAAAACCGGCTTTGAAACACTGACCGAAGCCGGCTACGCGCCCGAAATGGCCTATTTTGAATGCCTGCACGAGATGAAGCTGATTGTGGATTTGATTTACGAAGGCGGCATCGCCAACATGAACTACTCCATCTCCAACAATGCGGAATACGGCGAATACGTTACCGGCGTGGAAGTCATCAACGACAAATCCCGCGAAGCCATGCGCCGCGCACTCAAACGCATCCAGTCGGGCGAATACGCCAAAATGTTTATTCAGGAAGGCGCGAGCAACTATCCGAGCATGACCGCCCGCCGCCGCCAAAATGCCGCCCATCCCGTGGAGCAGATTGGCACGCAGCTTCGCAGCATGATGCCTTGGATTTCCAAAAACAAATTGGTTGATGCCGACAAAAACTAAGCGCGGCAAAGTGTTAGGCAGCCTGAAAAGCGGAAAGATGCTTTTCAGGCTGCCTTGCCGTTATCGGCGGGCACACTGCCGACTTTTGTAGGATGAAACCTTTGCAAAACTCTGGGTTTGGGCAAATTTCTTCGCATCGCGCTTTATTTGCGTGTTCTGCAATGCAGATTTATAGACACCATGCCGGTTTGCGTATTTGCAATAGGGCGGGTGCTTGCTGCCCGCGCGTTTTGTGCCCGAAGGCAGCCTGAAAACGCACGGGCGGCAAGTATCTCTCCTACGAACTATGGCGGATTAAAACAAAAACGATACAAAGCGGCGAACCAACGCCATCGCATGGCCGGATTTTAATCCGCATCGTTTTGCGTATTTGCGTAGCAACTGTATTTTTCACCCCGTCGGGCAAAAATACCAAAACTCAAATCAA
>CAUQSD010000078.1:0-8552 GCA_963520685.1 uncultured Kingella sp. | reverse complement strand
GCCAAACCGACGGCATCGTAACGGATGTAGTCTTGAAAATTCATGGGTTTTCCTTACACGTAAAATATTGATATGCACAATACCGGTTTGTGGGGTGCGGGTACCCCCTACTCCCGCCTGTTGAAAGCTTTCAGGCTGCCTGTCCAACAAAAAAACAGCTTCCGCACTTTGGGAAGCTGTCTGCATCTGTTTTACATTGAACCGCCGTTTTTAAGCAGAGAAAACAGCGACACGCCGCTTTCGCGGATTTTCTGGCCGCCCGGCAAGTCGGTAAATTCAAGGATGGCGCAGGCTTCCGCCACTTCGCCGCCGAGCTTGCGAACCAGTTCCACTCCGGCCAGCATTGTGCCGCCCGTGGCCACCAAATCGTCCACAATCAGCACGCGGCTGCCCTGCCCGATGGCATCTTTATGGATTTCCACCACCGCTTCGCCATATTCCAGCGCGTAGGTTTGCGAAATGGTGTCAAACGGCAGCTTGCCTTTTTTGCGGATGGGGACGAAACCGACGTTAAGCTGGTATGCCAGTGCCGCGCCGATGATGAAGCCGCGCGCTTCCAAGCCCGCCACCACGTCTATTTTCTGCCCCATGTAGCGATAGGTGAACAAGTCCACCAGCAGCCTGAAATATTCGGGGCTTTGCAGCACGGGGGTGATGTCGTGGAACAGGATTCCCGCCTTGGGGAAATTGGGGATTTTGCGTATTTTTTCCGCCAGCGTGTCTACGCCCATCACTTCGGGGTGGTACAGCATTCCTGATTTCTCGCTTCGTAAAGGATTAAAGCAATATTTTAACGGTATTTTACGCGGCAATCTAGGCGTATAATCGCGCCCTTTTCCGTTTTCAGGCAGCCTGAAACCCGCCGCCGAAAGGAAAACGACACATGAACGCCGGCAAAATACTGCCCCTTGCCCTCTGCTGCGCCGCACTCGCCGCCTGCGCCCGCCCGCGCCATCCGCTGCCCAAGCCCTACGTCGCCGTCAAAGGGCAGCCCTATTATTGGGAAATCGACGGCGACAGGGTTTTTAACTGCTTTATTCGCGCCGGCACGGCGGGGCACGGCTACCAAACCCGCAACGACCCCTGCCGTTTCAGCCACGACGGCAACTTCAACGAAACCGACTTGAAAGGCGCGGGCTTTTATTTGGACGGCGCGGTGATTGTGGAATCCTCCGTCCCGCTGCTGTGGGGGCCGTTCGGCCCGATTTCCTCATACGACAAAAGGGTCGGCTTCCCCGTTGTGATTCCAGTGGTTGAACCCAACAGCACCCTGCTGGCCAAATGCCGCCGCGTGGATTACCGGCAGGAAAAAACCAAAGGCGGCTACCGCGGAGACGCCGTGGCCTACGACTGCGGCAAAAACCGCTGAACAAAACCGCCCAAACCCGTTTCAGGCAGCCTGAAAACAACAAACCACCCCCAAGTATTCAGTAAACAAGGAACACCCCAAAAATGTGCCAGCTTCTCGGCATGAACTGCAACACACCCACCGACATCGGTTTCTCCTTTGCCGGCTTCTCCAAACGCGGCGGCTTAACCGACCACCACACAGACGGCTTCGGCATCGGCTTTTTTGAAGGACACGGCATGCGCCTGTTTTTGGACGACAAACCCAGCGCACAATCGCCCATTGCCGAACTCGTCCGCAACTACCACATCAAATCCAAAAACGTCATCGCCCACATCCGCAAAGCCTCGCAGGGCTGCAACGCACTGGAAAACACCCACCCCTTCCAGCGCGAGCTTTGGGGCTGCTACTGGCTGTTTGCCCACAACGGGCAGCTCAAATCCAGCTTCAACCCCGATTTTGACGGCAAAGCCCGCCGCCCCGTGGGCTGCACCGATTCCGAACGCGCCTTTTGCTACATTCTCAACGAAATCCGCGCCCGCTTCCCCAACAAACCCTGCAAAGACAGCCTGTTTGACGCACTGGCGGAACTCTGCGCCGAAATCCGCGCCCACGGCATGTTCAATTTTATTCTGTCCAACGGCGAAGTCATGTATGCCCACGCCAGCACCCTGCTCTACTACATCACGCGCGAATACCCGTTCGGACAGGCGCACCTGATAGACGAAGACCTCGCCATTGATTTTTCCAAAGTAACCACGCCCGAAGACCGTGTCAGCGTCATCGCCACCCTGCCGCTCACCGACAACGAAAACTGGCAGCAGTTGGCCTGCGACGAACTGGTGATGTTCGAACACGGCAGGCTCGTGCGCCGCAGCCGTCCCGAAAACCCCGTGTATCTCAGCCGCGAAGAAGGCTTGGAGATTGCCCGCAAAGCCGGTGTCGGCGTGTAACACCGCTTTCAGGCTGCCTTAATTCCCCGTAGGGTGGGCACTCGCTGCCCACGCGGTTTCAGGCTGCCTTAAATTCCCCGTAGGGTGGGCACTTGTTGCCCACGCGTTCCATATTCAACCAACCGAAAAGGCAGCCTGAAAACCCATTCCCCCCAAAAAACTCACAGAAAGGAAACCGCCATGTCCGCATGGAAAACCGCCGTTTGTCTTGCCGCCCTCATTGCCGCAACCGCACACGCCAAACCACCCGCCCAGCCCGAAAACGAACCGCAGCAGCAGGCAGCAAGCGATGCGGAAACCTACTGCAAAATCACATCAGTCGTTTCCCACGATGCCATTTTGGCACGGTTGGAAGGCGAAAAGCCCGCCGATACCGAAAAACGCCTGCGCCAAAAATACGCACCCGCCGCCCGCAACGCCGAATCCCGCAAGCTGCTGCACGCCGCCATCGGCATCGCCGTCAGCAAAGCACAGCGCACCCGCGTTCCCGCCGATGCAAAAACCAAACTCGATGCCGACACCAAAAAAAGCATCGCCGAACGCATCGGCATGGAAGAATACCGCTTCTGCATGAACACGCTTGCCGCAAAACAATAACCCCCGCAACCCGAAGGCAGCCTGAAAGCCGCCATCCCGCTTTCAGGCTGCCCCATATAGCCATCCGCCATGACCCAATCCCCCGCCGAACATCCCCGCAGCATCCGCTCCTATGTCCTGCGCCAAGCCCGCATGACCCCCGCCCAGCAAAAAGCCATAACCGAACACTGGCCCGCATACGGCCTAGATTTTCAGGCTGCCCCCTGCAATTTGGCCGCCGCCTTCCGCCGCCCCAATCCCAAGATTCTGGAAATCGGCTTCGGCATGGGCGCGGCCACTGCCGAAATCGCCCGAAGGCAGCCTGAAAAAGACTTCCTCGCCATAGACGTGCACGGCCCCGGCATCGGCAACCTGCTCAAACTCATCACCGAACAAAACCTGACCAACATCCGCGTGATGCGGCACGATGCCGTGGAAGTGGTGGAGCAGATGCTGCCCGATGCCTGTTTGGACGGCATCCACATCTTCTTCCCCGACCCATGGCACAAAAAACGCCACCACAAACGCCGCCTGATACAGCCCCACTTCATTGCCAAACTGCTGCCCAAACTCAAAAGCGGCGGCTACATCCATCTGGCAACCGACTGGGAAGACTACGCCATACAGATGCTGGACGTGCTGCGCAGCTTCCCCGAACTGGCCAACACCGCCGAAGCCTATGCCCCCACGCCCGACTACCGCCCCGAAACCAAATTTGAAGCGCGCGGCAAACGCCTCGGACACGGCGTGTGGGATTTGGTATTCCGCAAAAAATAGCTTTCAGGCTGCCTGATCCAGCCCAATCACTTATGGAGAATTTCAAATGGAAAACAGCCTCACAGTCAGACAATTCGTTGAAGCACAAAAATTTCAGGACTATCTGAACGAATTTGTCCGGACCCACAACATCAAAATGATGGAAGACGAATTATCATCGCAAGGCTGCAATCTTCTCGCAGGCGCACTGAATGCCGCCGGTTTGGATTTGGCAGCCATTGAACAAAAACTGGATGCCGACAAAGATTTCCTGTTCAAATTCGCGAAAATAGCAGACAAACAATCCGAACACGAACAAGGCTATATGGGGTTTGCCCCGCTCGTCCTGATTTATTGCGCCCTAACGTGCCATTTCCTTAACCAATCCGAACAGGCATTGGCAGAGCATTACAAAAAAAGAGGATACAAGGGCCATAAAAAGCTGGCAAAAAGAGATTTTGAAACATACAGCGAAGCAAAACGATACAGCCCGCCCGCGCAATAGAAAAACCAAACCCCGCCTTTCCCCCTTTCAGACTGCCTGAAAACACAAGCGGGCCGCCAAGGCAGCCTGAAACCGCCCGCCCCGCCGTGCTATAATACACAGTTTTTCCCATTCCCAATCCGATTACAAAACAGCAGACAAACCCCATGAAAAACATCCGCAACATCGCCATCATCGCCCACGTCGATCACGGCAAAACCACACTCGTAGACCAACTCCTGCGCCAATCCGGCACCTTCCGCGCCAACCAGCACGTAGACGAGCGCGTGATGGACAGCAACGACCTTGAAAAAGAACGCGGCATCACCATCCTCGCCAAAAACACCGCCATCGAATACGAAGGCTACCACATCAACATCGTCGATACCCCCGGACACGCCGACTTCGGCGGCGAAGTAGAACGCGTACTCGGCATGGTGGACTGCGTGCTGCTGCTGGTGGACGCGCAAGAAGGCCCGATGCCGCAAACCCGCTTCGTCACCAAAAAAGCCCTCGCGCTGGGCTTGAAACCCATCGTGGTCATCAACAAAATCGACAAGCCCACTGCCCGCGCCAGCTGGGTAATCGACCAAACCTTTGATTTGTTCGACAACCTCGGCGCCAGCGAAGAGCAGCTCGATTTCCCCATCGTCTATGCCTCCGGCCTCTCCGGCTTCGCCAAGCTGAACGAAGAAGACGAGAGCAGCGACATGCGCCCGCTGTTCGACACCATCCTCAAATACACCCCCGCGCCTTCAGGCAGCCCCGATGCGCCGCTGCAGCTGCAAATCTCCCAGCTTGATTACGACAACTACACCGGCCGCCTCGGCATCGGCCGCATCCTCAACGGCAAAATCCGCCCCGGCCAAACCGTGGCCGTGATGAACCACGACAAACAAATCGCCCAAGGCCGCATCAACCAGCTCTTAGGTTTCAAAGGCTTGGAACGCGTACCGCTTGAAGAAGCCGAAGCCGGCGACATCGTGATTATTTCCGGTATCGAAGACATCGGCATCGGCGTCACCATTTGCGACAAAGACAACCCCGTCGGCCTGCCCATGCTCAGCGTGGACGAACCGACCCTGACCATGGACTTCATGGTGAACACATCGCCGCTGGCCGGCACCGAAGGCAAATTCGTCACCAGCCGCCAAATCCGCGACCGCCTGCAACGCGAACTGCTCACCAACGTCGCCCTGCGCGTGGAAGACACCGCCGATGCCGACGTATTCCGCGTGTCCGGCCGCGGCGAACTGCACCTCACCATCCTGCTGGAAAACATGCGCCGCGAAGGCTACGAACTGGCCGTGGGCAAACCGCGCGTCGTGTACCGCGAAATCAACGGCCAAAAATGCGAGCCGTATGAAAACCTGACCGTGGACGTGCCCGACGAAAACCAAGGCGCAGTGATGGAAGAACTCGGCCGCCGCCGTGGCGAGCTCACCAACATGGAAAGCGACGGCAACGGCCGCACCCGCCTCGAATACCACATTCCCGCGCGCGGCCTCATCGGCTTCCAAGGCGAATTCATGACCCTCACGCGCGGCGTCGGCCTGATGAGCCACGTGTTCGACGACTACGGCCCGGTCAAACCCGATATGCCCGGCCGCCACAACGGCGTGCTGGTGTCGCAAGAGCAGGGCGAAGCCGTGGCCTATGCCCTGTGGAACTTGGAAGACCGCGGCCGCATGTTCGTGTCGCCCAACGACAAAATCTACGAAGGCATGATTATCGGCATCCACAGCCGCGAAAACGACTTGGTGGTGAACCCGCTCAAAGGCAAAAAACTCACCAACGTGCGCGCCAGCGGCACCGACGAAGCCGTGCGCCTCACCACGCCGATTAAGCTCACGCTGGAAAGCGCGGTGGAATTTATCGACGACGACGAACTGGTGGAAATCACCCCCAAATCCATCCGCCTGCGCAAGCGCTACCTGAGCGAACTGGAACGCCGCCGCCACTTTAAAAAATTGGACTAATCCCGCACAAAAGGCAGCCTGAAAGCCGAATTTCCGCTTTTCAGGCTGCCTTTCTCCCATCCGGATTGCCGTTTCAGGCTGCCTGCGGACACGGAAAGGCGCAGACAGAATGGCGAATGGGCAAAAATCAGGATAAGACGGTGAACCGCAGATTGCCCAAACGTTTTCAGGCAGCCTGAAAACCGCCCGCCGAAAGGACAAGCCATGCACAACACCCCACCGTTTGCCGGCAGCAAATCGCTCGCCCAAGCCATCTCGCTGGGCGAAGCCGTTTCAGGCAGCTTCTTCCGCGCAGACTGGCCCGCCCCGCCCAACGTCAAAACACTCATAACCACGCGCAACGGCGGCTGCAGCACAGGCGCATACCGCAGCCTGAACGCAGGCGCACACGTTGGCGACGATGCCCGTTGCGTCGCAGAAAACCGCGCGCGCATACAGGCGCAGATTCCCGTTCCCGTTGCCTACCTGAACCAGATTCACGGCACGGCAGTCGTGCGCGCCGCCGAACACACGGATGCGCCGCCCCAAGCCGATGCCTCGTTCGACGACACAGGGCGCGCCGCCTGCGCCGTGATGACTGCCGACTGCCTGCCCGTACTGTTCTGCGACAGAGCCGGCAGCGTTGTAGCAGCAGCACACGCAGGCTGGCGCGGACTGGCCGGCGGCATTTTGCAGAACACCGTTGCCGCCATGGGCATACCGCCCGTGGAAATCCTTGCCTATTTCGGTCCCGCCATCGGCGCAGAATCGTTTGAAGTGGGGCAAGACGTGTTTGACGCATTCGTCTGCCCGCTGCCCGCTGCCGAAACCGCCTTTCAAAGCATCGGCAGCGGCAAATATCTGGCCGACATCTATGCACTCGCCCGCCTTATTCTCCACCGCGAAGGCGTAACCCAAATCTACGGCGGCACACACTGCACCGTGCTGGAACGCGACACCTTCTTCTCATACCGCCGCGACGGGCAAACAGGCCGGATGCTCAGCGCAGTCTGGCTGGAACAGAATCACAGGTAGGCGCATAGTGGCCGGCATACAAAAGAATTGGTACGCACAATGCTGGCTTTCATGGGGATAGGCTTTTAGCCCGTGCGTTTTCAGACTGCCTTGTAACGCAGAATGCGCAGGTAATCTTAATGGCAGCAAGTCGGAATCAACGAAATAGCAAAACACAGTCAAATTAAAATCCGACACAGAGTCACTCCCACTTTTCAGGCAGCCCTATTCCTCAATCCCCATCCAAAACAACACTATGCAAAACACACACACCCTTTCAGGCAGCCTGAAAGCCGCCCCGTCAAACACCCCCCGCTACCGCCTGACCCGCCTCGGCGAACAAATGGCGCGCCTGCCCATCGACCCGAAAATCGCGCGCATTTTGCTGGCGGCGAAGAAACACGACTGCATGGCGGAAATATTGGTGATCGCGTCCGCGCTGTCGATTCAAGACCCGCGCGAGCGGCCGCTGGAAGCGCGCGATGCCGCCGCCAAGGCGCACGAGCGTTTTACCGACAAGCAGTCCGATTTCCTTGCCTATCTGAACATTTGGGACAGCTTCCAGCGTGAGCGCGACAAAGGCTTGTCCAACAAGCAGTTGGTGCAATGGTGCCGCCAATATTTCCTGTCGCACCTGCGGATGCGCGAGTGGCGCGAGCTGCACCACCAGCTTGCCCAAACCGCGATTGAAATGGGTTTGACCACCAAGGAAGCCGCTTTCAGACGACCTCCCGAAGTCAAGCAACTTACGTCGTCTGAAAATGCGGGCGACCAAGACTTATCCGCCAAACTCAAACAAAAACAACTGGATAAGAAACAACACCGCGCCCAAATCCGCGCCGCCAAAGAAGCAGGCTACGAACAAATCCACCGCGCCCTGCTCACCGGCCTCATCGCCAACGTCGGCATGAAATCGCCCGACGGCAACGACTACACCGGCGCGCGCGGCAGCCGCTTCCACCTTTTCCCCGCCTCCGCCCTGTTCAAAGCCAAACCCAAATGGGTGATGGCGGCAGAACTCGTTGAAACGACAAAACTTTATGCCCGCGACGTGGCCGCCATCCAGCCCGAATGGATCGAGCAGGAAGCGCCGCACCTCGTCCGCTACCACTATTTCGAGCCGCACTGGGAACAAAAACGCGGTGAAGTCATCGCCAGCGAACGGGTAACGCTCTACGGCCTGACCGTATTGCCGCGCCGCCCCGTGTCTTACGGCAAAGTTGCGCCCGAAGAAGCGCGCGAAATCTTTATCCGCGGCGCATTGGTGGCGCAGGAAAGCAATCTTCAGACGGCCTTTTTTGCCCACAATAAAAAGCTGATTAAAGAAATTACCGAACTCGAACACAAATCGCGCAAGCAAGACGTATTGGTTGATGATGAAGCCCTGTTTGCGTTTTATAACGAACGCCTGCCCGATTTTTATACGGCGGACGCGGTTTCAGACGGCCTGCACACCGAAAGCA
>CAUQSD010000077.1:0-8759 GCA_963520685.1 uncultured Kingella sp. | reverse complement strand
GCTAAAAATGCTGCGGGAAAATCCTTTAAAATAAATTTTGCTTCCTAAGCCCCTATCATATTTTTAAGTGATTGGAATAAAAATTGTTTCATATAATTCCATTTTTGTTTTAATAAATTGATATTTTTTTTCTTTATCTTTGTTTTTGCCTGTTATGAAACTAAATTCAACTATTGAGTTAATATTTGCATTATCAAAATGTGACTCTCCATCTTGATCAAGATTATTTCTAATCATAATTTTATCACATGATTCTCCTGTATATTTAAAATAAATTCCAAAATAATCACTATCATGTTCTTCAAATGACAATGCAAATTCTTCTTCTAAAATTTTTACAACTTTAGATATTTCTAGAGATGAAATATATTTAAGAAAAAATATTTTGTTCATAAGTCTAACCACACATACATTTACTAGGAATTCTTGTACTTTTTGCTTTATCTTTGATGCTGGGTACATCTTCAAAAATCATTATATTTACATCTCTACCGGCAAGCCTAGACATCTTAATTAAAACATCGTTTACACCTAATGAGCAAGGTAGGGTGGGCACTTGTTGCCCACGCGGGTTTCGGGCTGCCTTCGGAACGCAGGGCGCGTGGACAGCAAGTGCCCGCCCTACGGAGAAACGGTGTTGTGCGTATCTATTTTGTCGGCTGTATTTCTGATGACTGAACCAACGGCAAAGGCAGCCTGAAAACGCTGTCGGCACGTTTTCAGGCTGCCTTTGGGTTTGGGCACGAGGCGGCAAATACCCGCCCTGCAGCATATCTATTCTTGCTCGGGCAGTCCGTATTCAATCGGAAACGTGCGCATGGAGCTGGCAACCACGGTTGCCGCGCCCGTAATCAGGCCGCAGCGGCCGGCTCCGGGCATGATGTCCACCAGATTTTTCAGGGCGCGCAAGTCGTCGGCGGTGCTGATGCCTTCGTCCACGCGCGACACCAGCCGCGCCAACTGATAGGTGCCGCCTTTGCAGGGCGGGCATTGGCCGCAGGAGTTGTCGGCGAAGAAACGGATGTATTCCGACACTTTGCGTACCACGCTTGTGCCTTCGGAAATCACAATCATCGCGCCTGTGCCCAGTCCGGACTGCCGCTCTTTCACCGAGGCGAAATCCAGCGGCACATCCAAATCCTTGCCGGTGAGCAGGTTGTTGGACGGCCCGCCGGTAAACACGGCTTTGAAGGTGCGCCCTTCCAGCATGCCGCCGCCGCAGCCTTCCACCAGTTCGCGCAGGGTGATGCCCATCGGCAGTTCGTACAGGCCGGGGTTCAGCACGTCGCCCGAAAGCGAATACAGTTTGGTGCCCACGCCTTTGGCGCGGCCGAGCGCACGGTACCATGCCGCACCTTCGCGCAGGATGTGGGGAACGTGTGCCAGCGTTTCGGTGTTGTTCAGCAGGGTGGGTTCGCCTGCCACGCCTTTCTGGAAGGGATAGGGCGGTTTGTATTGCGGGAAGGGGAAGCCGCCGTTGAGCCAGGAAATGACGGCGGTTTCTTCGCCGCCGATGTAGCGTCCGGAGGATTCGGTTACGCGGATGTCCAGCGGGCGGCCGATGTGGGCTTCTGCGCGGCGGAACAGTTCGTGCTGCTGCCATTGGCCGACGGCTTCGCGGGCGGCGGCAAGGGCTTCGTGCAGATGCGGGTTGATGTACAGCACGATGTGGTCGGCGCGGGTATAGACGGCGGCAATCAGTGCGCCTTCTATTACTTGGTGCGGGGCGCGTTCCAAAAGGAAGCGGTCTTTGAAGGTGCCCGGCTCGTCTTCGTTGGCGTTGCAGACGACGTAACGGCTGCCGGAAACGCTGGGGGATTGCGCCATTGCCGTCCATTTGCGGTGGGTGGGGAAGCCTGCGCCGCCCATGCCGCACAGTCCGGCTTCTTCCAATATTTCGGCAATCTGCCCAGGGGCGGCCAGTGCGTTTTGCAGACCGCTGCCGCCGCCTGCGGCAAGCCATGCGTTTAAATCCGCGCCGACCAGGCGGTCGGGGCGCAGCAATACTTGGTTGGGTTGGGTTGGTTGGGTCATGATGTTTTGTTCCGTGTTGTCGGGATGGGTTTCAGGCTACCCTCCAAGCATGCTTTGCGGGGGCGGAAGGCAGCCTGAAAGGCTGTTTTCGGTTTTCAGGCTGCCTTGATGCCGCACACCAGCCCCGCGTGTTCTTTCCAATCAAACGTGCCGTATGCGGGATAAAGCACGGGGGCTTTGATGCCGCTTGCCACGCCTGCTTTCTGCATGGCGCGCTGGAAATCGCGGACGTGTTCCAATCCGCCGCGGCCTTTGTGGGCGGGGGCGGCATGGGCGGCGGCTCTGCCTGCGCGGCGGCCGAAGCTGATGATGTCGAGCAGGGCGTTGCCCATCAGGCGGTTGCGCCCGTGGATGCCGCCTGTGGTTTCGCCTGCGGCATAAAGGCCGGGTACGCAGGTTGCGCCGTTGCCGTCTATCTCTATGCCGCCGTTTTGATAGTGCAGCGTGGGGTGGATGATGAGCGGTTCTTCGGCAGGGTTCACGCCGCATTTGTGGGCAACGTGTCCCAGCGTAACCAGGCGTTTCATGATGTCGGGCTGTTCGGCAATCAGACGGGGGGTATCCAAAAATACGCCGACCATGCCGTCCCGCTCCACGCCGCGTCCTTCCTGCACTTCGCGCAAAATGGCGGCGGCAACCACGTCGCGCGGCTGCAATTCGTCCACAAAACGCTCGCCCAGTCCGTTTACCAGTTTGGTGCCGGCAGAGCGGGCGGCTTCGGAAATCAGTGCGCCGGCCATGTGCGGCGGATGGGCCACGCCGGTGGGGTGGTATTGGAAGCTGTCCATGTCGCACAGTTTGGCACCGATGCGGTAGGCAAGCACCAGGCCGTCGGCCGTTGCGCCGTAGTGGTTGGAGGTGGCGAAGCCTTGCAGATGCAGCCTGCCGCTGCCGCCTGTCGCCAGTATCACGGCTTTGGCGTGCACGGTGGTGAGCTTGCGCCGCTCCAAATCATATAGCACTGCGCCGACGCACCGCCCTTGTCCGTCCGACAAAAGTTCTACGGCGGGATGGCGGTTGAGCTGGACGATGCGGCTTTCTATTTCCACGGCTTCGCGCAGCACTTTCATCATTTCCAAGCCGGTGAAATCGCGGTGGCACAGGATGCGCTGTGCGGTGGTGCCGCCTGCTTTTTTACGCACGAGCCTGCCGTTGCGGTCGCCGCCCTGCACGTCAAAATCCATGCCCAGCCCGATGAGCCAGCGGATGGCGGCGGGCGCGTCCGACACCATCTGTGCAACCAGTTCTTTCTTGGCCGCCTGATGCCCGCCTTTGAAGGTGTCGTCAAAATGGCGTTGCAGGCTGTCGTCTTCGCCCACGGCAGCCTGAATGCCGCCTTCCGCCATCACGGTGTTGCTGTCGCCGATGCGCAGCTTGTTTGCCATCACGACCCGCGCGCCTTCTGCCGCCGCAGTCAGTGCCGCTGCCGCGCCTGCCCCGCCGCCGCCGATAACCAGCACGTCGGTTTCCATGTTTTCCGCGCCGGCAAGGTCGTAATCTTCCAAAAGCGGCTGGGCGGTGAGCAGCTTCGCCAGCTCGGGGTGGCAGTATCCGCCGGCGTTTGCGCCGACGGGCAGCACGGTACGCGCGCTGGGCGCGTGGTCGGGATGGAAGGTTTTGAGCAGGGTTTCTTTGTCGGGTAGCGTGCCGTTGAGTTCGGGGGGTTTGGCCCGCAGGTTTTTCAAGGCGGTTTCAAACGGGATGCCGCGTGTTTGGTTTTGCGTTGTCATTTTCAGGCTGCCTTTTCCAAATCTGTCTGCACGGTTACTTCGCCGCTGTCTATCTCTTTCAGGCGGCGCATCAAATCAATGGGACGCAACGTGCGCGCAGCCCTCATGCGGCAGGCGAACAGCCCCAGATGGTTGGGGCGGATGTGTTCGGGGCAGGCAAGCGTGCAGAGGTTGCACATCACGCATTCGTCAAACGTGTCGGATGCGGCGGAAAAGTCGCCCGACACCACCTGCGCCACCCCGTCCTGCACGTGCAGCCCTTTGGGGCAGGCGGCATCGCAGCCGCCGCAGTGGCGGCAGTTTTTTGCTTCCGGAAAGTTTTCGTCCACTTCTTCAAGCCAGTTCCAGCCGTCGCCCACTTTGTCCATGTCGTAACGGTGGACGTGGCTGGGCAGGAAATAATCTATAAAGCTGACCTGCATCCCGGGTTCTATCTTGGTTTCGCAGCCGAGCTTGGTTTCCGCCTTGCGTTCACCTTCCTTGCGCACCAGGCAGCGGCACGAGCCGCACACGCCCTGTCCCATGCAGCCGACGTTGGCGGTAAGGGCTTTGCCCGAATGCGCCAGTGCCTGCACGATGGAGGAATCGGCGGGCGCCTGCACTTCCAGCCCGTCTATCACCAAAGTGTAAAGTTCTTTACTCATGGTTGTGTCCTTATGTATGGATTGGATTTCACAGCGGATTTTACTTCCGGCATGCAGGTGCGGCTATGCGGCGGCGGCACAGCCTGCTGGAAATGTTCGGATTTTGTTAGATTCTGTGAAAAACGGTATTGCTGTTTGAAAGATAGATTGTTTTACAGATAACCGCTTGCATCGGGGCAGCCTGAAACCCTGATGCACACCGCCGCAATGTAAAGAATGGGAGGTGCTCTTATATGAAATACAGTTTTATCAACATATTTTTAAAAGAATTTTTTGCTTTCAGGCTGCCGTTTGTTTAGTTTTGTTAGGATTGTGCGGAATGGAACTGTTTTGATAAAAGTCAAGGAGGCAGGGGGCAGGCCGTTTCCGCCTAAATGTTGCTTCGGAAGAAGATTGCAGAACAAGACAGCCTGAAACCGCACGGACGGCAAGTGCCCGCCCTGCAAAACCGACGTTTCGCGTGTCAATTCCCTTGTGCATCGGCTATATAATCCTCCCTTTCCCCGTCTTTCTCCCCGCCATGCTCCATCTCTACCAATCCAACCGTTTGGAATACCTTGCCGCCATGCTGGAAAAAGTGCAGCGCGTCCGAGCGTTGCCGCATCCGCTTATACCCGAAGAAATCGTGGTGCAGAGCCGCGGAATGCGCCGCTACATCAGCCAGTATTTAGCGCGGGAAACGGGCATTACCGCCAACCTGCGTTTCAGCCTGCCTGCCGGACTGGCGTGGCGGCTGATGCGCGAAGCCGTGCCCGACATTCCCGAGCTGAACCCGTTTTCATCGGAAGTGGTGCGATGGCGGCTTTTGGGGCTGTTTGAATCGGAAGCGTTTGCTAAAAACGATGCGTTTGCAGCAGCCCGCGCGGCGCTGGCGGGCTATCTGAACGGAGGCGCGTATTCCGCATACCAGCTTGCAGGGCAGCTTGCCGATGTGTTTGACCAATATCTGGTATACCGCCCCGAATGGATTGAAGCATGGGCGGCGGGCAGGCGCGCGGCGGGGCTGGAAAACGATGCGGGCGAAATCTGGCAGGCGGAGCTTTGGCGTTTTTTGGACGACGGCAGGCAGGGCGTGCCGCACCGCGTAAAGCTCTGGCGCATGCTGATACAGTGGCTGGACGTGCCGCAGCCGAATCTGCCGCAGCGGTTCTGCGTGTTCGGCATCGCCACACTCGCGCCGATGTATCTGCGGCTTCTGGCGCAGATTGCCCGCCATGCCGACGTGCATATCTTCGCGCTCAACCCCAGCGCGGAATACTGGGGCAACCTGTCGGATCCCGCGCAGGCCGCCGACAGCGGCGGCGACACGGCGGCAGACTGGCAGGGGCATCCGCTGTTGGCATCCTTGGGCAAACAGGGGCGCGATTTTTTCAACGAACTTGCCGAATCGGAAACCAGGCTGGCGTTGGAAGCGTTTGACGAATCCCCCGATTCAGGCAGCCTGCTGCACGGCATCCAGCACCAAATCCAAACGCAAACGCTGCCCGAAACCGCACAGGCACAAGGCTGGGCGGCACAGCATACCGAATACCTGCGCGCAGACGCGTTCCCCGAAAACCCCGAAGCCGGACAGGATTTTCAGGCTGCCCTAACGCAGGCGCAAAACACACTGGCGCAAGGTCTGGCAGACATAGGCAACCTGCTTTCAGGCAGCCTGAAAACAGCGGCAGACGCCTATCTTGCCAAGCCGGACGGCGAAACCCGCGCCGCCCTTGCCGCCTGCGCAGGCAGCCTGAAAACCGAAGCCGGCATCCGCGTAAACAAACTGCTGCGCCGATACGCCGAAGCCGCCGCCCTTGCCGCCCTGCAAGCCGACCCAAGCATACGCATCACCGCCGCACACAGCCCGCTGCGCGAGCTGCAAATCCTAAAAGACCACCTGATTGCCCTGCTCGCCCGCCATCCCGACTGGCAGCCGCACGACATCGCCGTACTCGCACCACACATAGACCCCTACGCCCCCTACATAGAAACCGTGTTCGGCCGCCATTCCCCCCACCCGTTGCCCTACACCGTATCCGACATCCGCATCGCCCGCCGCCAGCCGCTTTTAGACGCACTGGAACAGGCAATCACACTGGCAGAAAGCCGTTTTGAAGCCCCCAAACTGCTCGCACTGGCAGAAAGCGCACCCGTACTCGCCGCCTTCGGGCTGACGCGCGACGACCTGCCCCTGCTGCGCGACACCGCCGAACAGCTCAACATCCGCTGGGGCAGCGGCAAAGACGACCGCGCCGAACACGGCAGCCGCGACAAACTCTTCACCTGGCAGCAGGGGCTGGAACGCATGGTGCTCGGCTTCATGCTGCCCGAACACCCCGATGCCCCCCTGTGGCAGGGCATCGCCGCCCACGATTCCAACCCCACCCATTTGGACACCCTGTCCCGCTTTGCCGCACTGGTGCGGCTGCTGTCCGATACCAAACGGCAATGGCAGCAGAGCGCGCCCGTATCCGAATGGTGCGCCCGCATCCGCCGCCTCGCCGCCGCCCTGCTTGTCCCCGAAACCGATGCCGACCGCCAAGCCCTGCAACAGCTTGAAACCGCACTGGCCGACTGGCAGGCACAGGCAGAAGCCGCCCGATTCACCGCACCGATAGCACGCACCGCCGCCCTGCAACACGCCAAAAGCCTGCTCGGCAGCCAAAGCGACGCAGGCTTCCTGCGCGGCGGCATCACCTTTTGCAGCATGGTGCCGATGCGCAGCCTGCCCTTCAAAGCCCTATGCCTGCTCGGGCTAAACGACGGCGACTTCCCACGCAACACCAAAGCCGCCCCGTTTGACCTCATCGCCCGCCATCCCAAAAAAGGCGACCGCGCCCGCCGCGACGACGACCGCTACCTGTTCCTCGAAGCCCTGCTTTCCGCCCGCGAAACCCTGTATCTGTCCTACACCGGCAAAGACATCCGCACAGACGAAGCCCGCGCCCCCTCCACCCTCCTGGGCGAACTTTTAGACACCGTCTCCGCCCTCAGCGGCATCCCCGCCGAAAGCCTGCGCCGCGAATGGATAACCCAACACCCCCTGCAACCCTTCTCCCCGCGTTATTTTTCAGGCAGCCTGAAACCCGCCGGCACCCGGCAGGATTACGCCCACGCCCTCGCCCACCCGCAGCCGCCCGATGCCCCCTTCATCAGCGCCGCACCAAGGCAGCCTGAAACCCAAACCGTCCCCGCCGAACCCGTCCCGCAAAAAGACTTCCTCCGCTTCTGGCGCAACCCAACCGCCGTATGGCTGGAAAAAACGCTCGGCTGGCGCGCCCCCCGCCCCGAAGACGAAACCCAATCCACCGAACCCTTCGCCCCAGAGCGCAAACGCACCCTTGCCGAAGCCTACATCCGCGCCCGCCGCGCAAACCTCGACTTCGCCGCCCTGGCCGAAACACTGGCCGCCCAAAGCCTGCTGCCCACAGGCGAACTCGGCATAATCGCCCAAAACCGATACGCCGCCCTCGCCGCCGCACTGGACGGCACACTCCTATCCAGCCCCAAACTGCCCGATTGTGCAGACACCGTCCGCACCGTTTCAGGCAGCCTTGCCGCCGTCCTCGCCCACAACCACGCAGACGGCCAGATACTCCACGCCGCCCAATTCCTGCACCGCCGCAACGAACAGAGCCGCCTGAAAAACGCCGACAAAACCGAACTGCTGCTCCGCCACCTGATTTACTGCGCCGCCGCCCCCACAGAAGCCGACCGCCGCACGCACTACATCAACCTCGGCGAAAACTTCACCCTGCCGCCCGTTTCCGCCGAAACTGCCCGCGAAGGGCTGGCACAATGGCTCGCCGCCTACCACGCAGGCCAAGCCGCCCCCCTGCCCTTCTTCCCGCGCATGAGCCTTGCCGCCGCCGCCGAATACTTCAAAAAAAACGACTGGTCCGCCGCCGAAAAAAAAGCCGCCGAACTTTATTACAAAGGCTACAACGGCTTCCCGCTGGCCGACTATCCCGAAGTCAAACTGATATACGGACGCAGCACAGATACCGAACCGCCCCATCGCAGCGAAGCCTTCCGCCGCCTGACCGAAAACCTGTTCGCCCCACTGGCAGAATGCCTGCCGCTGCTGATGTCCGACGGCAAAAACAAGGCCGGGACCTTTGCAAAAACCCAGACTTGAGCGCAGTTCAAAGCAACGGCATCGCAGAACGCGCAGACAATATTGAAATATTTTCAAAGGCCTCAGGCAGCCTGAAACGCCCCGACGCTTTTTCAGGCTGCCCGAATTCCGTACAATTGCACAACACCCGTTTCCCCGCAGAACAGGCACCCGCCGCCCACGCGTTCCGTGCCCAAAGGCAGCCTGAAACCTTTGCAAAATCCCCATCTTTGGCACATTTCTTCGCAACGC
>CAUQSD010000076.1:0-9077 GCA_963520685.1 uncultured Kingella sp. | reverse complement strand
TTTCAGGCAGCCCGAAACCGTCATTCCGTAGGGTGGGCACTCGTTGCCCACGCGTAAAAAACATATGTACTACACTGGTCTCATAGGACGGGCGGGCGTATGCCTACGGATTTCAGGCTGCCCTGTAACGCAAAACACGTGGGCAGCAAGTGCCCACCCTACCTCCCGCCGATGCAGGGTTTCCGTTTTCAGGCAGCCTGAAACCGTTATCCCGTAGGGTGGGCACTCGTTGCCCACGCGTCCCCGCCCCTAAGGCAGCCTGAAACCGCGCAGGCAGCAAATGCCCCATTCCAAACACCTTAAATCCCCACCAATTTGCTTTAAAAAAGGAAAAACCATGTCCCGCAACACCCCGCAAGACCCCGCGAAACGCACCCTGCTCAAATCCGCCGCCGCCATTGCCGCCGGCACCGCACTCGCCGCCTGCGGGCAGCACACCGCCAGCCAAAGCGGTAGCGCGTCCGTACCCACAGCGGGCAGCGGTAAAAGCGAAGGCACGGGCGGCTGCACCGAACATTCCGCCCAAAGCTATTCCTGTTACGGCAAAAACCAAGCCGGCATCGTTACCCCCCACCAGCCGTTCGGCACAACATCCGCCTTTGACATCAGCATCAAAACGCCGGACGAACTCAAAAAAATGTTCCAAACCATCAGCCAGCGCATCGAATTTCTCACCCAAGGCGGCGAACTGCACGACCCCGACCCCAAAATGCCGCCCACCGGCAGCGGTATCTTGGGGCAGAACGTGCCGCCCGACGGGCTCACCGTAACCGTCAGCGTCGGCAGCAGCCTGTTTGACAGCCGCTTCGGTCTGGCAGACAAAAAGCCCAAGCATTTAAGTGAAATGAAAGACTTCCCCAACGACAAATTGCAGGCGGAATGGTGCGACGGCGATTTTTCCATAGAAATCTGCGCATTCAGCCCCGAAACCTGCCAAAACGCACTGCGCGACCTCATCAAACACCTGAGCGCATATGCCGTCATCAGATGGAGCATAGACGGCTTCCTGCCCAAAGCCCCCGCAGAACAGGCAGCGCGCAACCTGTTCGGCTTCCGCGACGGCTCGGCCAACCCCGATATTTCCAAGCCCGAAATTGCCGACCAAGTTTTGTGGACGGGTGTGGCAGAAAACGCCAAAGACGAACCCGCATGGGCGACCGGCGGCACATACCAGGCCGTCCGCCTCATCCGCCATTTCGTTGAATTTTGGGACAGAACCCCGCTGCAAGAGCAGCAGACCATTTTCGGGCGCGAAAAATACAGCGGCGCGCCCCTCGGCATGAAACACGAGCACGACACCCCCGATTACGGCAAAGACCCCGAAGGCAAAACCGTCCCCACCGACAGCCATATGCGCCTGGCCAATCCGCGCACCAAAGAATTCATGAAAAAACACCTGCTTTACCGCCGCCCGTATGATTATTCGCGCGGGCTGTCCAAAGCAGGCCAGCTTGACGTGGGCTTGGTATTCATCTGCTATCAGGCCAACCTGCTGGACGGTTTCATCTTCGTGCAGAACCTGTTAAACGGCGAACCTTTGGAGGAATACATCAAACCCTTCGGCGGCGGCTATTTCTTCACACTGCCCGGTTTTGAGCGGGACGGCTATCTGGGCAAAGGACTGCTGGAAGGCTGATTTTCAGGCTGCCTGAAACCATCGGCAACGAATTCGGGTAGTTTTCTACATTTCTATCAAATAAAAACAGCAGCCAAGATTATTCTTGGCTGCTGTTTTCCAATACAGGCGGTTTACCCTGCCTTGTTTATATCGGCTTTATACCGACGACGTTGCCCACAAAGGTTGCACAGGTTGCACAGCAGTATCGGTTAAACCCACTCCCGCACTGCTGCCGTTTCCGAATACCGCCATCGTCTGAATCAAATTGTTGGCAGCATTGGCATAATGGGCGATGTCCGGTTTGTTGATAGTTTTGTCAGCGAACTGGAAGGCGAAATTTCTATATTCCGCACTTGCGAAATAATTGGTTATTTGGACGGAATCACTACCGTTGTAACCGAACAGAACCAAATCGTTGTTGGTACGACGGAACTTCACCCCTTTTGCTTGAACATCGATAAAGCGGAAAGTCTGTTTACCCTGGGCATCCGATACAAAATCCGAACCGTGTCCTTTAGCAAACACATAGGTATCGTCCCCGGCACCGCCGTAGAGCTTATCGTTGCCCATACCACCGATCAGGGTGTCGTTACCCCCCTCTCCCTTCAATGTGTCATCTCCGCTTCCGCCGTCCAGGATATCGCTCTGATTACCCCCATTTAGGGTATCGCTGCCGCCATGGCCGTACAACTCATTTCTGCCCGTCCATCCGTAGATGGTTTCACCGGCATCTGTCCCCTGCAAAGCCAAACCGTTCTGCATCAGGTTTTCTAAAGTAACGGTTTTATCGGCAAATTGGAATGTGGAATTTCTATATTCCGCACTTGCGAAATAATTGGTTATTTGGACGGCATCACTACCGTTGTAACCGAACAGAACCAAATCGTTGTTGGTACGGCGGAACTTCACCTCTTTTGCTTGGACATCGATAAAGCGGAAAGTCTGTTTACCTTGGGCATCCGATACAAAATCCGAACCGTGTCCCTTGGCAAACACATAGGTATCGTCCCCGGCACCGCCGTAGAGCTTATCGTTGCCCATACCACCGATCAGGGTGTCGTTACCCCCCTCTCCCTTCAATGTGTCATCTCCGCTTCCGCCGTCCAGGATATCGCTCTGATTACCCCCATTTAGGGTATCGCTGCCGCCATGGCCGTACAACTCATTTCTGCCCGTCCATCCGTAGATGGTTTCACCGGCATCTGTCCCCTGCAAAGCCAAACCGTTCTGCATCAGGTTTTCTAAAGTAACGGTTTTATCGGCAAATTGGAATGTGGAATTTCTATATTCCGCACTTGCGAAATAATTGGTTATTTGGACGGAATCACTACCGTTGTAACCGAACAGAACCAAATCGTTGTTGGTACGACGGAACTTCACCCCTTTTGCTTGAACATCGATAAAGCGGAAAGTCTGTTTACCCTGGGCATCCGATACAAAATCCGAACCGTGTCCTTTAGCAAACACATAGGTATCGTCCCCGGCACCGCCGTAGAGCTTATCGTTGCCCATACCACCGATCAGGGTGTCGTTACCCCCCTCTCCCTTCAATGTGTCATCTCCGCTTCCGCCGTCCAGGATATCGCTCTGATTACCCCCATTTAGGGTATCGCTGCCGCCATGGCCGTACAACTCATTTCTGCCCGTCCATCCGTAGATGGTTTCACCGGCATCTGTCCCCTGCAAAGCCAAACCGTTCTGCATCAGGTTTTCTAAAGTAACGGTTTTATCGGCAAATTGGAATGTGGAATTTCTATATTCCGCACTTGCGAAATAATTGGTTATTTGGACGGCATCACTACCGTTGTAACCGAACAGAACCAAATCGTTGTTGGTACGGCGGAACTTCACCCCTTTTGCTTGAACATCGATTATCATAGTTATTTAATGCGCTCCAAAAATTATTAGTTAGATTAGTTACGTTTTTTATACTATTACTAGTATATTTAACCGAATTACTCATAGGAATACTCCATTATTTTTACAAGAAATCATAAACAATATTAGCTTTTAAAAAAATAAAGTTTACATGAATATATGATACCTTATTACAATATTTATACCTGTGGTTAAATATCTTTCCAGATAACCATTTAGAATGAGAAGGAAATGAATGGACGCGAAATAAATTAAATGCATCATCTGTAAAAGGTTTTATTGATTTATCATCAGGAATCATTGCATAAACAGGTCCTCCTTTTCTAATATTTTGTGTGTCATATAGACAGCCTATATAAAAATTTCGTTTGTTTTTTGATTTGACAACTGCTATCCATTCAATAGAGAAGAAAGCGATAAGAAAATATAATACTATCACTGAAATGATAGAGAATAATGTATATGAAAATATATTATATATTCTCATTATACGAACCTTTATGTGATAATTTTCTATCTCTATACCATAGAGATGGTATTTATTTTTCATTTTTAGAGATGATTGCCATCCTAGTAGACAAAAAGTAATTATTAAAAAACATAATATTGCAAGATATAAACACAAGAGCAATAGACTCATATAAAATATTCCAGTAATCTTAATTTTTTATTAAAAACTAAGCAAATATTTTAATAAATGCAGAGGCTGTCCTAAATAACTAGGATAAATCCTTGCTTACCAGTTGTTTTAAAATAGAAATCTGAGACTTTATCTCACTGTTGTTAAAACACCATTCACACTCCTTTAAATACAGCTAAAAATGCTCTTTGGGAATGTCGTTAAACTTGCGTAAATGACGTTTTGCCTAGTTCCAAAAGTTCTCAATTCCGTTAATGTGGTTTTGTCGTTCTGCAAAATTTGTGCTGCGATTGATACATATATGACTAAATTCACTTACGTCTAGCACATCATAACTGTTGTAACAATCCGTATAAAAAATGCTGTCAGATTTCACTTGTCCGCGAATAATGAGCAGCAAAGTTGCTGTTTTAGTATTCGGTACGGTAACGGTGTAAACCTTGCCGTTTCGCTTCAACAGCCCGAATACGGCAACTTTGCCTGCAGCACAGCGACCGCGTTTGCCTTTGCGTTGCCCTCCAAAATAACTTTCATCCACTTCTACATCAAACATTTCCAAATACGGACTGTTTTGATAGATAAGCAAACGTAAACGATGAAAATAATAGGCAGTGGTATTTTTATTGACACTGACCAACTCTGCTGCCGTTCTTGCAGTTACACCTGCAACAAACAGCTCAATGAGCTTATTTTGTTTGTACCAACTTTAGACGACTTTTTCGCATAGGGATAATTCTAATTTAATTTGAATTTCCCTAGTTATCTAGGATAGCCCCATATTTTTTATAAAAGGCTACAGTTCTTTTTCTTTCTTTTCTTCACTTCCTGCATTGTGTATCAGGCGATCAGCAGCCTACTCGCATCTTAAAATTTAGTCAAGATATGTTAAGTATTTTCTAACAAACAAATTTTCCCCGTTTCAGGCTGCTTGAAAACGGGTGGCGGCAGCACAGGCGGCAATCTTTAATCCGATTTGCCGGTTTTTGTTTTTTACTTGGTAAATAAATGTAGGTTGTTTTTTATAAGATTATGATATAAAATAAGAAAATTATTTAAAAGATATAAATATACAAAAAAGAAGTGGGATTTTCTGCCGATACTCTCCCCGTTCTATTAACATCTGCTCCGCTTTCCGTTACAATCCTTTACATAGTCTATCCCATTTTCCGCTTCTATTTGCCAAGGTTATACCCGTTATGTTTTTCTCCGCCCTGAAATCCTTTCTTTCCCGCTACATTACCGTATGGCGCAATGTTTGGGCGGTGCGCGACCAGTTGGAACCGCCCAAACGCACGGCGGAGGAACTGGCGTTTTTACCTGCGCATTTGGAACTGACCGATACGCCGGTCTCTGCTGCTCCGAAATGGGCAGCGCGTTTTATTATGGCGTTTGCGCTTTTGGCTTTGCTGTGGTCCTGGTTCGGCAAAATCGATATTGTGGCGGCGGCTTCGGGCAAGACGGTGTCGGGCGGGCGCAGCAAAACCATCCAGCCGCTGGAAACGGCGGTGGTTAAGGCGGTGCATGTGCGCGACGGGCAGCATGTGAAACAGGGTGAAACGTTGGCGGAATTGGAAGCCGTGGGAACGGACAGCGATGTGGTGCAGTCGGAGCAGGCTTTGCAGGCTGCCCAATTGTCCAAACTGCGTTATGAAGCGGTATTGGCGGCGCTGGAAAGCCGTACCGTGCCGCATATCGATATGGCGCAGGCGCGCTCTTTGGGGCTACCGAATGCGGATGTGCAGGCGGCGCAGGTGTTGGCGCAGAACCAGTATCAGGCATGGGCGGCGCAGGATGCGCAACTGCAGTCGGCTTTGCGCGGCCATCAGGCGGAATTGCAGTCGGCCAAGGCGCAGGAGCAGAAGCTGGTTTCGGTGGGGGCGATCGAGCAGCAGAAAACAGCAGACTACCGCCGTTTGCGGGCCGACAATTTTATTTCGGAACATGCGTTTTTAGAGCAGCAGAGCAAATCGGTCAGCAACCGGAATGATTTGGAAAGCACGCGCAGCCAAATCCGGCAGGTTCAGGCTGCCATTGCACAGGCGGAGCAGAATCGGGTACTGAATACGCAGAACCTGAAACGCGATACGCTGGATGCGCTGCGTCAGGCAAACGAACAGATTGACCAATACCGCGGCCAGACGGATAAGGCAAAGCAGCGGCAGCAGCTGATGACGATACAGTCGCCTGCGGACGGCACGGTGCAGGAATTGGCCACCTATACGGTGGGCGGTGTGGTGCAGGCTGCCCAAAAGATGATGGTGGTTGCACCCGATGACGACAAAATGGATGTGGAAGTCTTGGTATTGAATAAGGATATCGGCTTTGTGGAACCGGGGCAGGATGCGGTGGTGAAGATTGAAAGCTTTCCCTATACGCGTTACGGTTATCTGACGGGTAAGGTGAAAAGTGTCAGCCATGATGCGGTAAGCCACGAGCAGTTGGGTTTGGTCTATACGGCGGTGGTGTCGCTGGACAGGCATACGCTGGATATTGACGGCAAAGCAGTGAATCTGACGGCGGGCATGAATGTAACGGCGGAGATTAAAACGGGTAAACGGCGGGTGCTGGATTATCTGTTAAGCCCGCTGCAAACGAAAGTGGACGAAAGTTTCAGGGAGCGATAGATTTTATTTTTTATTCGATTCCTTTTTATCCGTTTTGCTATTTCGTGATTGTCCGTATTTTCATTGGTTGTTTTATTGATAGGCCGGATAACTTCAGGCTGTCTGAAATCAATAACCAGACAGCCTGAAGATAATAATGACCGGACTGGCCTTTAAATTAGTTTGACTTTGTTTTGAATCCATGAAACCGTATTCGCCGCCATTCTCTATTATTTTTTCTGCACTATTATTGTGTGCCAGTCCGTCCCTTTCTGCCTTCACATTATCGGAAGCTTGGCAGGCAGCGCAGCAGCATTCTGCCGATTTTCAGGCTGCCTATTATCAGCGCAGTGCCACTTTGGAACAGCAACGGCAGGCAAAGGCCGCATTACTGCCCCATGTTGCTGCTAATGCCAGTTATCAACGCCAGCCGCCGTCTATTTCATCTACCCGTGAGACACAGGGCTGGAATGTGCAGTTGAGCCAAACGCTGTTTGATGCAGGGAAATTTGCCCAATACCGCCAAAGCAAATTTAATAGTCAGGCTGCCGAACGGCGTTTTGATGCGGCGCGTGAAGATTTACTGTTAAAAGTGGCTGAAAGTTATTTCAATGTATTGCTGAGTCGGGAAACGGTTGCCGCACATGCTGCCGAAAAAAAAGCCTATGCCCAGCAGGCAAAACAGGCGCGGGCTTTATTTGACAAAGGCGCAGCCACCGTATTGGATATCCACGAAGCCAAAGCGGGTTACGACAATGCGCTAGCCCAAGAAATTGCCGCACTTGCCGACCAGCAGGTACAGGAAAACCAACTGAATGACTACACGGGTTTGGACAGCAAAAAAATTGAAGCAATAGATACCGCCAATCTGATTACACGTTACCTGCCCAAACTGGAACGGCACAGTTTGGATAAATGGCAGCAAATCGCGCTGGCCAACAACCACGAATACCAAACGCAAAAATTTGCCCTGAAAAGCAGCGAACAGGCTTTTCAGGCAGCCAAAAACAGCCGCTATCCCACTCTTTCCGCCCACCTCGGTTATCAAAACAACCTCTACACGTCATCCGCACAAAACAACGACTACCGTTATCGCGGTAAAGGCATGAGTGCCAGCGTGCAGCTGAGTATGCCGCTTTATACCGGCGGCGAGTTATCCGGCAAAATCCGTGAAGCCCAAGCGCAATACGGGGTTGCCGATGCCCAACTTACCGCAACCGAACGCCGAATCAAACTAGCCGTGCGTCAGGCCTATACCGAAGGCGGCGCGGCACACTACCAAATTATGGCGCAGGAACGCGTTCTGGAAAGCAGCAGGCTGAAACTGAAATCAACCGAAACCGGACAGCAATACGGCATCCGCAACCAGCTGGAAGTGATTCAGGCTCGGCAGGAAGTTGCACAGGCAGAGCAGAAACTGGCTCAGGCAAGGTATAAATTTATGCTGGCTTATTTGCGGTTGGTGAAAGAGAGCGGATTGGGGTTGGAGACGGTGTTTGAACAGTAAGAAGGGGTTTTCAGGCAGCCTGAAACCTTTGGGAACAAATTTAGCGATGCTTATGAAATACATTTCCGTTAAATAAAACAGCAGCCAAGATTATTCTTGGCTGCTGTTTTCCAATACAGGCGGTTTACCCTGCCTTGTTTATATCGGCTTTATACCGACGACGTTGCCAGCAACGGCTGCACAGGTTGCACAGCAGTATCGGTTAAACCCACTCCCGCACTACCGCCGTTTCCAAATGCCGCCATTGTCTGAACCAAGTTGTTTGCAGCATTGGCATAATGGGCAATATCCGGTTTATCAATGGTTTTATCGGCAAATTGGAATTCGATATTCCGATACGCATCGCTCCAAAAATAGTCGCCGATGCGGACGGAATCGCTGCCGTTGTAGCCAAACAGTTCCAAATCGTCGCCATTAATGCGGCGGAACTGCACCTCGTTTGCTTTGATGCCGTCGAAACGGAACGTCTGTTTTCCTGAGGAATCCGACACATAGTCCGAACCGTGCCCTTTGGCAAAGACATAGGTGTCGTCTCCCGCACCGCCGTAGAGCTTGTCGTTGCCCGCCCCGCCGATTAGGGTGTCGTCCCCGCCGTTGGCATCCAGCATATCGTCACCCTCTCCGCCGTCCAAAAGGTCATTCCCGCCGTAGGCGTTCAGGGTGTCGTTGCCACCGTGGCCGTACAGTTCGTTTCTGCCGTGCCAGCCGATAATGGTTTCTTGGGCTTCCGTTCCCTGTAAGGCCAGACCGTTCTGCATCAGTCCTTCCAAAGTCAGGGTTTTATCGGCAAATTGGAATTCGATATTCCGATACGCATCGCTCCAAAAATAG
>CAUQSD010000075.1:0-9761 GCA_963520685.1 uncultured Kingella sp. | reverse complement strand
AGTGCCAAGCCGATGGTTTCCGGGTCGCGCATCTCGCCCACGAGGATGATGTCGGGGTCTTCACGCAGTGCGGAGCGCAGCGCGTTGGCGAAACTGTGGGTGTCTTCGCCCAGCTCGCGCTGGTTTACCAGGCATTTTTTGGACTGGTGCACGAACTCGATTGGGTCTTCGATGGTGAGGATGTGGGCAGGTTTGGTGTCGTTCAGGTAGTCCATCATGGCGGCGAGCGTGGTGGATTTGCCCGAACCGGTGGGACCGGTTACCAGCACCAGACCGCGGGGGTTGTCGGAAATTTTTTGGAAGATGCGGGGGGCTTTGAGTTCTTCCAGTGTCAGCACTTTGCTGGGAATGGTACGCAGCACGGCAGCCGGACCGCGGTTGGTGTTGAAGGCATTGACACGGAAGCGTGCTATGTTGGGCAGTTCGAACGAGAAGTCGGTTTCCAGATTTTGCTGGTAATTTTTGCGCTGCAAGTCGTTCATGATGGAGCTAATCATGTTGCCGACATCTTCCGCGCTCATTTCGGGCAGGTTGATGCGGCGCATATCGCCGTTTACGCGAATCATGGGCGGCAGCCCTGCGGACAAATGCAAGTCCGATGCTTTGTTTTTCACGCCGAATGCGAGAAGGTCGGTAATCTGCATGCTCGTATTGCTCATTTGGAACGCCTTGTCGTTGTTGGTTGTATAAACGCGCTATTTTAAAGGACTTTCGGGCAGCCTGAAAGTTTTTGTTAAGAAAAACCCATGTTCCGTGAACGGGAACATGGGTGATGCGGTGTTTTCAGGCTGCCGGAACGTTATGAAATGTAAGTGAGCAGATGTTCGTAGGCAGGGTTTCTGCCTTGGACGATGTCGAAGAAACGCTGCTGGATTTCTGTGGTTAATGTGCCACGCTCGCCGATGCCGATGGTGCGGCCGTCTATTTCGCGGATGGGGGTTACTTCGGCTGCCGTGCCGGTGAAGAATGCTTCGTCGGCGATATAGAGTTCGTCGCGGGTGATGCGTTTTTCCTGCACTTCTACGCCCATGTCTTTGGCGATGGAGATGACGGTGCGGCGGGTGATGCCGTCCAGTGCGACATCCAGCGCGGGGGTATAAAGCACGCCGTTGCGGACGATAAAGATGTTTTCGCCGGAGCCTTCGGCAACGTAGCCTGCGGCATCAAGCAGGATGGCTTCGTCAAAGCCGCCCTGTCTGGCTTCGGTGTTGGCCATGATGGAGTTCATGTAGTTGCCGTTGGCTTTGGCTTTAATCATGGTGATGTTGGGGTGGTGGCGGGTGAAGCTGCTGATTTTGCAGCGGATGCCTTTTTTCATGCCTTCTTCGCCCAAATACGCGCCCCAAGGCCATGCGGCAACGATGGCCTGCACGTCGTCCTGCTGCGGGGCAACGCCGAGTTTTGCCGAGCCGTAAAACGCCATCGGGCGGAAATAGCCGGATTTGAGGGCGTTGGCTTTAGCGATGTCTATATGTGCTTGGTTAATCTGTTCTTTGGTAAAAGGAATGGCCATGCCGACGATTTTGGCGGAATTGAAGAAGCGGTCGGTGTGGTCGTGCAGGCGGAAGATGGCGGGACCTTTGGGGGTTTCGTAGGCGCGTACGCCTTCGAATACGCCCATGCCGTAGTGCAGGGTGTGGGTCAGTACGTGGGTTTTGGCATCGCGCCATTCCACCAGATTGCCGTTGTACCAGATTTTGCCGTCGCGGTTGTCCATGGTCGTCATGATTCGGTCCTTTAAGATAAAGAGATAAAAGTTTCTGCGTGATGCCCTGCTGTTGCAAGGCAGCCTGAAAGCGGGGAAAGCGCGGGATTATACACGCGCGGAGCGTTTGGACAAGTTTCAAACAAGTATCAAAACCGCACGAAATCGTTTACACTCCGCACATTTTTTTGGGGCGGTTTCAGGCTGCCTGAAACTGCGTCCGAATATGCAACGGGAGCTTTTCTGATGAAATTGTTTTATTGGCTGGTGAAGCTGGCCGTGCTGGCGGTGCTGCTGGTGTTTGCTTGGATAAATACGGGCAGCGTGCCGTTTTTCTATCTGCCGGGCCAGTCTGCCGCGCTGCCGCTGATTGTGGTGTTGTTTGGTGCGTTTTTTGCGGGTGCGCTGTTCGGGCTGTTTGCGCTGTTCGGGCGGCTGGTGCGGCTGCGCAACGAAAATGCGCGCCTGCGTGCAGAGGTGCAGAAGAGTGCGCGGCTGGCGGCACAGGACCTTGCTTCGCCCGTGCTGTCGGAAACGGCGAAGAAATAAAGGCGCGGCATGGATACGGCTGATATCTGGTGGGTGCTGCTCCTGCTGGTGGTGATGCTGCCCGTGTTTTTCGGCATGGGCTGGCTGGCGGCGCGGGTGGATATGCGCGCGGTGGTGAAACAGGCGAAAACGCTGCCTGAAAGTTTTTATGCGAGTCTGGACGCGCTGGTGGATAAGAATACCGGTCGCGCCGCCCACGAGCTTGCCGAGGCTGCCGACCAACAGCAGGATTCGTACGGCCTGCATCTGACGCTGGGCAAGCTTTACCGCCAGCGGGGCGAAAACGACAAAGCCATCGCCATGCACAAAGCCCTGCTGGATTCGCCCGACACGGCGGGAGCGCGCCGGGAACGCGTGCTGTACGAACTGGGTTTGGATTATCAGAGTGCCGGGCTGGTGGATAGGGCGGAACGGCTGTTTTTGGAACTGCGCGGCGGCAATATGGCCAAGCAGGCGAACGAAGTGCTGCTGAATATCTACCAGCAGGACAGAGACTGGGAAAAAGCCGTTGCCGCCGCCCGCCTGCTGGCACACGACGAGCAAACTTATCAGTTTGAAATCGCGCAGTTTTATTGTGAAATGGCACAGGCGGAACTGTTTAAATCTCAGTTTGACGCAGCACGCACGCACATTCAGTCTGCCTTGTCTGCCAACCCCAAATGCACCCGTGCCAACATGATATTGGGCGGCATAGAGCAGAAGCAGGGTAATTTTCAGGCTGCCATAGATGCCTATGCCGCCATAGAAAAGCAGAACCACGCCTATTTGGGCATGGTCGGCGAGCGGATTTATGACGCATACGACGCGCTGGGGCGGGCGGAAGACGGGCTGGACGTGCTGGTCGGCTATGCGCAGACCTTCCCGCAGCTTGATTTGAACGGCGTGATTTACGACAAATCGCTGCTGCTTTACGGTGAGGCCCGTGCCGCGCAGATTGTGATGGAGCTGATACGCACCAAGCCCGATTTGAACGGCATCTACCGGATGCTCGCCGTGCAGATGTCCGACCTCAACCCGCAATGGAAAGCCGATGCCGACATGATGCGCAGCGTGGTTGGGCGGCAGCTCCAAAAAAGCTGGATGTACCGCTGCCGCAACTGCCATTTCAAATCGCAGGCCTATTTCTGGCACTGCCCCGCCTGCAACAAATGGGAAACGTTCACGCCCAACAAGATAGAAGTGTAGCGAACCATAAAGGCAATTTGCGATACCAACCCGATTTCAGGCTGCCCCGATGCCGTAGGCAGCCTGAAAACGTTTTTTCTCCGGCAACAGCCGTTTCAGGCTGCCTTCCGCGTTTCTGCGCAAATCTATAGATATAGTCGATTAAAATGGCAATGATACGGCGTTGGCTCGCCTTGACGTACTACCTGTACGCCTTGCGGCTCGCCGCCTTGTCTCATTTTTATTTTAATCGACTATACATTCGTAAAGTGGATACCAGCCGTCCGCGCGTTATGCCAAGACAGCCTGAAACTGCGTGGGCATAAATGTCCACCCTAAGGCGTACGTGTCGGGCTATGCGCCATGCCGCCGCGCTGTATCATTTTTATTTCAACCAGCCCTATTTCGGGCAACTTCAAACGACATGACATGAAAAAAATTCTACCCATCCTGATAGCCGCCTTATTGGCATGGCGATACGGCATTCCGACACAGAACCCGCCGTCTCCGCCTTCTTCCGCCACCAGCTCTGCCGCACGGCAGGCCGCGCCCGCCGATTTTGAGCGCGTTTTGCAGCAGGCCTATCAAAACCGCCAAAGCAACATACAGATAGAAGGGCAGGGCATCGTCGCCAAAATCCTGCCTGACGACACCGAAGGCACGCGCCACCAGCGTTTCCTGCTTAAACTCACCACCGGACAAACGCTGCTTGTTGCCCACAACACCGACCTTGCCCCCAGAATAGACAGCCTGAAAACGGGCGACACCGTCCGCTTTTACGGCGAATACGAATGGAACAGACAGGGCGGCCTCATCCACTGGACGCACCGCGACCCCGCCCGCCGCCACGCAGACGGCAGGCTGGAACACGGCGGCCGCGTTTACCAATAACCCGTTCAGGCTGCCCCATCCTATGCTCGAACACGCCCAAATCACCGCCGCCTACGGCCGACGCTATACCGTCCGCACCGATGCCGGCACGTCCTACGAAGCCAGCACCCGCAGCAAACGCACCGACTTTGCCTGCGGCGACTTTGTGGAAATCCTCATCCTCAACGGCGAACAGGCCGTTATAGAAAATCTGTTGCCGCGCCAAAGCCTGCTTTACCGCCAAGACGCATGGAAATCCAAGCTCATCGCCGCCAATGCCACACAGCTCTTCATCGTTACCGCCGCCGTGCCCAGCCCCAGCGAAGCCCTGCTGCAACGCGCCCTGATTGCCGCCGAGGCCGCCGTCATCCGCCCCGTTATCCTGCTCAATAAAACCGACCTGCCCGAAACCGCCGCGCTGGCGGAAACACTGGCGTTTTACGAAACACTGGGCTACCCCGTTATCACCCAGTCCGCGCTGGCAGGCGTTTCAGGCAGCCTGAAAGACATGATGCGCGGCGAAACCAACATCCTGCTCGGGCAGAGCGGCATGGGCAAATCCACGCTGACCAACGCGCTTTTGGGTGAAGAAGCCGCCCGGACGCAAAGCCACTCCGCCGCACTCGATTCCGGCCGTCACACCACCACCCACACCCGCCTGTATCACTTGGACGGCGGCGGCAAACTGATAGACAGCCCCGGTTTGCAGGAATTCGGCCTGCACCACTTGGATGCATCCGAGCTGCTCGGCTGCTTCCCCGACCTGCGCCATTTGGCGGGGCAGTGCCGTTTCCACAACTGCACCCACCGCGCCGAGCCCGGCTGCGCCGTGAAGGCTGCCGCAGATGCAGGCGAAATCCGTCCTGCCCGTTTGGAATTTTTACAGCGGCTGACAGACGAACGCCTGCGCCGTTAATTCCGCGCAAAGATAGTCTTTAAGGGGGGGCGTTGGACAACGGGTGTTTCCTCCCTGCATTACCGATACTGTTAAGGAAATATACTATGAACAATCTTTTATCTAAAAGTTTTAAAGATTTATTCTGTATTATGCTATTTGCATCCATATATTTAACATCCTGCACCCAGTTATCTGAACGAAATAAGAAAGAGCAAGATACAAAAAAACATAATCTTTCATCAGAATTTTTTCTTAATCAGACATTTGATTTAATAAAAAATATGAAAACTGGAGAAATATCAGAATTTTCTCCCGATAAATTGAAGAAAGTGTTTGGTCTACCAATCCGTGATTTGGCCGATGAAGATGATAGAAAGAATCCGAAATTTTTTGCAAATTACGGAAGTTATATAGTTACTAATGATAATTGGGAATTTTCCTATGAGGTATATAATGAAGATAAAATGAAATACTTTAGAATATATCTTGAACCAGTGAATAAAGAAAAAGAGCAAATATCTACCTGCAAGACTTCATATTAGGATTTTTCAAAAAAATTATTATCACTTGGTCTTGAAGAAAGAAGATGGTATGATTCGGTATTGGCAACACCGTTGATGACGCGTGATACGGATAGAACAGGGGAATTGGTTTCCACTTTTTTTCTTGATAAAGAGAAAAGTAGAACTATTGAGACTGTTCCTTTAAGGTATAGGATATTAAATTATGATTGTATATATTCCGTAAAGATTTATGTTTCATAGGGTGTTTTAAATTATTTGGAGATTGAGTAATGGCAGCAAAAGAATTTTTAAAAATAATTAAAAAAAGATGTTATTTGAATAACCTTGTATATAAAAATTTTGTAAATTTATTATTTATAATATTATTTTCATCTGTATATTTATCAGTTTATGCACAACCATTAAAACAAGACAAAGAAGAGAAAGAGGGAAATAAATATAACTTCTCATCTGATTTCCTTCTTAATCAGACTTTTAATTTAATTAAAAATATTAAATCTGGAAAAATAGAAGAGGTTTCTCCTAAAGAATTAGAAAAAATATTTGGTTTGGCAAACCTTGATTTTACAAACGAAGAAGATAGAAAAGATCTTAAATTTATTATGCGTTATGGAAGTTATGGGATTACCAATAATGGCTGGGATTTTTCTTATAATGTGTATCATGATAAAAAAACAAAATATTTTATAATATATCTTGAACCGCTGAGTAAGGAACAAGCATCTACTTGCAAAATATCATATTTGGATTTTTCAAAAAAATTATTATCGCTTGGTTTTGAAGAGAGGAAATCATATGGCTCAATATTGGATGTGCCTGGTATATCCGGAAATGAAGATAGGATAGGTGAATTATTTTCTACCTATTTTATTGATAAAAGAAATAAGGGGATTATTGAGACTGTTCCTTTGAAATATAATATATCAAATGTTGAATGTGTCTATTCTGTTGAATTTCGTGTTCCATAAGATATTTTAGGTAGGAAGGTATTTTACTTTTATTAAGAATCAGGAATTATAATATGACAAACATTATATATAAAAATTTTAGAGTACTATTTATGATAGTATTTACATCTATATATTTGGCATCTTGTGCCCAATTATCCAAACAG
Organism: uncultured Kingella sp.; assembly: GCA_963520685.1. Lineage (GTDB taxonomy): Bacteria > Pseudomonadota > Gammaproteobacteria > Burkholderiales > Neisseriaceae > Kingella_B. The sequence goes on along the minus strand of CAUQSD010000075.1, from coordinate 2,937 downwards.
GGCAAGGAGGAGCAAGATACAAAAAAACATAATCTTTCATCAGAATTTTTTCTTAATCAGACATTTGATTTAATAAAAAATATGAAAACTGGAGAAATATCAGAATTTTCTCCCGATAAGTTGAAGAAAGTGTTTGGCTTGCCGATTCATGATTTGGCCGATGAAGATGATAGGAAAAATCCTGAATTTGTTGCATATTATGGTAATTATGGAATTACAAGTGATGATTGGAATTTTTATTATGGTGTATATAATAAAGGTAAATTAAAATCTTTTGAAATTTCTCTTGAACCAGTAAATAGAGAGAAGGCTTCTGTTTGTAAAATATCATATCAGGAATTTTCAGAGAGATTATTATCACTTGGTTTTGAAGAAAGGAAGTGGTATGATTCATTGTTGGTAGTAGGAAATATGCCAAATGAAACGGATAGGAAAGGAGAATTAATTTCCACTTTTTTTCTTGATAAAGAGAAAAATAGCCTTATTGAGATTGCTCCTTTAAAATATAGAATATTGAATTCTGATTGCATAACATCGATAGATATACGCGTTTCATAAAATATTTTTTATTTGATGAGCATTTTTAATGGAAATATAATATGGGAAATATTACATATAAAAATCTTAGAGTATTATTTATAATATTGTTTACATCAATGTATTTGGCATCTTGTGCCCAATTATCCAAACAGCGCAAGGAAGAGCAAGATACAAAAAAACATAATCTTTCATCAGAATTTTTTCTTAATCAGACATTTGATTTAATAAAAAATATGAAAACTGGAGAAATATCAGAATTTTCTCCCGATAAGTTGAAGAAAGTGTTTGGCTTGCCAATTCATGATTTGGCCGATGAAGATGATAGGAAAAATCCGAAATTTGTCGCAAATTATGGCAGTTACGTGGTTACCAGTGATGATTGGGAGTTTTCTTATGAAGTGTATAATAAGGGTAAAATAAAATACTTTGAAATGTATCTTGAACCAGTAAATAAAGAAAAAGAACAGGTATCTACCTGCAAGACTTCATATTGGGATTTTTCGAAAAAATTATTATCACTTGGTCTTGAAGAAAGAAGATCGTATGGTTCAGTATTGGTAACACCGTTGATGACGCGTGATACGGATAGGATAGGGGAGTTGGTTTCTACTTTTTTTCTTGATAAATATAAAAGTAGGACTATTGAGACTACTCCTTTAAAGTACAGAATATTAGATATTAGCTGTATAAATTCTGTAATGGTTCGTGTTTCATAGGATATTTTCTAAACTGATTGGAGATTAAATAATGGCAGAGAAAGATTTTGTTACTGGTAATTTTGATGTATTACATAATGCAGGATATAGCAAACAAGCTATAGAGATTATTCAAAAATTTGGTATGCAGCAGAATATAACGAATGCCGGATATCAGAATTTTATAGATGTGATGTCGGAATCGCCTTTTTTGGTTGATAAATTTAACCAATCGGTGCAAGAAGGACGCATAAGAAATTTATTGTTTTTGGAATCCGGTGCAAGTGAAGGCGGACACTATGATTCCAATACACAAACGCTGCGTGTTCCGCCGATTAGTGTTGTCTATGATTCGTCAAAGTCTGACCAAATGCCGTTTAAATATGGATTGATGTTTGTTATGGGACATGAAATCCAGCATTCTTTCAATCGGGAAATGCAAAATTCTGCCAGATCTAGATATATGGATGAGATAAGAAAAGAGGTAAAAAAACCGGATGGGGAAAGAAATTTTACTGCTCCAATGGCTGATTATATGGCAGTTTACCGTAGGGATGAAGCAGATGCACAAATTGCGGGATACAACGCAGTATTGAGTGCTATGCGGCAAAGTAATCCTAATTTAAAATTAAAAGACCTTGCATATACAACTAAAAGAATGGCTGATTTTTTAATAAAGGGTAACAATTTATATCCTGTTAAGTTTCATGACGATTATCAATATGATCCTGAAACATTTGTTATACAACCTACCGATAAAAACTTGGAAGCCGCAGCACACCATTATTTTGACAGAAATTCAGAGTTAGGTTGTCAAAAAAACTCCAATTATGTCAATCATTATGTTCGGTCTATGCTTGAAATTGCCATTGATGCAGACCTTGCTGAAAAAGCACGCAATCCCTCCCATAAGGCTCCGTTTGCTTTGGATATGCAGGGTTTTAAAGTGCCGCGCATTGACAATCCGAATGAATTTACCAATATCCCGTTAAATGAATACCTGATTGAATCCAATGGTTTTAGAATTAAATCGGATAAACCTGTTCCCTATATAGACACCAGCACGGGAAATGCCGGTTATTTTGATAAAACGGAATGTGCGCACATTGAGGTGAAGCCCGATCAGTTTGCTGCGATGTCGCTGTCTGTTTCGGGTGGCGGAAAGTTTTCCAATGCGGGCGGTTTTTCTGTGGGCAGCAATACAAAAGCGGCTCTTGCAAATGAAAAGCAGCTTGTTTCTGAACCGAAAAAAGAAGCTGCGCCTGAAAAGGAAACGAAGCCGGATGATGTGCCTGAACCTGATTTGGATTTTTGATTTTGTGTTATTTGGTATTCAAGCTGCATTTTGGGGGCTGTGTGGCTAATGTCATAACCGCGTGGGCAGCAAGTGCCCACCCTACACAAATCAGGGCTGCGTGTGTTTGTTTCTGTGTGCCGGTCATAGGGTGTTTTGTTTTTCAGTTTTATTCCGGATTACATATTATTAGTTGTTTTAAGGCAGCCTGAAATGGTAAACCGTCTGGGCACCATCTCCTTTGTATCAATCAGCATTCAAATATAGTCGATTAAAATTGCAATGATACGGCGTTGGCTCGCCTTGACGTACGACCTGTACGCCTTGCGGCTCGCCGCCTTGTCTCATTTTTATTGGGGCTGACGTAGATTAGCAGTTATGCTAGTCTACAAAAATGCAGATAACCAA
>CAUQSD010000074.1:0-9892 GCA_963520685.1 uncultured Kingella sp. | reverse complement strand
TGTTAATCGCCGAACCGAAGAACACGGGCGTGAGCTCGCCGGCGAGAAATTCGTCAAGATTGAACTCGTTGGAAGCAGCCTGCACCAATTCGATTTCGTCGCGTAACTGCTGGATTTCCAACGGAAAGCGTTGTTCCAACTCGGGATTGTCGATGCCTTTGATGATGTCGAACTCGTGCGGCAGTCGCTCGCCACCTGCGTCAAAGAGATAGATTTCGTCGTTCAGGATGTGGTACACGCCCTTGAAGTTTTTGCCCATGCCGATCGGCCAAGTGACGGGCGCACAGCGGATTTTTAAAATATTTTCCACTTCGTCCAGCAATTCCAAAGAATCGCGCACTTCGCGGTCGTATTTGTTCATGAACGTCACAATCGGCGTATTGCGCAGGCGGCAGACGTTCAAGAGTTTGATGGTTTGCGCTTCCACGCCTTTTGCCGCGTCGATGACCATCAATGCGCTGTCCACGGCGGTCAAAACGCGGTAGGTGTCTTCGGAGAAGTCTTGGTGTCCCGGCGTGTCCAAGAGGTTGACGGTGTGGTCTTTGTAGTCGAACTGCATCACGCTTGATGCCACGGAAATGCCGCGCTGCTTCTCGATTTCCATCCAGTCGGAGGTGGCGAATTTGCCGGTTTTCTTGCCTTTTACCGTACCCGCGCTCTGAATCGCGCCTGAAAACAGCAAGAGCTTTTCGGTCAGCGTGGTTTTACCCGCGTCGGGGTGGGAGATGATGGCAAATGTGCGGCGGCGGCGCACTTGGTCTAATAATTCTTTGGACATGGGGTTCTCGTGTGGGTTTCGGGTTTCAGGCTGCCTTTGGATATTCAGGCTTCCAAGTCGGCGTATTCGGGATGCAGGGCGAGGTATTGTGCGGTGAACACGCATTCGGAGCGCACTTTTGCGCCTTCTGCACGGGCGGCTTCCAAGGCGGCGCGGACGAGTGCGGCGGCTGCGGCGCGTCCCTGCGGTGTGGCGGGGGCTTGGGTGTGGACGAGTGTCCAGATACCGTTTGCACGGCGGTATTCCAAATAGGCTTCAAAGGCTTGTCCGGTGTATTCGAAGCGGTTTCGGTCTGGTTGGCGGATGACGGACATGGGTGTTTCTTTCAGGCTGCCTTGCGTTGGAGGAATTCGGCAACGGCGACGGCATCGGGCAGCAGGATGGCACCGTGTTCCTGCATTTCCTGCCATGCGGCTTCTATGGTGTCGGGGGCGATGCCGCGGCAGGCGGCACGGTTTACGATTACGCGCCACGAACCGCCGCGCAGAAGCTGCAAAACGCTGGCTTTGACGCAGTAGTCCGTTGCCAGCCCGCCGACAATAAGCGTGTGCGCGCCTTTGCCGTGCAGCCATTCGATGAGGCCTGTGCTGAGGGTTTCGGCAAGGTCGTGGTAGCACGCGCCGTAGGGGTGCATGTCGGGTTCTATGCCTTTCCATACGCAGAAGTCGTATTCGGATACGGCGGGCAGGGTGTCCAGCAATTCAAAGCCGGTTGTGCCGACGATGGCGTGCGATACCCAGGTTTCGCGGGCATTCGGCAGACCTGTTTCTTGGAGTTGCTCGGCGTGGGTGCGGCAAATCCAGCGGGCGGTGGGGCTGTGCGCGTCTTTGCTCATTGCGCGTAAATCTGCCAGCCGTGCCTGTGCGTTGAGTTCGGCGGCAATCAGGTGTCCTTCGGGGACGGGCAGTTCGGCGGGGCAGAGCGGGGTGAAGGTTTTTTGTGCGTCTATGTCTATGGATACAATCATGGTTCTTCCTGTTTGCGGGTTGGGCGGGCATTTGCCGCCTGTGTATCGTCCAAGGCAGCCTGAAACGCAGGGGGACACAAACAAATGCCTGTCCTGCGGAAACCGGCGTTGCGCGTATTGATTGTGTGCCGGTGACGGGTGTCCGGCGGGTGTTGGGAAGATGCCGTCCGTTTTGGGGCGGCGTTTTGTGTTTCAGGCTGCCTGAAAATCTGGGTGGCGTGTTTTCAGGCTGCCTTGGCGGCTATCGGGCTTTGGTGCGGCATTTGGCGCAGGTGCCTGCGAGGACGACGTATTCTTCGTTGAGGGCGAAGCCGGTGGCTTCGGCGGCTTTGTGCAGGGCGCGCCATTCGCTGGTGAGGCTTTGTTCGTCTACGGTGCCGCAGTCGGTGCAGACGAGGATGAAGTTGCTGTCGTGGCTGCCGTGGGCGGTGCAGCCGCTGCCGCATTTGTGGCGGATGTGGCTGCACAGGATATAGCCGTTTACGGCGGGGATTTTGTGCAGCACGCCTTGTTCCGCCCAAAAATCAAGGGCGCGGTAGGCGGTGGGTGGGGCGATGACGTTGCTGCTTTCGCGCTGCATTTGGGCGAGTACGGTGTAGGCTTTGATGACGCCGTCAAGTTGCAGGACGATGTCGAGCACCTGTTCGCGCAGGGGGGTTACCTGTGCGCCGTTGCGGGCGCATTGTTTTAGGATGTTTTGGCGTATGTCCATACGGGTTTCCTTGTCGGTGCGGTTTTCAGGCTGCCTCGGTGAGGGCGCGGCCTGCTTCGCCGATGAGGGCGGGTGCGCCGTTTTGCCAATGCAGTAGGGTGAAGCTGGCGTTGGGAACGCTTTGGTAGAGCGATGCGGCGGGATGGATGCTTTTGAGCAGGGCGGCAATGGCCATGCCGTGCGAGACGATGAGGATGTGGCTGTGCCCTGCGTTCAGGCTGTCGGAAACGGCTTGGTTCAGGCCGCGTCGGATGCGGGCGAGGAAGACGGCTTCGGTTTCGGCGGCTTGGTTGGGGTCTATTTGGGAGACGGTTTCGGCAAGTTGGTGGCGGTTGCCGCTGCGGTAGGCGGCCAGCCAGCTTTCTGTGTCGGGGTAGCCGCGTTCGGCGGCGATGCGGCGGTGCAGTTCGGCGGAGGGTTGTCCTTCAAATGCGCCGAAGCAGTATTCGCGCAAATCGGGTAGGGCGGTGGGGCGGATTTGGGGCTGGCCGGCGTGGTGCAGCATGATTTCGGCGGTGGTTCGGGTGCGCGGGGAGGTGCTGCAATAGGCGGCGTTGAGGCGGATGCCTGCGCGGGCGAGTTTTCTGCCTGCATCGGCTGCGCCGGCGATGCCGTTTTCGGTCAGCGGGCTGTCGCACCAGCCTTGGATGATGCCGGCGGCGTTGTGTTCGGTTTGGGCGTGGCGGGCGAGATAGATGTGCAGGGTGTCGGTCATGGCGGCTGTTCTTTCGCTGGGGCAGCCTGAAAGGCGGGCGGGGGTTTCAGGCTGCCTATCTGGGACCTTTGCAAAATTCCCATCTTTGGTACATTTCTTCGCAACGCGCTTCTCGAACGCTTGAAAATATTTCAATATTCTCTGCGCGTTCTGCGATGCTGTTGCTTTGAACTGTGCTCAAATCCGGGGTTTTGCAAAGGTCTCTATCTGGCGTTATTGGGCGGGGGACAGGGTGTTTTGGCGGATTTGGTAGCTGCCTTTGCCGTGCATGGCTCCCAGCAGGGTTTTGATTTCGCTGTCTTGGGGGACTTGGCGCAGGTAGGCGCGCAGTTCGGTTTCAGCTTCGGTCTGTTTGCCTTGTGTCAGCAGGGCTAAGCCGAGTGTGCGGCGGGCTTGGGTGTTGCCGCTCTTGATGGCTTGGCGCAGCACGGGCAGGGCGGCGGCGGGTTGGTTGCTGAATGTGAGGAAGCGTCCGTATTCTTCTTGCAGGGCGGCTTTGGCTTGGCCGTTTTCCAGTGCGATGAGTTGGCGGTAGCGGCGGCCGGCCTGTTCGGCTGCGCCGCGTTCGTCCATGTTGTGCGCCATGCTGTTGAGCCGTGCGAGTTGCAGCAGTACGTGGCGGTAGGCGGGGTGTTTGGGGGTGATGATTTTGGTTTCTATCATGCCGGTGTAGAGCTTGATTAGGGCGCGTGCGTCGCCCAGCCCTTCCTGTTGGTCGGCGGTGTTGTCGAAGCGGGTGGGGTAGCCGCCTGCGAATTGGCCTAGGTTGGAAACGGCGGCATCGGCGGCTTCCAGATTCAGGTTGCTGGGGGTGAGGATGCTGCCCATGTCGGCGGGGGTGTAGGGTTTGGCGGTGGCGGCGGCACACAGGGCGGCGAGTATGAGGGCGGATACGGTTTTTTTCATGAGGGTCTCCTGTCGGGTTGGCGGAAGGGGGCAGCCTGAAAACGGGTCGGGGTTTTCAGGCTGCCTCCCAGTAGTCTACGTAAAGCTGCAATTCGGCGCGTCCGTTCCATTCGTTGGCGGTGGGGCGGTACACGATGCGGATGTGGTCGGGCAGGGTGTCGGCGCAACGCCAGAACATGGCTTCAAAGCGGCAGCCGTCTTTTTCCAGCCATGCTTTGGTGTGTTGTCTGTCTGTGCCCATGCTTTGCTGGCGCAGTACGCGGAAGGTGTCGTCAAAGCTGGGCGGGGGGAAGCCTTGCCCCCATATTTGGCTGCCGATGAAGCGGGCGCGTTCCAGTGTGATGTCGGTGGCGGCGAGGCTGCCGTCTGTGAGATAGGTTTGGGCGAGGATGTTTTCGTCTGCCTGTGCGGAAACGATGTCTTCAAACAGTGTTTCAAAGGTTTTCAGGCTGCCCTGCCGCAGGGTGAGTCCTGCCGCCATGGCGTGCCCGCCGAATTTGAGGATGATGTCGGGGGCGCGTTTGCTGATGGCGTCGAGTACGTCGCGCAGGTGGATGCCGCTGATGGAACGGCCGGAACCGCGGTAGTTGCCTTCGTCATCGGATGCGAATACGAAGGCGGGCCGGTAAAACCGCTCTTTCAGGCGGCTGGCGACGATGCCGACCACGCCCTGATGGAAGCCGGGGCGGTATACGCAGACGGTGGTTTGGTGTTCGGGCAGTGTCTGCGGGGTGTCGGCAAGGATGCCGGCGAGCATGTCCTGTTCTATTTCCTGACGTTCGCGGTTGAGCGAATTGAGTTCGTCGGCCATGCTTTCCGCTTCGTGTGCGCTGCCGGAGAGCAGGCAGCCGATGCCGACGGACATGTCGTCCAGCCGTCCGGCGGCGTTGATGCGCGGGGCGATTTTGAAGCCGAAGTCAAACGGTTGGGCTTTCTGCGGGCTGCATCGGGCGGTTTGGAACAGGGCGCGGATGCCGTGGCTCATTTTGCCGGCTCTGATGCGTTTCAGGCCTTGGGACACGAGTATGCGGTTGTTGCGGTCCAGCGGCACAACGTCGGCAACCGTGCCGAGTGCGACCAAGTCCAGCAGGCTGTCCAGCTTCGGCTCTTTCAGGCTGCCTGAAAAATATCCGCGCGAACGCAGCTCCGCCCGCAGGGCAATCAGCACGTAAAACACCACGCCCACGCCGGCAATGCTTTTGCTGGGAAAGCCGCAGCCTTTTTGGTTGGGATTGACGATGATGCAGTCCGGCACGCGGCTGCCTGAAATGTGGTGGTCGGTTACGACGGTGTCTATCCCGAGTTCCCGTGCGCGGTCCACGCCTTCCGCGCTGGAAATGCCGTTGTCCACCGTCAGAATCAGGTTTGCGCCTTTGGCGTGGGCGATGTCGGCAAGCTCCGGCGTGAGTCCGTAGCCGTGTTCGAAACGGTTGGGCACGAAGAAATCGACACACGCCCCCATGGCCGATAGCCCTTTTACGGCAACGCTGCACGCGGTTGCGCCGTCTGCATCGTAATCCGCAATAACCAAAATGCGTTCGCGTGCCGCAACGGCATCGGCAAGGCGTGCGGCGGCGGCGGTGCAGTTGGTCAGCTCGGTATAGGGAATCAGGCTGCCGAGGCTGTCGGACAACTCGTCCGCGCCCGACACGCCGCGCGCGGCATACAGGCGGGCGAGCAGGGGGTCTGCCCCCGCTTCTTGCAGGGCGGCTTGGACATGCGCGTCTATCGGGCGCGCGGCGATGCGTTTGGCGTGCGGCATAAAAAGGCGGGGCAGCCGTTTTCAGGCTGCCTGAACGGAAACAAACGCGGTATTTTACCCGACAGGGCGCAATCGGCGGAAACGGCGGGCGATTATTTTGCAGAAACGGGGCGGCAGGCAGGTCTGCGGTATAATCCCACCTTTATGCAAAATGCCGATTCAGAGAAAGAGAGGTTTTGATGTCTTCCGTTTTCCCACCCGTACGCAAAGTCGTGTTCCCCGTTGCCGGCATGGGCACGCGCTTTCTGCCCGCCACCAAAGCCAATCCCAAAGAAATGCTGCCGATTGTGGACAAGCCCTTAATCCAATATGCAGTGGAAGAAGCCGTGGAAGCAGGCTGCACCGAAATCATCTTTGTTACCGGCCGCAGCAAACGCAGCATTGAAGACCATTTTGACAAAGCCTACGAACTGGAAACCGAACTCGCCCTACGCAACAAAGACAAACTGTTGAGCCATGTGCAGGACATCCTGCCCGCAGACGTAAGCTGCTTTTACACCCGGCAGGCGGAAGCCTTGGGATTGGGACACGCCGTTCTGTGCGCCCAGCCCGCAGTCGGCAGCGAACCCTTCGCCGTGATACTGGCAGACGATTTGATAGACGCACCGCGCGGAGCCATTGCCCAAATGATTGATGCCTACAACCAATCCGGCAGCAGCGTCATCGGCGTGCAGACCATAGACCACGCCCAAACCGAATCCTACGGCATGGTGGAAACCACCCCGTGGCAGAGCTGGCAGCGCATCAGCGGCATCGTGGAAAAACCCAAACCCGAAGACACCGAATCCAATCTCGCCGTAGTCGGCCGTTACGTGCTGACCCCGCGCATATTCGAACTGCTGCGCAAAACCGAACGCGGCGCGGGCGGCGAAATCCAGCTTACCGACGCCATTGCCCGGCTTTTGGAATACGAACCCGTGCTGGCCTACGCTTTTGACGGCACGCGCTACGACTGCGGCAGCAAAATCGGCTATCTGGAAGCCACCCTTGCCTACGCACTGAAACACCCCGAAACCGGCGCAGCCTTCAAAGAACTGCTGCAACGCTACGCCGCAAACAACCGGTAAGACGGTAAAACCCAACCCGAGACCTTTGCAAAATCCCCATCATTGGCCTATTTATCCGTTGATAATATCTCAATATTATCTGCGCGCTCTGCGATTCCGAGGTTTCGCAAAGGCCCCAACCCGTTTTCAGGCTGCCCCAACCACGTGTACTGGGGTAGCCTGAAAAGTTTTGGTGTGCCGTATAGCAATGGCAAATGTACATGAAAATAGATACGTTTGTAGGGTGGGCACTTGCTGCCCACGCGTTCCGCGTCGCAAGGTATAGTGGATTAAAATTGCAATGATACGGCGTTGGCTCGCCTTGACGTACCACCTGTACGCCATGCGGCTCGCCGCCTTGTCTCATTTTTATTTTGGGGCTTAGGAAGCAAAATCACTCAATATAGTGATAAGCTTCTGAAATGAATTTAAAAAATAAGTACCAAAAGTTCAGTAAAATTACCGAGCCCAAATTTCGCCAGATCCTGCTGCTGTTTGCTTTGGATTTGACTGCCTCCGATACCGCAAAACTGACGGGTGTCAGCATCAGAAGTGTCAATAACCTGTACCTGAAATTGCGCCGGCGTTTGGCTGACGAATGCGGCAAACAGCAGCAGTACAGCGGCAAAAACGGCGGTGCAAAACGTGAGAAAGGATAGGGAGAAAGGACGGGTGAGGATAATCTGCCCCGTCCAGCGGTTTTGGCGGGCTCGGAATACTTCGGGACGAAACAGGGTCATAGCGGGCAGCCTGAAAACGAAATAAAAACGCAATCAAGCAGTATGGCGGGGGATGGGTGGCGGTTATAGGACGCGGATTGGCGGTTTTTGACAGGAGGGTGGCGGAGTAGGGCAGCCTGAAAACAAGCAAAGCTTCAGCCAAGCCTGAAATTTTTGCAAAACCTCAAATTTGAGCGCAGTTCAAGGTCATCGCATCACAGGGGGCGATATTGAAATATGAGGCACATATCGAAGCAATGGGTCAAAGATGGAGTTTGCGAAGGTTTCAACATGCTACCCGGCATTCAGGCAGCCTGAAAAAACACCCGCTCCCGTTTTCAGGCTGCCCTGTTCCCCGCGTGGTAAAATCGCCCCCTTTTTCACCCGCACCAAACGCCATGACCCGCGCCCAGCAAATCCTGCAAGACACATTCGGTTATCCCGATTTCCGCGGCAGCCAAGCCGAAATCGTGGACACCGTGGCGCGCGGCGAAAGCGCACTGGTGCTGATGCCCACAGGCGGCGGCAAATCCCTGTGCTACCAAATCCCAGCCCTGATGCGCGAAGGCGTGGCCGTTATCGTTTCCCCGCTCATCGCCCTGATGGACGACCAAGTCGCCAACGCCCGTGCCGCAGGCATTCGCGCCGCCGCCGTCCACAGCGGCACCCCGCCCGAAACCATCCGCACCCTTGCGGACGAAATTCACGCAGGCAGCCTGAAACTGCTCTATGCCGCCCCCGAACGCCTGTGCAGCGAACGCTTCCTGCGTTTCATGGACAACACAAAAATCAGCTTGTTTGCCATAGACGAAGCCCACTGCGTCAGCCAATGGGGACACGACTTCCGCCCCGAATACCGCCAGCTCGGCATCATTGCCGACCGCTATCCGCACATTCCCCGCATCGCCCTCACCGCCACCGCCGATGCCGAAACCCGGGCCGACATCAAACACTATCTCAAACTGGAACATGCCCGCGAATTCGTATCCAGCTTCGACCGTCCCAACATCTATTACCAAGTCATAGAACGGCACAACGGCAAAAGGCAGCTGCTCGAATTCATCCAAAAGCAGATGCGCGGGCAAAGCGGCATCGTTTACTGCCTCAGCCGAAAAGGCGTGGAAGACACCGCCTCGTTCCTGCGCGAGAACGGCCTGAACGCCCTGCCGTACCATGCCGGCCTGCCCATCGGCGAGCGCAGTGAAAACCAACACCGTTTCACCCGCGAAGACAATATCATCATCGTCGCCACCGTCGCATTCGGCATGGGCATAGACAAGCCCGATGTCCGCTTCGTTGCCCACTTAGATATGCCCCAAAGCATCGAACACTTCTATCAGGAAAGCGGCCGCGCAGGGCGGGACGGTCTGCCCGCCACAAGCTGGCTGTGCTACGGCATGAACAACTACATGCTGCTGCGCGAACGCATCCAAGAAAGCGGCGGCAGCGACTTCCAAAAACAGATAGAGCAGCAGAAGCTCAACGCCATGTTCGATGTCTGCGAAACCGCCGAATGCCGCCGCGTCCTGCTGCTGCGCCACTTCGGCGAAACCATTCCACCCTGCGGCAACTGCGACAACTGCCGCCACCCGCCCGCCCGCTTTGACGGCACAGAGCCCGTGCAAAAACTGCTAAGCTGCGTTTACCGCGTCGGGCAGCAATACGCCGCAGGCTACGTTATCAACGTCCTGCGCGGCAAAGCCGACGACTGGATAACGCGCAACGGCCACGACCGGCTTTCCACCTTCGGCATCGGTGCCGACCTGTCCGACAAAGACTGGCGCAACATAACGCGCCAATGCATCGGACAAGGGCTGCTCACGACCAACCTCACCCACCACCAAGCCCTGATGCTCACCCAAGGCGCAAAAGCCGTCTTAAAAGGCGGGGAAAAAGTCATGCTGCGCCCCCTAAAACGCGAAAAATCCGCCGTTTCAGGCAGCCTGAAAAACGAATGGCTGCGCACCGAGCGCGAAGAACGCGTCTGGCAGGCACTGCGGCAATGGCGGTTGGAACAGGCAAAAAGCGAAAACGTCCCCGCCTACATCGTCTGTGGTGACAAAACCCTGCAAGACATCGTCCGCCAACACCCCGCCGCACATGACGACCTGTCGAGCATCTACGGATTGGGCGACGCAAAGATTGAAAAATACGGCACAGCAATACTGGCCGTCTGCGCCCGATTTGCCGAATAAGAAAAAAAAGCAGCCTGAAACCTTATGAGAAGAGTTTCAGGCAGCCATTTGTACTTGGGCAGGCAGTTTCACATTTTAGGGCAGGCAGTTTT
>CAUQSD010000073.1:0-10292 GCA_963520685.1 uncultured Kingella sp. | reverse complement strand
ATTACGCCCGATTTGACGATGCGCTACTGTCCTATTTTGATTTTAATTGACTATATATTCCGCCCCGATGAGGCAAAATCCTGACAAGTATCTTTTGCGCTAAAATCCAGCATTTTTTCAACCGCCGCAGGCAGCCTGAAACGCATGAACCGAACCGCTCCATCTCATCCCAAACCGTCCAAACGCCGCATCAGCGGCGTGCTGCTGCTGGACAAGCCCGCAGGTATCAGCAGCAATGCCGCGCTGCAACAGGCGCGCCGCCTCTATCGCGCCGAAAAAGCCGGCCACACCGGCGTGCTCGACCCACTCGCCGGCGGGCTGCTGCCCGTCTGCTTCGGAGAAGCCGCCAAGTTCGCCCAATATCTTTTGGATGCGGACAAAGCCTACACCGCCTCGTTGGAGCTCGGCCGCGCCACCGCTACCGGCGATGCGGAAGGCGAAACCGTTGCCACAGGGCGCGCCGACATCTCCCCCGCCGAATTTCAGGCTGCCTGTGCCGCCCTCACCGGCCGCATCCGCCAAGTGCCGCCCATATTTTCCGCACTCAAATACCAAGGCCGCCCGCTTTACGAATATGCCCGCAAAGGCATCACGATAGAGCGCAAACCGCGCGATATCGTTATCCATAGTATTGAAATCGCAGAATTTTCCGCCCCGCATGCCGTGATAAACGTGCAATGCGGCAAAGGCACATATATCCGCACCCTCGCCGAAGACATCGCCAAACGGCTCGGCACATACGCCTATCTCACCGCCCTGCGCCGCACCGCCACCGCAGGCTTCACCGTGGCTCAGGCGCATACGCCGGACGCGCTCGCCGAACTGGACGAAACCGCCCGCGACGCGCTTTTGCTGCCCTGCGACACGCTGGTTTCCCATCTGCCACGCTGCATTTTGGACGACAAAGCCGCCCGCTGCCTGCGCTTCGGGCAGCACGCGCCGGCGGGGACGTTCAGGCTGCCTGAAAACGGCTTTGGTGCGGGCGCGCCGCTGCGTGCGTATGACGGCAGCGGCTTTGTCGGGCTGGTTGCGTATCATGCGGACACGCAAACGCTCAAAGCGGTGCGGCTGATGAATACGCAGGTATAACGCAGAATTGATACGCACCATACCGTTCCCCGTAGGGTGGGCATTTATGCCCACGCGTTTCAGGCTGCCTTCGGGGGAAGGAAACACCAATTCCCGTAAGGTGGGCACTCGTTGCCCGCGCAGTTTGCCGCTTTCGGAGAGACATGGAACGCGTGGGCAACAAGTGCCCACCCTACTTTGCAAAGAGAGTTCTGCGCAAACAAAATCCCCATCGTTTACGCACAGGAATTGATACGCGCCATGCCGTTCTTTGTAGGGTGGGCATTTATGCCCACGCGTTCAGGCTGCCTTTGGGGGGAAGGAAACACCGATTCCCCTAGGGTAGGCACTTATTGCCCGCGCGGTTTGCCGACTTCGGGCAGATGTGGAACGCGTGGGCAGCAAGTGCCCACCCTACTTCGCGAAGAGTGTTCTGCGGAAACAAAATCCCCAGCGTTTACGCACAGGAATTGATACGCGCCATGCCGTTCCCCGTAGGGTGGGCATTTATGCCCACGCGTTTCAGGCTGCCTTCGGGGGAGAAGGAAACACCGATTCCCGTAAGGTAGGCACCCGTTGCCCGCGCAGTTTGCCGCTTTCAGGCAGACATGGAACGCGTGGGCAGCAAGTGCCCACCCTACGAAACCGGCATTGCGCGTACCCAGTACCCACCCTACCCCGCCATATATTTTCAGGCTGCCTCCAATGTTTGGGGCAGCCTGAAATCCGTTCACACTTCCATCCAGCCGTTTTTCCGCAGCGTTTCCCGCCATTGCCGCGCCAACTCCTGCGCCGCTTCGTCCGCTTCGGCATCGTCCGCTCCCAAAAGCTGCACCGCCATGCCGGATTGGGCTGCCTGTGCGCATTGCGCCAGCCGCCGCACCGTTCCCCTATCGGGCGCGGAATGGGCACGGATGCCGACCAGAAGCTGCACGGGTTCGGCGGCAAGCGCGGCGAGCAGGCGGGCAAGTTCGTCCCGCGTTTCTACGCTGCCTTTGTCCGCCCATTCCTGCCCCAGCACGCCGACAAACCAGTTGGCGGGGGCATCGGGCGCGTCCAACAGCACTGCCCAGTGCGCGCCTGCGGCATCCGGCAGGATTTTCGGCGCGGCGGCCGGCGCATCGGCGCGGTAGTCGGCGGCATCGTCCGTTATCCGCCGCTGCCACTGCTGCATGATGTTTTGGTAATACGGCAGCGACAAATCCAGCCGTAGCGGATGCTGCTTCTGCTGCCACACGCACGCGAGCCATGCCAGCGCGCGCGGCAGAATGCCGTAGCACAGCAGGCTGCCGAGCAGCAGCCACGCCCATTGTGCGGCGTGTGCGGCATCGCCTGCGTTGCGGGCGGCGGCAACGGCGGCTTCGGAAGGCACGGGGAAGCCGAGTTTTTCGGGCAGCCACGCCAGTGCGGCAGTGAGTTTGGCAAAGGCGGTTTCCGAGAACAGCGTGCTTTCCCAGTTGAAGCGGTATTGGCGCACGCCGAGCAGCAGGGCACAGGCGGCGGACAAACCGAAAAGGGCGCATAGGGCGAGGCGGTGGGCGGTGCGGGCGGTGCGCCAGCGGAAATGTGGGCAGCGGGCGGCTTCGGCATAAAGTTCCGCCCATGCCTGCCCTTCGGGGGTTTTCAGGCTGCCCCAAAGCCATGCGGCAGGCAGGCGCGCGGGTTTGCGGAGAGCCAGCGATACCAGCCACGCCAACAACATGGCGGTATTTGCACCTAATGCGCCCACTAGCAGCAGCAGGAAATTCAGGCTGCCCTGCCCCATCAGTCCGTATGCCGCGCCGAAGCCTGCCAAAAACCATGCGATGCCTGCCGCAGAGAGCAGGGCTTGGGTGCGGCGGGCGTGGGCATTCAGGCGGGCGGCGAGGTTGCCGCCTCTGTCTATCATCTTGGCGCGGCGGTGCAGGCGTTCTTCGGGGCTGCCTGCGGCTTGGCGCAGGATTTCGGTGGCGCGGGCGGGATTGGCGGGGAGGGGGTATCCGCGCTGTTCCAACAGGCGGACGAGTTCGGTAAGCAGATACATATTTTTGGAAGCGGGTTGTTTCAGGCTGCCTTGGGACTTGGAACGCGTGGGCAGCAAGTGCCCACCCTACGCCGTTGCAGACAATGGAAGCCGTATCGGGGGTTGGGGTATCCCGAAAGAGCCGGTATGCGAAGAAGCGGGTGCGTCAGACGGGGATAGGCCTACGCGGTTTCAGGCTGCCTTGGGATTCGGAGCGCGTGGGCAGCGAGTGTCAACCCTACGCCGTTGCAGACAACGGAAGCCGTATCGGGGTTGGGTTATTCCGAGAGTGCCGGTATGCGAAGGGGCGGGTGCGTCAGGCGGGGATAGGCCCACGCGGTTTCAGGCTGCCTTGGGATTGGGAACGCGTGGGCAGCGAGTGCCCACCCTACGCTGTTGCAGACAACGGAAGCCTTATCAGGTTTGGGGTATTCCGAGAGTGCCGGTATGCAAACACCGGTTTCCGTAGGGCGGGCACTCGCTGCCCACGCGGTTGGCCGCATTCGGACGGTTTATGGGCGGGAGTATGTTTTCAGGCTGCCCCAAGGCGGCGGGGCAGCCTGAATGTTAAATCTGCGCGTGCTGCAAATATTGCCACACCAGCATCGCCAGTGCCGCCAGCACAACCAGCTTGAACAGCATTTTGCCGACTTGGAACAGCAGCCATAATCCGAACAGCAATGCCAAGAGCGCGCCTATATCCAATCCGTCCATATTTTCCGTCCTATTTAAAAAAGGGGCATTGTATAGTGGATTCAAATAAAAATGAGACAAGGCGGCGAGCCGCAAGGCGTACAGGTGGTACGTCAAGGCGAGCCAACGCCGTATCATTGCGATTTTAATCCACTATAACGCAAGGGGTGTTCAGGCTGCCTGTCCTTGGCGGGGGCAGCCTGAACATCAGGTTTCGGGCAAATCAAACACTTGGCGCAGATAGGCGAGGAAGGTGTTGTTTTGGGTGAGCGTTTTGCCGGGGCTGTCGGAGAGTTTGGCGACGGACTGGCCGTTACATTCCACCAGTTTCAGGACGATGTTCAGCGGGGTGTGTCCCATGTCGTTGGTGAGGTTGGTGCCGATGCCGAAGCTGGTTTTGAAGCGGGATTTGAAGTATTGGTGCAAATCCCACGCGCTCTCCAAATCCAGCCCGTCCGAGAAGGTGAGCATTTTGGTGCGGCTGTCTATTTTCAGTTTGCGGTAGTGGGCGTATGCCTTTTCGCCCCATTCGTAGGGGTCGCCGCTGTCGTGGCGCAGGCCGTCGAACAGTTTGGCGAAATACAGGTCAAAATCGCGCAGGAAGGCATCCATGCCGACCACGTCGGTGAGTGCGATGCCCAAGTCGCCGCGGTATTCGTGCACCCACGCGTCCAAAGCGGCTTTCTGGAAATCGCGCAGGCGCACGTCCAACGCTTGAAAGGCTTGCAGGAATTCGTGTGCCATTGTGCCGATGGGGGTGATGCCGAGTTCTTTGGCCAGATAGACGTTGCTGGTGCCGCGCACAACGGCGGGGGCTGCCTGAACCAGTGTCTGCAAAACGTGCTTCTGCCATGCCAGATTGTAGCGGCGGCGCGTGCCGAAGTCGGAAACGACAAAGGGCGGGTCGTTCGGCTGCTGCATGGCGTCATAGTGCTGCAACAGGCGGGCTTTTTCCTGCAAACGGCGTTCGCCTTCCAGCAAGACTTCGGGGGTTTCCAAACGGCGGAAATAGAGTTCGTTCACCATCGCCAGCACGTATATTTCAAAGAACATGGCTTGGATAATCGGGCCTTCTATGCGGATGTTGAGCCGCCCCTGTTCGTCGCCCCACACGGTTACAAAGCGGCGTTTGAGCTGGAACAGTTCCAGATAGTCCACAAAATCGCTTTTGATGAAGCGCAGATTGCGCAGATATTCCAGCTCTTCCGGCGTGAAACGCAGTTCGCACAAGGCGGCCAGTTCGGCTTCAAATTCTTCCTGAATGTCGGCGAGCGGATAGTCGGTGTGTTGGTTGCGGCAGCGGAATTCGTACACGCCGTGGGCGGCGGGAAACTGATGCAGCACCACTTGCAGCATGGTGAATTTGTAAAGGTCGGTATCCAGCAGGGAACGGATGATGGCCATGATGTGCCTTTCGCGCGTGTTGGGAAAAACGGGGATTGTAAACGATTGGGGGAGGCGGGGCGGAAACCGGTGCGGATGCGGTTTCAGGCTGCCCGAGACCTTTGCAAAACCTCAGATTTGAGCACAGTTCAAAGCAATAGCATCGCATAATGCGCAGAGAATATTGAAATATTTTCAAGCATTAGAGAAGCGCATTGCGAAGAAATGGGCCAAAGATGGGGATTTTGCAAAGGTCTCTGCCTATATGCAGCCGCCTGCAATGGTGAGGCTTTGGGCGTGCAGTGCGTCCAGCGTGCCGCGGTGGCCGATGCTGACGATGATGCTTTCGGGCAGCCTTGCGCGTATCAGGCGGTATAGGGCGGCTTCGGAGGGTTCGTCCAGCGCGGCGGTGGCTTCGTCCAACAGGATGAGTTTGGGACGGGCAAGCAGGATGCGGGCAAAGGCGATGCGCTGCAATTCGCCGCCCGACAGGATGTGCTGCCAGTCGTCCGCCTTGTCCAGCCTGTCTGCCAGATGTGCCAGCCCGCAGTCGGCCAGCGCGGCGCGGAGTTCGTCGTCTTCGGGTGCAAGGTTAGGATAGCACAGGGCTTCTTTCAGGCTGCCCTGCGGCACATACGGGCGTTGCGGCACAAACATGGCTTCCGCCATATCGGGGGCGGCAATCCGTCCGCCGCTGCCGTATGTCCACAAACCGGCCAGCAGGCGCAACAGCGTGGTTTTGCCGCAGCCGGACGGTCCTTTGATGAGCAGGCTGCCGCCGGCCTGCGCGCCCAGCGTGATGTTTTCCAAAAGAGAGCCGCCGGCGGGATGGCGTAGCGAGACGTTTTCCAGTTTCAGGCTGCCTGAAACGGTTTCGCGCGCGGCCTGTTCGGGATGCGGAGAGGATTCCAAGCCGGCGAGAAACCCGCTCAGGCGTTCCAAACGGGCGCGGTAGGCGGTGAATTTGCCGTAAAACAGACGGAAAAACGACAGCGCCTTCTGCATCCGTGCAAACACCTGCACGGTCTGCTGGATGTCGCCCAGCTTGATTTGCCCGGCAAACAGGCGCGGAGCCTGCAAAATGATGGGAAACAACTGCACGCCGGCGGTGAACATTTCGTTGAAGCCGCTCAACCCCACGCTTTGGCGGGCAATGCGCCAGCGGTTGCGGACGATGTCGGCGAAGCGGGCGGAAAGCCGCTGCCGCTCGGCTGCTTCTCCGCCGTAAAACGCGATGCTCTCGGCGTGGTCGCGCACGCGGATGAGCGAATAGCGGTAGTCGCCGTTGAGCCGTTCGTTTTCATAGTTATAGCGGATGAGCGGGCGGCCTATCCACATGGCGGCGGCGGTGGCCAGGATAACGAACACGAACACAAAATACACCAGCCCGTGCGGAATACTGATGCCGAATACGTTCAACACGCCCGCCAATCCCCACAGCACCACGGCAAACTCCACGGACGAAATCACGGAATTGAGCATGCCGCGCACGAATTCTATGGTGGAATCGATGAATTCTTGGGAATCCTGCTGGATACGCTGGTCTATGTTGTCGGGCGCGTTGCGGCGTTTTTGCAGGCGGTAATAGTTTTTGTCCGCCAGCCAGCGCGAAACCAGCACGCCGTTGAGCCGCGCCGACCAGCGTATTGACAGGGACTGGTCCAAAAAGTCGTTTACCGCGCCGTTAAACGTCCGCAGTAGCACCACGCCGGCGTTCATGGCGGCGAACACCCAAAAGGCATCCACATTCAGGTTCTGCATCGACGTATAAAGCCCGTTGGACATGAACGTGCTTAACACGTTCAGGCGGATTTCGGTCAAAAGCAGCAACACCATCCCGCCAACGGCCAGCAGGGCTTTCAGGCTGCCTTTTTTGTCCAGACACGGGGCAAGCACATGGCGGAACTGCCTGCCGAAGCGGGTAAAGCACACCAGCAGCACGGCGCAAACGGCAAGCGCGGCCGCCACAACGGCAAAGGTTTTCAAAAGCCACAGCGGGCTGGCGTAAGGTTCAATCTGCCATTTCTGCATTTTGTTCGGAAGCTTTGTGTGTGTTGTTTTGGGGATGCGGCACGATACGGCCGATTAAAGGTGCGGGGCGGACACCGGCTGCCCGCACAATAAAGACGGCTGACGCGATTTCAGGCTGCCTTGCTGAGGAGGCAGCCTGAAAACGGATGAGGGTCAGGCGAACGGGTCGTCCGTCTTAACGGTTTGGGCGGGCGGATGGGCAAGCTGGTAGGCTTTGATGTTTGCCAGCATCTTGCGGACGATAAAACCATAGGTCAGGCTCAGCATGAACACTTGGAATTTGCCCGTTTTGGTAAAGGCGTTGGCGGAAACGGTAACGTCCAGCCGCGTGGGCGGGCTGTTGGGATTAGGGGCGGAAACGTCCACCGACACCATCACTTCGCGGTGTTCGCTGGCGGCGGAAAGAACAAGCTGGGAATCACGGATGCTCTCCACCGTGAAGAAATCCACAGAACTGCCGACTGCGGGCGGTGCGGACGCGCTTTTTTTGGAAAAGCCGCCAATCGGCTCGTCCTTCAGCCAACCGGCAATCTTGTCACGCACGCGGAATGCAATGTCCAGCTCTTTCGGCTGCTCGGCGGTAAGCGCGACATAGGCTTCCCATGCGGTGGTGCCGCTCAACACTTTGCCCTGCTCGCTGTCGGCAAAATCCAATTCCAACAGGGAATCGAGAAGCTGCGCGCGGTTGGGTATTCTGATTTCTGCCATATAAAACTCCTTTGGGAACAGGTGGATAAACTTGGGTTACACGGATGATGCGGCGGCCTGTGCGGAACTTGCGGGCGGAGGCGTGCCGGCGGAACTTACGCCGCTGCTGCCGTCATTGCTGCGGGTGCCGCCGTCCCACTGCCAGCGGTTGCGGTATGCGCCCAAAACCGCGCTGGGGTATTTTAGGCTGCCCAGGCTGCCGTTGTAGCGCGCCAGCATACGGACGAGGTTGCCGTCTTCCAGATTACCGTAATGGCGCAGGATGGTGCAGCCGTAGCGCAGGTTGGTGCGCACGTCAAACAAATTGTGCTCGGGGCTGCCGATGTAGTTCTGCCAAAACGGCATCACCTGCATCAGCCCTTTTGCACCGACACTACTGATGGCGTATTGGCGAAACGCGCTTTCCACTTCTATCAGCCCCAAAATAATCTGCGGATCCAAAGCGGCACGGGTGGCTTCGTATTGAATCATAACCAGCAAACGGCGGCGGTAAAGCTCGCTGTCTATATAACGTGCAAGCCGGAGCGACATCTCGTTTAGCCAGATTTGCCCTTCGGCAGCACGTTCAAACACCAAGCGCGGCGGGCTGGCATTGGCAACCGATTGGCGCATGATGCTGGCAACATCGTCCGACAGGGTTTCTTCGCGCTGCGCACCCGCATATATCGGGGCGGGAGCGGCAAGCGCGGCGGCGGCAAGCAGGAAACGGCGGCGGGTAAACAAATTCATGGGATTACGGATTAGCGGTACGGATGCGTTTTCAGGCTGCCTATGCGGTTGGGGCAGCCTGAAAACGGTTGGTCAGGGTTTTCGTGCCAAGAGGTGCGCAAACTTGAACTGCACGGGATTGCCGTTTGCATCGCGCGCGTGCATCGAGCCGATTTCTTCGCGGTAATCCAGCAGCTCCCAGCCTGCGTAATAGCGCGCCAGTTCGCCCTCGCCGAAAGTAAACGCGAAATTGCGCGGGCAGGGGCAGTCGGGCGTATCCATCGCGCAAACGATGAGGTTGCAGCCGCCTGCCACGGTGTGCGCCTGCATATCGGCGATAACGGCGGGAATCCTGTCCCGCTCCAAAAACATCATGGTTACGGTGGAGACGATGAAGCCATAGTCATCATGCAGGGCGGCAAGGTTCAAATCATAAAGCTCGGTCGCCACGGGCAGATTTTCCTGCGCGGCAACCTGTGCGGCATTGGCCAGCGCGCCTGCGTTTATGTCTACGGCGGTTACGTCAAAGCCTTTGAGCGCAAGATAAAGCGCGTTGCGCCCCTGCCCCGCGCCCATGTCTAAAGTTTTGCAGGGCGCGATGCCGAATTTCTCCACGGCGGCCACCACTTCGGAATGGGCGGGCGTCATCCCATGCCTGATTTGGAAAAAATGCGCCGGTTCGCACAGATAATGCAGACGCAGACACGCATCATCGCTGGCTTGGGCAAGCCGGTAGGCCGCGTCGGGGCGCGCAGTAAACGGTTCGGATTCAGGCGTGAGCGCATATTCTTCGGCAACCGTGCCTTTATCGTCCAGTTCCAGCAGTTTCAGGCTGCCTGCAAGGACTTCGTAGTGCACCCAAGTCTGCTCGGGATAACCGTGCGGCTCGAACAAATCCTTGGGGAAGTCAGACTTGCGCCATTGGGGCGAGGAAGCATAGGGGACTAGATTGGCGCGCATTTCGGATTCCTTGTTCGGCATACGTACAGCATCAAAATAAGCGGAATTATAACGGTTTTCAGGCTGCCTGAAAAAGGCAGCGCGCATTCGGTCTTGCCGAAAACAAGGAAGCTGCGTATAATTGCCGTTTCCCTTAGGAGGGTCGGTAGCTCAGGGGTTAGAGCAGGGGACTCATAATCCCTTGGTCGTGGGTTCGAACCCCACCCGACCCACCATTCTGTTTCATAATAGACTCCTTAAAATTTCCGCCGGCTTCATGCCGGCATTTTTTATCTGCCCATCATCGGCCGCACACCCCAAACCCACCGCAAAAACTGATATTTCCGCTTGCCCCACACCGCCCCGCCCGCTACAATCACGCGCTTTTTTTCCAACCCCGCGCTGCCCGAACGCCCGAAAACAGAGACCGACAGCCCCATTGCAAATTCCTTGCAAAACAGCCTGATACTGTCCAAAGCAATCAAACAGCCATGTTTTTACGGAGCATAGCTTATGACCGCCTCCCAGCCCTATCTGCAAATCAAAGGCCTGGCAAAAACATTCGGCGACAACATCGCTGTCAATTACATCAACTTAGACATCAACCGCCACGAAATCTTCGCCCTTTTGGGCAGTTCGGGCAGCGGCAAATCTACGCTGCTGCGCATGCTGGCCGGCATGGAAACACCCTCCGAAGGGCAAATTATTCTAGACGGGCAAGACATCACCAAACTCGCCCCGTATGACCGCCCCATCAACA
>CAUQSD010000072.1:0-10680 GCA_963520685.1 uncultured Kingella sp. | reverse complement strand
TGGAAAAAAGCGTTGCGGTGCGTATGTCGTATGTAAATATTTATTTTTTATTGAAAGATAGCGATATTCAATGGCTGGGTCAAGCGTTTACAGCCTGCAAATGATTAGGGCGATGAAGTTAAAGCGAATTCATTTTTTCATAAACCCTATTCTTTTTGGGGAAAATGGGTGCAGGTTGTTTTATATTGGAAGCGGCGGCGCGGCGGCTGATGCCGGTTTGTTGTTTGAACAGGCGCATGAGTAGGCGTAGGGTGGATATTTGTTGCCCATGTATTCTGTGTTACGAGGCAGCCTGAAACTGTGTGAGACCTTTGCAAAATCCCCATCTTTGGCACATTTCTGCGCAATGCGCTTCTCTAACGCTTGAAAATATTTCAATATTCTCTGCGCGTTTTGCGATGCTATTGCTTTGAACTGTGTTCAAAGCTGAGGTTTTGCAAAGGTCTCTGTGTGGGTAAATGCCTGTTTCATAAAAATACCGCCCTGTGCATTGCTGTGCGCGGGGCGGGGTTTTGTTTGCGGGTTTCAGGCTGCCTGCGGCGTTTGTTATCCGCCCTGTTTGTCTGCCGCCTGTGCGGTGGGATTGGGCGTGGGGTTGCCGATTTTGTGCAGGGTGTTTCGGTCGGTGTGGGCGAAGGGTTGGTCCTGACCGGGAATTCGCAGGGTGGTGGTTTGCTGGTATGACCAGGTGCCGTCGTCGTTGATGGTTACGGTGATGCGGTAGCGTTCGGTTTTGAAGGCGTATTCCAAAAACGGGTTGGACGATATGCCGTTGGTTTCCGAGCCGCGCACGGCTTCCAGCGTGAAGGTTTTGGCATCGGCGGGGGCGTTGCCGACTGCCATGGCGGTTTGTCCGCGCGGGATGGAGAGCGTGAGGATGATGTTGCCGGTGGCGGGTTCCCACAGCCAGTAGCCGACTTGGTCGTGAAAGGTTTCCACTTCGCCGGGTTGGACGATGTGGGTGTGGTAACGCAGGCCGTAGAAAAGCTGCGGGCCGTTGGTTTGCGGGTCTATCGGCTGCAATTCGTAACGCTCTATATAGGCGTCGGTTTCGGGGCCGTCGGCTTTGGGGTTTACGTCTGTCCCCATTTTTCCTTCCCAGATGCCTGCCAGCGGGGCGAGCGGGCCGAGGTTGGCGAGGGTGTGCGGGTCGGCATCGGGTTCGGTGTAGATGTCTTTCGGATAGGTTTGCGACATGGTTGTGCTCCTTAATGGGCGGGGTTGCGGAGGGTGGTGTGGGAAGCGTTATGCTTCGTTAAACTGCAATGCTTCGGCGATGTCTGCACTGACGCGCTGCAAAAGTTCGGGGTTTTCGGCCAGTGTTTTTCCGTATGAGGGGATGATGGTTTTCAGCGTTTCTTCCCAGTCGGCAAGGCAGCCTGAAAAGCATTTTTGCAGAAGTTCCAGTGCGATGGCGGCGGAAGTGGATGCGCCGGGCGATGCGCCGAGCAGGGCGGCAAGCGTGCCGTCTGCGGAGGTGATGAGTTCCGTGCCGAATTGCAGCGTGCCGCGTCCTGTGGCTGTGTCTTTGATGATTTGCACGCGCTGGCCGGCCGACACCAGTTCCCAGTCTTCGTCCTGCGCTTCGGGGATAAATTCGCGCAGTTGGGCCATGCGCTGTTCTTTGTTCAGCATAACCTGTTCTATCAGGTATTTGGTGAGTGCGGTGTTTTTGGCACCGGCGGACAGGACGGTGCAGAGGTTGTGCGGTTTGATGGAGGCGAACATGTCCAGCAGCGAGCCGTGTTTCAGGAATTTGGGCGAGAAGCCTGCAAACGGTCCGAACAGCAGTGTCTGCCGGCCGTTGATATAGCGGGTGTCCAAATGGGGGACGGACATGGGCGGCGCACCTGTTTTGGCTTTGCCGTATGCTTTGCCGAAGTGGCGCGCAATAACGGCTTCGTTGCGGCAGACCATAAACAGCCCGCCCACGGGGAAGCCGCCGATGTGTTCGCCTTCGGGAATGCCCGATTTTTGCAGCAGGTGCAGGCTGCCGCCGCCTGCGCCGATGAAGACGAAATCGGCGGTGTGCTGGTGCAGCGTGCCGCCGTGCAGATAGGCAAGCACCCATTTGCCTTCTGCGGTGCGGTTGATGGCGGTAACGTTGCTGTTGAAACGGAAGGTTGCGCCGTTTTGCGCCAAATAGGCGCACAGACGGCGGGCGAGTTCGCCGAAGTTTACGTCTGTGCCGTTTGCGGTGCGGGTGGCGGCAACGGGTTCGCCCGATGTGCGGCCCTGCATCATCAGGGGCAGCCATTGGCGCAGGGTTGCTTCGTCTTCGGCGTATTCCATGCCGGCGAACAGGGGATGGGCGGTTAGGGCGGCATGGCGTGCTTTGAGAAACTGAACGTCTTTTCCGCCGATTACGAAGCTGATGTGCGGCAGGCGGCGGATGAAGCCGCGCGGGTCGCCCGCCAGCCCCTGTTTGGCAAGATAGGCCCACAGTTGCAGGGAGAGCATGAATTTTTCGTTGATGGCGGCGGCGCGGGCAATGTCTATGCCGCCGTCTGCCTGCTGCGGGGTGTAGTTGAGTTCGCACAGGGCGGCGTGCCCCGTGCCGGCGTTGTTGCATTCGTTGGAGCTTTCCAGCGCGGGGGCATCGAGCCGCTCAAATACGGCGATGCTTTTTTCCGGTGCAAGCTGTTTGAAAAGCGTGCCGAGCGTTGCGCTCATGATGCCTGCGCCGATAAGGGCGATATGGGAATGGGTGGAGGAGGGGGCGGACTGCATGGTTTTATTCCGGGTTGTGCGGTTTGGTTTTGGACTGCGGAATTATAGCATTGCGCGGTGTGCGGGCAGCCTGAAAGCGTGGAAGGGCGGGTATTGGCTGCCTGTGGGTTTTGCGTTAATCAGGCAGCCTGAAAACGCGCGGGTATCATGTGCGCCCTGCAAAATCTGTGCGGCGGCGGCTTTCAGGCTGCCTGTTACCTGCAGACATTGGGGGGGCAGCCTGAAACGCCCCGCAGCCCACAGCCTGCCCTGTTTCCGTTAAAATTGCGGCTTCTCCCAACCCCAAAAGGAAACGCTGTGAACCTCATTGACCAAGCCCGAAACTGGCTCGCCCAAGACCCCGATGCCGAAACCCGTGCCGAACTTGCCGCACTGATTGACGCTGCCGAATCGGGTGCTGCCGATGCCCGTGCGCAACTGCAAAGCCGCTTTTCGGGGCGGCTGCAATTTGGCACGGCAGGGCTGCGCGGCAGGCAGCAGGCAGGGCCGATGGGCATGAACCGCGTGCTGGTGGCGCAGGCAGCCAAAGGGCTGGCGGATTACATCCTGCGTTTTGACGCATCTTCCCCCAGCATCGTTATCGGCTACGACGGCCGCAAAAATTCCGATGTTTATGCCAAAGACACCGCCGAAATCATGGCGGGCGCGGGCATCAAAACCTTGCTGCTGCCGCGCCGTCTGCCCACGCCCGTGCTTGCCTATGCCATCCGCCATTTTGATGCAAGCGCGGGCGTGATGGTAACCGCCAGCCACAATCCGCCGGCCGACAACGGCTACAAGGTGTATCTGGGCAAAAGCAACGGCGGCGGGCAGATTGTTTCCCCAGCCGATGCCGAAATCGCCGCTCTGATAGATGCCGCGGCCAAAGAGCCGGTAAGCAGCTATCCGCGCAGCAGTGCCTACACCGTGGCAGACGAAGCCGTGGTGGATGCCTATATTGCCCAAACCGCCGCGCTTGCCCGCGAACCCGAATGCAGCCTGAATTATGTCTACACCGCCATGCACGGCGTGGGCAAAGAAATCCTGCTGAAAACGCTGGCTGCCGCCCGCCTGCCGCTGCCGCATCTGGTTCCCGAACAGGCCGAACCCGACCCGGCCTTCCCCACCGTTGCCTTCCCCAATCCCGAAGAAAAAGGCGCGCTGGATTTGGCCGTTGCCCTTGCCAAGCGCAAAAACGCCGAGCTGATTATTGCCAACGACCCCGATGCCGACCGCCTTGCCGTTGCCGTTGCCGACAGAGAGGGCAACTGGAAGCCGCTGCACGGCAACGTTATCGGCTGCTATCTGGCGGAATACGTTGCCCGACGCAACCAAGGCAAAGGCGGCACACTCGCGTGTTCGCTGGTGTCTTCTCCCGCGCTGGCCGCCGTGGCCGCCGAATACGGCTTTGCCCACGAAGAAACGCTGACCGGCTTCAAATACATCGCCAAAACCCCCAATCTGGTTTACGGTTTTGAAGAAGCCTTGGGTTATCTCGTCGACCCCGACAAAGTGCGCGACAAAGACGGCATTTCCGCCGCAGTCGTCTTCCTTGATTTGGTACGCAGCCTGAAAGCGCAGGGCAAAACCCTCTTGGATTACGCAGACGAATTTGCCGCCCGCTTCGGCGCGTATGCCAGCGGACAGATATCCGTCCGCGTGGACGATTTGGCAGACATCGGCAGGCTGATGGCAGCATTGCGCGCCCACCGTCCCGCAAAAATCGGCACGCACGCCGTCGCCCGCTTCACCGACCACACGCAGACCGAACGCCGCAGCGACATCCTCGTGTTCCACTTGGACAACGGCAGCCGCCTGATTGTCCGCCCCTCCGGCACCGAACCCAAAATCAAGTTCTATCTGGACGCAAAAGGCGCAAACGCCGCCGAAGCCGCCGCCGCACTGGCGCAGCTTGAAGCAGACGTGCGCACCCTGCTGCGCCAAGAAACATACGGCACGCAAAACTGCTGAACCCGTTTTCAGGCTGCCCCCGAACGGCAAAGGCAGCCTGAAACACATTCCCCCCAACCTAAGAAGGAAAACACATGGCAACTCCCCACATCTCCGCCCCCGCCGGCGCATTCGCCCAAACCGTACTGATGCCCGGCGACCCCCTGCGCGCCAAATACATCGCCGAAACCTTTTTGGACGGCGCGGAACAGGTTACCGCCGTGCGCAATATGTACGGCTACACAGGCACATACAAAGGCAAACGCATTTCCGTTATGGGACACGGCATGGGCATCCCCTCCTGCTCCATTTATGCCAAAGAACTGATAACCGAATACGGCGTACAAAACCTTATCCGCGTCGGCTCGTGCGGCGCCGTGCTGGACGACGTGCACGTGCGCGACGTCGTCATCGGCATGGGCGCCAGTACCGACAGCAACGTGAACCGCATCCGCTTCCACGGCTATGACTTCGCCGCGCTGGCCGATTTCGGCATCGTCCGCGCCTTGGACGATGCCGCCCGCGCCCGCAACATCAATGCCAAAGTCGGCGCATTGTTCTCCTCCGATTTGTTTTACCACCCCGATGCCGCGCTCACCGAAACCCTGAGGAAATACCGCGTGTTCGGCGTGGAAATGGAAGCCGCCGGACTCTATGGCGTGGCAGCGGAATTCGGCGCAAAAGCCGCCACCGTCTGCACCGTGTCCGACCACATCGTGCGCGAAGAGTTCACCAGCGCGGAAGAACGCCAAACCACGTTCAACGAAATGATTCAAATCGCCTTGGATGCGGCGGCAACTCTGTAACACCGCCCATAACATTTCAGGCTGCCTGAAACCGTTGTGATACGGGGAAGGGCAGCCTGAAAATATTGGGGGGGCGATAAAGAAAAACGGGTGGTGATGTGTTCGTGCAACAACTAATCTTTACGAAATCTTTCAAATTATCTTTTATTATCATTTATTTGTAAATTAATTATTACGAATTGTGTTGTTAATTCATTTTTTCTTCCCTAAAATTTCAAACTCTATTAGAGTTTAGTTTCTTAGGGTTGGAAAATGTTTAATTCTGTTAAAAAGAGAATTATTTCTATTGGTGCAGTTTTAGGAACAACTTATATAGTTGCTTTCGAAGCCGAGTTTCTTAACAAAACCAAACCAATTGCCACATCGGCAGCAAAAACTAGCGTAGAAATTATTAGGTCGGGAGAATTAAGAAAAGCTATTAATGGCGATAAAGCAGCGTTGGAAGCCATTATGGGTAAGTTCAATCCCGATACATTCGCTCAAATTATGACAAATCAAAATGGGAAAAATGCACCCGAAAATATAGAATTAAGTTGCCGCCCCTTTGAGAGTGCAGAAACGTGTTTGAACCGGAATTATGAAAAAAATAGGGAAGTCGTGATTTCGCAATTGGGTTTACCTAAACAAATGGAACGGTTGAATAGTTTCAATAATGCATATACGGATTGCAAAAATTCATTAAACGAAAACCCAAATATTGATTTGGATGACCCAGGCAGTACTTATCCTGCTACTGTACAGTGTCTAGTAGATAAAGGTTTTAGAGAAGATTTGAATCAAATGGCCGAATTGTCGCCTCATCTGAGAGATGTACTTACCCAAATTTGATGTAGCCTGAAAATACAGCTTCAATGGAATTAAAAGATAGGTATTTATTCCCAACCTCCCCACTAATTAACAGGAATTTATTGTGAAGAAATTTATTTATCTGATATTTGTTCTATCTGCAACTGCTTGCACCAGTATTGATAATGGAAGTCCAACAAATTATGGAAGTGCCAATGCGTGTATCGCATGGCAGAAACAAAAGCAGTCTTGTGAAAAGTTTAATGCTAATTCGGTAGGATTCGAACGTGACGGAAAAATTTATGCGTGCATGAAAGCACGTGGTTTTGAACAAAAGCCTCAGGGCTGTAACTGATTTTTTGAAAGCGGGCATCGTCCCGCTGTTTTTATTAAATTAAGTAAGATAACTGATAACTAATAAACTACTGATATGATTTTTATTTTTTTAGATATTTTCTGGCAGAGTAGGGTGAGGATTACGCCCAAGCGGTTTCAGGCTGCCTTCGGTTGGGCATCGTGTGGGCGGCGAGTGCCCAAGCTACCAAAAGGGACAGGGCAGCCTGAAAACCCAAAATCACCGCGCCAGCAAATCCGAAAGCAGCGCCTTACTCTGCCGCAATGCTTCCATCTGTTCGTCAATCGCATTTAAGCGTTCGCACAATCTGCCGCGCAGGGCATCGCAAAAATCCTGCGGCCTGTCGCGCAGGCAGTCGCGCATCAGCGCCAAATCTTTCAGGGCAACGCCCGTCTTGTTCAGCAGCACGATTTTCTGCACCGTTTCAATATCCGCTTCGTCATATTCCCGATAGCCGTTTGCGCCGCGCTTGGGGGCAATCAGGTTCAGGGTCTCGTAAAACCGCAACATCCGCGTGCTGATGCCGCAGGCTTGGGCAAATTTGCCGATTCTCATTGCTTATCCTTATCTTTGTGAAACCGTTTTTTTAAATCGGGACAACAACTGCTTGACCTTCGCATTGTGCCAAGGTTCAAAATGCCGATTTTAACCAAAAACAAAACGGGGCAAAGCCATGATAAAACTCTGTATGTGCGTGAAAAGGCTGCCTGAAATCAGCCGCGACGAATTTTTGGACTACTGGCGTAACCATCACGCCAAACTGGTCACCGAACTGCGCGAAGACTTGGGCATTGCGCGTTACGCCCAAACCGTGCTGCTGCCCGACGACGCAGTGCAGCAGGGCTTGGCGAAATCGCGCGGCACGCTGCCCTATCCTTTTGACGGGCTGGGCGAAGTATGGTGGCACAGTTTGGAACAGATGCGGCAGGCACGCGGCACGCCCGCCGCCCAAGCCGCCAGCCAGCGGCTGTTTGAAGACGAATGCCGCTTTGTGAACCACGCCGAATCGTATCTGTGGCTGGCGCGGGAAGAGGTGGTTTTTTAAAGGTTTGCGGTTGTTTGAAGTTTTTTCATGGCGTATCGCCGCCATACCCGCTCTTTCAGGCTGCCCAAGCCACCCAAATCGGGCATCCGAATTTGAATGCCGAAAAAAATTTTTATATAATCAAAACAGTAGGTTCAGTTCCTGTGCCTACTGCTTTATCCGACCAACCCAACTTACGAGGCCGTCCGTTATGAAAACACTCTCCGCTGTTGCCACACTTATGCTTGCCGCCGCCGTATCCGCCGCACCCACCCACCCAAACGGCGCAAAACTGCGCGATACCCCGTCCGAACACCCTGCCCAAACCGCGCATCCGCTGCACGGCAACTGGCAGGTGCGCCGCATCCAAGCCGCCGCGCCTGCTGCGCCGCTTACCGTCAGCATCCGTGCAGACGGACATTTTGCCGTAAGCGGCGGCTGCAACGGCTTGGGCAGCAACTACCGCATTTCAGGCAGCCGCCTGTATCTTGCCCCCGCCATGTCCACGCTTATGGCCTGTCCGGACGAAGCACTGATGCAGGCCGACAGCCAAATCGGCCGTGCGCTGGCCAAAGTCGGCCGTTACCGCATCAAAGGCCGGACACTGTATCTGCTTGATGGGCGCGGCAAAACGCTTATTGAGGCGCAAAGGCAGCCTGAAACCGAATAACGCCCGCCGCCTGCGCGTTGCACATCGGAAGGCAGCCTGAAACCGCGTGGGCAAGAAATACCCGCCCTACGGAAACCGAAATCAAACCGCCCCGTCCGTCTCCTATATAAAGGAAATCCCATGAACCGCCGCCAATTTTGTCTCACCGCCGCGCTCGCCCTGTCCGCCTGCGCTTCTCCCAAACTATCCCAACAAGGAAACACCATGAAACGAGCCTTCATCATCCACGGCTGGGGCGCAACGCCCGCCGACCACTGGTTTCCGTGGCTTTCAGGCAGCCTGAAACGGCGCGGTTTCACCGTAGACACGCCCGCGCTGCCCAATCCCACCGCGCCCGTGTTCGCCGACTGGCAGCGTACGCTTGCGCGACACATCGGCACGCCGCAGCCCGATGATTTGTATATCGCGCACAGCTTGGGCAGCATCACGCTGCTGCATTATCTGTCGCAGGCACGCCCCGCCAAAATCGGCGGTCTGATTCTGGTGTCCGGCTTTGCCGCCAAACTGCCGAAGCTGCCTGAAATCGATGGCTATTCCATGGATAATTATGTGGAACAGGCGCGGCTGGATTTGCCCGCCATCCGTGCCGCCACGCCGAACACCGTCTGCATTGTGAGCGGCAACGATGCGATTGTCGCCCCCGAAGAGAGCGGCAAACTCGCCGCCGCTTTGAATGCCCCCGTCATCCGCGTGGCGAACGCAGGGCATTTTTTGGCTTCGGACGGTTTTACCGAGCTGCCGCAGGTGTTGCAGGCGGTGGAGGGGTTTTAAAAATGCGTGGGCAACGAGTGCCCACCCTACCATGCTAATAATCTCTTTATAAAACAACGGCAATCTGCTTTTCAGGCTGCCTGTTCGTTTAGCCGTTGCTTGGTCTTGTGAAACCGATGCGGTGCGTAGGGTGGGCACTTGCTGCCCACGCGTTGCATATTGGAAGGCAGCCTGAAACGCGTGGGCAACGAGTGCCCACCCTACGGGAACGATGTTCTGCACTTGAAGGCAGCCTGAAACCGCGCGGGCATGCACCCGTCCTGCGAAAATCGGCGGTGCCGGCAATAAAACCGCTGCGAGCGTTTCGGCACAGCATCTGCCCGTTTCGGCATCGTGCCGAGCCGCCGTTGCCCTATCATGGTGTTTTTCCACAAACACGGAGCAACACATGAAAAAAGTAATTTTAACGGCAACCCTGCTGGCGGCATCGCTGGGCGCGGCGGCGCAGGGCAAGTTCAGCGTTCGGGTGGAAGGGCTGCAAAACGGGCGTTTCCAGCAGAAGCATGTTTTGAGCGCGTCGTACGGTTTCGGCTGCTCGGGCGGCAACGTTGCGCCTGCCGTTTCGTGGCAGAACGCGCCCAAGGGCACGAAAAGTTTTGTGCTGACCATGTATGACAAAGACGCGCCGACCGGCTTGGGCTGGATGCACTGGGTGGTGGTCAATATCCCCGCCGGTGTTTCCAAGCTGCCTGAAAACCAGCCCCTGCCGCAGGGCGCGCTGGCCACGCGGACGGACGGCGGCACGGCGGGCTACATGGGCGCGTGTCCGCCCAAAGGGCAAAACCACCGCTACGAATTCACCGTAACCGCGCTGGACGTGGAAAAGCTGCCCAATATCACCGCAGATGCCACACCCGCGCTGGTCGGTTTTTTCACGCGGGCGCACAGGCTGGGCGAGGCGAAGGTTACGGTGCGCGAGTGGCGGTAGGCATCCGCAGTGGGTAGGGTGGGCACTCGTTGCCCACGCGGTTTCAGGCTGCCTTTTTGGGGAGACGCGTGGGCAGCAAGTGCCCACCCTACCTGAATCCTTAGGTTTTATAAGGTTGAGGGGGGATAAGGCAGCCTGAAAAATAAATATCCGTTGTTTTATAAGGAGATTGCTGGTTTGGTAGGGTGGGCACTCGTTGCCCACGCGGTTTCAGATTGCCTTGGGGGAGACGCGTGGGCAGCAAGTGCCCACCCTACCCGAATCCTCGGGTTTCATAAGGTTGGCGGATGAGGCAGCCTGAAATGCTCCGGTCAGCGTTTGGCAAACCCTTGCGCCTGAACCGCCGCCAGCAGGTCGGGGCGCACTTCGCGGCACAGGTTGGCGCGTATCTGCCGCACCCAGTCCAAATCGGTGTCGCTGCGTTCACGGTAATAGGTGTGCACGGTGTCGTTGTAGGCATGCAGGTCGGCTTCGGCGGCGGGGTGGTAGGCGTTTTCGGAAACAACGGTGTGCAGGGGCAGGCGCGGGCGCATGGCCGGGTCTTGGTCGGGATAGCCCAGACACATCCCCGTTATCGGCACCACGCCTTGCGGCAGGCCGAGGAGGCGGCTGATTTCGGCGGTGTTGTTGCGGATGCTGCCGATGAACACGCCGCCCAGCCCCATGCTTTCGGCGGCGAGC